>NZ_JCAFRG010000003.1:0-523880 GCF_059367845.1 Stenotrophomonas sp. YJH_SMC_20 | reverse complement strand
GGCCAAGGAGATCAAGGGCCTGATCGACGATTCGGTCGGCAAGGTCACCGAAGGCTCCAGCCTGGTGCACCAGGCCGGCAGCACGATGGGCGAGATCGTCGCCTCGGTGCAGCGCGTGACCGACATCATGGCCGAGATCTCTGCCGCTTCGCAGGAGCAGAGCGCCGGCATCGAGCAGGTCAACCAGACCGTGGTGCAGATGGACGAAACCACTCAGCAGAACGCTGCGCTGGTGGAGGAAGCCACCGCCGCCGCGCGTGCGATGGAAGACCAGGCCGCGCAGCTGGCCGATGCCGTGGCGATCTTCCGCCTCGACAACCAGGTCTCCGCCGCAGTGAAGGCTGTCGCCGAACGCGTGGAATCGGCGTGCATCACCACCGTGGCACGTCCGCAGCCGACCGGAACGCCCGCGCCGGTACGTCGCAGCAGCAACGCCCGCACCTTCGCCGCCAGCGACAGCGACTGGCAGGAATTCTGAGACCCACCCGCAGCGGCTTCGGCCGCCGCCCCCGCCGATGGACACGTCCCCCGTGCAAAGTCCTACTCCCATCGTTACCGGCCCACGCGAATTCGAGTTCGCCGACCGTGATTTCCGCCGCGTCTGCGACCTGATCTACCAGCGCGTGGGCATCGCCCTCGCTCCGGCCAAGCGCGACATGGTCTATGGCCGCCTGTCGCGCCGCCTGCGCACGCTGGGCATGCGCAGCTTCCAGCAGTATCTGGACCATCTGGAGCAGGAAGATGGTGACGAGTGGCAGGCGTTCACCAACGCCCTGACCACCAACCTGACCTCGTTCTTCCGCGAACCGCATCACTTCGACAAGCTGCGCGAGGAGCTGCAGCAGCGCTCCAGCCGCACGCCGCTGCTGTTGTGGTCGTGCGCAGCGTCCACCGGCGAAGAACCCTATTCAATGGCGATTACCGCCTGTGAGGCCTTCGGTACGCTGAAGCCGCCGGTGCGCATCATCGCCACCGACGTCGACACCCAAGTGCTGGCCACCGCCGGCCGAGGTGTCTACAACATCGACCGTGTGACCAACCTCGACCCGGACCTGCGCCGGCGCTACTTCCAGCGCGGCAGCGGCCCCAACGAGGGCCAGTGCCGCGTGCTGCCGGCACTGCGCGAGCTGATCGAGTTCCGCCCACTGAACCTGCTTGCCCCGCGCTACGACGTCGGCGGCCCGTTCGATGCGTTGTTCTGCCGCAACGTGATGATCTACTTCGACAAGCCAACCCAGCGCGCGATCCTCGGCCGGCTGGTACAGCACCTGGCCGATGACGGCCTGCTTTACACCGGACACTCGGAGAACTACCTGCACGCCGCCGACCTGATCCAGCCCTGTGGCCGCACCCTGTACCGCCGCGCGGCAAAGGCCGGTGCATGAACGCCTCGCTGCGTACCGACGATGTGATGCGCTACCAGGATGCGCGCTTCCAGACCATTGCCGCCAAGCTGCTGCCGACCCAGTACCTGGTGGTGGACGACACCACCGCGCTGACCACCACGCTGGGTTCCTGCGTGGCGGCCTGCCTGCGGGACCCCGTGCTGAAGATCGGTGGCATGAATCATTTCCTGCTGCCCGAGGGCAATGCCGGCGACGGCGCGCCCGCGCGTTACGGCAGCTACGCGATGGAACTGCTGATCAACGACATGCTCAAGCGCGGCGCCCACCGCAAGCGCATCGAGGCCAAGGTGTTCGGCGGCGCCAACGTGCTCAAGGGATTCACCAGCAATCCGGTCGGTACCCGTAACGCCGAGTTCGTGCGCCAGTACCTGCAGGCCGAGCATATCCCGATCATCGCCGAGGACCTGTGCGGCATCCATCCGCGCAAGATCTGGTTCTTCGCCGATACCGGCCGCGTGGTGGTGCAGCGCCTGCCGCATGCCCACGAAGCCGAAGTGGCCGCCACCGAATCGGCCGTGCGTGCACGTCTGTCCAAGGCCCCGGTCACCGGTGGCGTGGAGTTGTTCGAATGACCCTGACCGGCAACGCCCCCTGCCGGGTCCTGATCGTCGACGACTCTGCCGTCGTGCGGCAGATGCTCACGGAAATCCTGTCCAGCGACCCGGCCATCGACGTGGTCGGCACCGCCGCAGATCCGCTGCTGGCGCGTGAGAAGATCAAGCGCCTGGCCCCGGACGTGATCACGCTTGACGTGGAAATGCCGCGCATGGACGGCCTGGCGTTCCTGGAAAATCTGATGCGGCTGCACCCGCTGCCGGTGGTGATGATTTCTTCGCTGACCGAACGCGGCGCCGACACCACGCTGCAGGCGCTGGCACTGGGCGCGGTGGACTTCGTCTCCAAGCCCAAGCTGGACGTCGCACGCGGCCTGCAGGGCTACGCCGACGAAATCATCGCCAAGGTGAAGATGGCGGCGCGCTCGCGGGTGCGACCGCTGGTGCGCGCGGCCGCCCCGAAGCTCACGCTGGACGCAGCGCCGGCGACGCGTGCTGCCTCGCCGCAGTTCCGGACCACCGATCGCCTGATCGCGATCGGCTCGTCAGCCGGTGGCACCGAAGCGCTGCGCGTGGTGCTGGAAGGCATGCCCGCCGACGCGCCCGCCGTGGTGATGACCCAGCATCTGCCGGCCAGCTTCAGCAGCGCCTTTGCCGAACGCCTGGACCGACACTCGGCGATGGCCGTGCGCGAGGCCAGCGACGGCGAAGCGGTGCTGCCCGGCCATGCCTACCTGCCACCCGGCGGCAAGCACCTGCGCATCATCCGTGACGGTGCACGCTGGCGCTGCCGAGTCGACGACGGCCCGGCGGTGAACCGGCACAAGCCGGCGGTGGACGTGCTGTTCCGCTCGGTCGCGCAGAGCGCGGGTGGCAATGCCATCGGGGCCATCCTCACCGGCATGGGTGACGACGGCGCACGCGGCCTGCTGGAAATGCGCCAGGCCGGCGCGCCGACACTGGTGCAGGACGAGGCCACCAGCGTGGTCTGGGGCATGCCCGGTGCAGCGTTCAAACTCGGTGCCGCTGAGGAACAGGTGCCACTGGAACGGATTGCCGAGCGGCTGCTGGCGCTCGCTCGCGGCTGATAGCGCGCCCCGGCTCAAGGACTCCGCGGGCAGTAGATCCACGCCATGCGTGGATGCCTTTGTAGAGTCGAGCCGCGCTCGACTCATCGCGCATCGCGCGAACAGCAGCCAAGCATGGACTCGGCGCTACAGGCCATCAGGCAACAAGAAAAGGTGCCGGCTTTCATCGGGGTTCTTCGTTTCAACGCGCTACCCGCATGTGTGCTTTGATAGCGGTATTGCACAAGGAATGCTGCACATGATCAAAGGCATATGGAAGGCCGCCCTGGCGGCCGTACTGCTTTCATTGCCACTGGCACCCGCCAGCGCCAGTGGCGATCTGTTCTACTTCGAGGCCAAGCAGGGTGATGTGTTCTTCATGCTGATGCTGGTGGGTCGCGAAGATCCCGGCGCGGTAGGCGTCAGCTGGAAAGGTCCGTCTATCCCGCCGTACCCCAACGTGCATCGCCGCTACTACATCGAATTCAACCGTGCAAAGCGCCAGGCCTACGTGCGTCCACTTGACCGTGATGGACTGCCTTGGTTCGAGATGGATGTCTCCGGTAAGAGCGGCAACGTGCTGATCGGCGGCCGTCGGCTGGAAGGCAGCGCAGACTGGACCGTGCAGTAGCGCCGGAAGCCTGAGCGTTCCGTTGTTTCCAACACGCCCAGATCTTCCATTTGGATCGCACCAGCCTCCAGCCATACCAAGCAGTCAATGGTCCGACTATTGGCTGGGACGAGGATGCAGACGCCCCAGAACGGTCCCGTCAAGCTTGATCAGCTCCAAGGTCTGATCTGTCTTCAACGTCTCAAACAGACCATCCGGTCGAGAATGAATCGATAGAAATCCCTGTTCGAACAGCGTCGTTTCTGTGTCCGGGTCAAGAAAATTAACCGTAATATCACCGGCACTGTTTCGCTCACGCACGGAAACCAGACCTTTCGAAACATTCACGTAGCCGTAGCGGGGCGCCAGCCTCCACCGCCCCGACTCATCCAGAAGACCCCAACGGCCACGTAGTGAGAGCGCATAGACTCTTGTTCCATCCGCCAAAAAATCCGGTAAGGGATCATGCAGCGTGAAATCAGCCACCGCATTGCCACGCAGATCGAGTATGTGATACCCGGGGTCATATCCCGGCCGTTCGAATGCCGCGACCAGATTCGGACCCAATGGTCTTATTCGACGGTAGCGAGGAGGAATCAGCCAAGCACCCGTAGCATCTATTACACCCCATCCTGCATCGGCTTGGGCCAACAGCAGTTGGTCATCCAGTCCTTCCGCGGTTTGAAAAGGCGCAAGTCGGTAGTACAGGGAAGATGAGATGCTGCCATCTTCCAGCATCATGAAACGCACCCCCGCTTCGCCGGGCTTTTGATACTCGACGATCCTGCGGTTCAACGGATGCAGGCCTGCAGCGCGTTGCAGGGAGCGCAGCGACCCATCCAGGCCTACAACGTATTCATCATCTTCCGAACTGAAGATTACATACCCCACTCGTTCAGCGAACTCATCTGTCTTCATACAGTGGCCTGCAGGCGTCGGAAACATCAGACCCGCGCGCGTGAAATGCAGGCACTGGCCGTCTTCGGCTACCGCAGAAAGCAGGTACCCACCCCGACCAAACTTGAACCGATATCGACCCATGGGCGCCACTTGCACCCCTTGGGGATCCAGCACCGTGTCGTTCCCGCCCTGGGTGGCGAGCGCGAAACCCGAACTGTTGAAGGTCATCTGATCGTAGTCCTGGCGCCCTATGCCTGCCAGTGATCGATCAACCAGGCCAAAGTGGACACCATCGCGCGAAGCGATGGCCACTTCCCCCTCATGACCCACGGGACCAAAGCTACCAAAGACACTGAAAACGGGACCGGACCTGCCCTTTGCGTCAAGGAAGTGGGTCGTGCAGCGCCGCTTTTCACTGTTGCAGAGTTCTACAGCCGGGTTTCCTGCCCAGGACGCCGAGCGCAGGAGATCGATCTCGCCTTTCTCCTCAAACCGACGCACCAATCGGCCTCGTGCATTGAAGAAGTCGATTCGCGTGTACGCCTTGGGCGGGCTCCGCAGCAATACCTTGGCTTCGATCATCCCGTTGCCATGTACCTCAACCGAGTCGTAATGCGCTTCAAGGACGATACGCCCTTCTGAATTCATGACGCCCCTGTTCTCCCCCCTTTCGAAGACCGCCACCCCATTTTTGAAGGGACGGAGGTATTGCATTCCCCGATGCTCGGCAAGTTGCCGACCGGTGCCATCCAGCACCACGCAGCGGCCCTCATGACAGAGGCCGTGGCGTGTAGTCCTGTCGAGACGGGGCGGCGGCTTGATAGACAGCGGCATCGCAGACGCCGGCGTTGCGCCGACCGATGGCGCCATGGTCAGAAGTACGGAGGCCAGCAGAGCCCCGAAGGCCTGGGTGATGACGCTGCGGCGATGGGCAGGGCTGGGAGTCGTCAGCAGAAATGAATGGCGCATCTCAGGCAAGACCCGAATGGTGGGCATCCACGGTAGGCGCCATGCGTCGCCAGAGACATACAATTTGTCCGAAAGTGCCCTGCCCACAAAAAACCCCCGGTTCTCACCGGGGGTTCTTCGTTTCAACGGGATACCGGCCAGCGGCCGGCACTACCGCATCAGGCAGCGACCGTCTTGGCCACGTCCTGATATTCCTCGATCTGGTCGAAGTTCATGTAGCGGTAGATCTCCGCACCATTGGCGTTGATCACGCCGATGTCCGCCATGTACTCCTCCTTGGTCGGGATGCGGCCCAGACGCGAGCAGATCGCGGCCAGTTCGGCCGAGCCCAGGTACACGTTGGTGTTGCGGCCCAGGCGGTTCGGGAAGTTGCGGGTCGAGGTCGACATCGCGGTGGAACCCTCGCGGATCTGCGCCTGGTTGCCCATGCACAGCGAGCAGCCCGGCATTTCCATGCGTGCGCCGGTGGCGCCGAAGGTGCCGTACACGCCTTCCTTGGTCAGCTCCGAGGCGTCCATCTTGGTCGGCGGGGCCACCCACAGGCGGGTCGGCAGGTCACGCTTGCCTTCCAGCAGCTTGGCCGCGGCGCGGAAGTGACCGATGTTGGTCATGCACGAACCGATGAACACTTCGTCGATCTTGGCACCGGCCACTTCGGACAGCGTCTTCACGTCGTCCGGGTCGTTCGGGCAGGCCACGATCGGCTCGTGGATGTCGGCCAGGTCGATCTCGATGACGGCGGCGTACTCGGCGTCCGCATCCGGCTCCAGCAGCTGCGGGTTGGCCAGCCACGCTTCCATCTTCTCGATGCGACGCTGCAGCGAACGCGGATCCTGGTAACCCTCGGCAATCATCCACTTCAGCAGGGTGATGTTGCTGGTCAGGTACTCGATGATCGGTTCCTTGTTCAGGCGCACCGAGCAACCGGCCGCCGAACGCTCGGCCGAGGCGTCGGACAGTTCGAACGCCTGTTCGACCTTCAGCTCCGGCAGGCCTTCGATTTCCAGGATGCGGCCGGAGAAGATGTTCTTCTTGCCGGCCTTGGCCACGGTCAGCAGGCCCGACTTGATCGCGTACAGCGGGATCGCGTTGACCAGGTCACGCAGGGTCACGCCCGGCTGCATCTTGCCCTTGAAGCGCACCAGCACCGACTCCGGCATGTCCAGCGGCATCACGCCGGTGGCCGCGGCGAAGGCGACCAGGCCCGAACCGGCTGGGAACGAAATGCCCACCGGGAAACGGGTGTGCGAGTCACCACCGGTACCGACGGTGTCCGGCAGCAGCATGCGGTTGAGCCAGCTGTGGATCACGCCGTCGCCCGGGCGCAGCGAGACGCCGCCACGGGTGGAGATGAACTCCGGCAGGGTGTGGTGGGTCTTCACGTCCACCGGCTTCGGGTAGGCGGCGGTGTGGCAGAACGACTGCATCACCAGGTCGGCCGAGAAGCCCAGGCAGGCCAGGTCCTTCAGCTCGTCACGGGTCATCGGGCCCGTGGTGTCCTGCGAGCCGACCGAGGTCATCTTCGGTTCGCAGTACGTGCCCGGGCGCATGCCCTGGCCTTCCGGCAGGCCACAGGCGCGGCCGACCATCTTCTGCGCCAGCGAGAAGCCCTTGCCGGTATCGGCCGGCTGCACCGGCAGGCGGAACAGGTCGGTCGGGGCCAGGCCCAGCGCTTCGCGCGCCTTGCCGGTCAGGCCACGGCCGATGATCAGCGGGATGCGGCCACCGGCACGCACTTCGTCGAACAGCACGTCGGACTTGACCTGGAATTCGGCGATCACCTCGCCGTTCTTCAGCGCCTTGCCTTCGTACGGGCGCAGCTCGATGACGTCGCCGTGCTCCATCTTCGACACGTCCAGCTCGATCGGCAGCGCACCGGCATCTTCCATGGTGTTGTAGAAGATCGGGGCGATCTTGCCGCCCAGGCACACGCCACCGGCACGCTTGTTCGGGATGTACGGAATGTCATCGCCGGTCCACCACAGCACGCTGTTGGTGGCCGACTTGCGCGAGGAGCCGGTGCCGACCACGTCGCCGACGTAGGCCACCAGGTGGCCCTTGTCCTTCAGCGACAGGATCTGCTGGATCGGGCCGCGCTTGCCGTCTTCTTCCGGGGTGAACGGCGCGTCGTCGCGCTTGTTCTTCAGCATCGCCAGCGCGTGCATCGGAATGTCCGGGCGGGTGGTCGCGTCCGGTGCCGGCGACAGGTCGTCGGTGTTGGTCTCGCCCGGCACCTTGAACACGGTGACGGTCAGGCTCTGCGGCACTTCCGGATTGCTGGTGAACCACTCGGCATCGGCCCAGCTCTGCAGCACGGCCTGGGCGTTGGCGTTGCCGGCCTTGGCCTTTTCCTGCACGTCATGGAACGCATCGAACACCAGCAGGGTCTTCTTCAGGCCGTTGGCGGCGATGGTGCCGACGCTGGCGTCGTCCAGCAGCTGCACCAGTGGGGCGACGTTGTAACCGCCGAGCATGGTGCCCAGCAGTTCGGTGGCGCGCTCACGGCTGATCAGCGGGTTCTGCTCGCTGCCCAGGGCGATGGCCGCCAGGTACGACGCCTTGACCTTGGCTGCGTCATCGACGCCGGCCGGCACGCGGTGGGTCAGCAGGTCGAGCAGGAACTCGGCCTCGCCCTGCGGCGGGTTCTTCAGCAGTTCGATGACATCGGCCGTCTGCTGCGCGCTCAGCGGCAGCGGCGGGATGCCAAGCGCAGCGCGCTCGGCGACGTGGTGGCGGTAGGCTTCCAACATGACAACTCCCGGGTAATGCGTAGGTTGAAAAATCAAAAGTGGGCTCAGGCGTGCGGCACGATCAGCTTCAGGCCCTTGAAGTAGTCGCGGTAAAACGTGTCGTTCCAGGTGATCAGGCCATCGCACTGCAGCAGTGCGTGGGCGCCGACCATGAATTCGTCCAGGCTGCGGCGGCTGCCGCCACGCTGGCGATGACGGCGGTGCATCTCGCCGGCGCGCAGCGCCGACTTGGCTTCCATCGGATTGAAGTGCACGCCCATTTCTTCCAGCGCTTCGAGCACCTCGGCGCCGCCGCGCAGCGATGCGCAGACCTCGGCCAGGGTCGCGCCGCAGACCACCACACGGCCACCCACCAGGCTCTGCCGGAGGATGGCCTCCACGGCATCGGCCTGCGGACCATTGCTGAGCAGCTCGACCAGCACCGGTGAATCGACGGCGATCATCACGGCTTATTCCTCGTCACGCACCGCGCGTACCGCTGCGTCGGAGGATTCGAAGCCGTCCAGCGCGAACTTGCCGCGCGCCCGTGAAATGGCATCGTCAACACTCTTGCGCAGGATGATGCGGCTGCCGTCCAGCTCGACCTTCAGCAGCGTGCCCTTGGTCAGGCCGAGGGCATCACGCACCGCCTTGGGCAGGGTGATCTGTCCGCGTTCTGCAACAGTGGCTTCCATCGGTAGGCCCTCCAGAGTATGCACAAATTATACATACTTCCTTGGGCATACTTCCACCCTGAACAGGACCGGCACCCCGCCAGCCCTTGCCTCGCAAAGGATCGGTCACAAACGTGACATACGCCATACAACCTCCCCTGTAGTCTGGAACCGATGCCGCAGGCCGAACCCGGCCCGGGTGAATCCATTCAGTTTCGGGTTCATACTGGAACTTCCGGGGCCAACAGGCCACCGGCGACCGCAAGCAGGTCCGCCCATGCGCGGGCCACTGCAAGCCATCCGCAAGAAGGAGTTACCCCGCATGAGCGATTCGTTCTCCACCCGCAGCCAGCTGAACGTCGGCGGCAAGACCTACGACTACTTCAGCCTGCCCACGCTGGGCCAGCGCTTCGATATCTCCCACCTGCCCTACTCGATGAAGATCCTGCTGGAGAACCTGCTCCGGCACGAGGATGGCGGCATCACCGTCGGCAAGGACCACATCGAAGCCGTGGCCCGCTGGAATCCGGCGGCCGAGCCGGACACCGAAATCGCGTTCATGCCCGCACGCGTGGTCCTGCAGGACTTCACCGGCGTGCCCTGCGTGGTCGACCTGGCCGCGATGCGCGACGCCGTCGTCAAGCTCGGCGGCAAGCCGGAGCAGATCAACCCGCAGATTCCCTCCGAGCTGGTCATCGACCACTCGGTGCAGGTCGACGTGTTCGGCAAGCCCGACGCGCTGGACCTCAACGGCAAGATCGAGTTCCAGCGCAACCAGGAACGCTACGGCTTCCTGCGCTGGGGCCAGAAGGCCTTCGACAACTTCAAGGTGGTGCCGCCCAACACCGGCATCGTGCACCAGGTCAATCTGGAAAACCTGGCCCGCGTGGTGATGACCGCAGAGAAGGATGGCAAGGCCGTGGCCTACCCGGATACCGTGTTCGGTACCGACAGCCACACCACCATGATCAACGGCATCGGCGTGCTGGGCTGGGGCGTGGGCGGCATCGAAGCGGAGGCGGCCATGCTCGGCCAGCCGTCGTCGATGCTGATCCCGCAGGTGGTCGGCTTCAAGCTGACCGGCAAGCTGCCCGAGGGCGCCACCGCCACCGACCTGGTGCTGACCGTTACCCAGATGCTGCGCAAGCTGGGCGTGGTCGGCAAGTTCGTCGAGTTCTACGGTGATGGCCTGCAGCACCTGCCGCTGGCCGACCGTGCCACCATCGGCAACATGGCCCCGGAATACGGCGCCACCTGCGGCATCTTCCCGATCGACGCCGAATCGCTGAACTACCTGCGCCTGTCCGGCCGAAGCGAAGAGCAGATCAACCTTGTCGAGGCCTATGCCAAAGCGCAAGGACTGTGGCACGAACCGGGCAGCCCGCATGCCCAGTACAGCACCACGCTGGAACTGGACATGGGCACGGTGAAGCCGTCGCTGGCCGGCCCGAAGCGTCCGCAGGACCGCGTCCTGCTCGAAGACGTGCAGAAGAACTACCGCGAAGCGCTGGTCGGCCTGACCGCCAACCGTGACAAGCGCAGCGAGGACGTTGCCACCTTCGTCAACGAAGGCGGTGGCGCCGCGGTCGGCAACGAGCAGCTGGCCAAGGGCTTCGCCGACATCGAGATCGAAGGCCGCAAGGTGCGGCTGAAGGACGGCGCGGTGGTCATCGCTGCCATCACCTCGTGCACCAACACCTCCAACCCGGCGGTGATGATCGGCGCCGGCCTGCTGGCCCGCAACGCGGCCGCCAAGGGCCTGAACCGCCAGCCGTGGGTGAAGACCTCGCTCGGGCCGGGCTCGCGCGTGGTCACCGACTACCTGGAAAAGGCCGGCGTGCTGAAGGAGCTGGAGAAGATCGGCTTCTACGTGGTCGGCTACGGCTGCACCACCTGCATCGGCAACTCCGGCCCGCTGCCGACCGAGGTCAGCGCCGGCATCGCCGCCGGCGATCTTGTGGTCACCTCGGTGCTGTCGGGCAACCGCAACTTCGAGGGCCGCGTGCACCCCGAAGTGAAGATGAACTACCTGGCCAGCCCGCCGCTGGTGGTGGCCTACGCCATCGCCGGCACCACCGACATCGACCTGACCACCCAGCCGCTCGGTACCGGCAGCGATGGCCAGCCGGTGTTCCTGCGCGACATCTGGCCGAGCAACAAGGAAATCGGCGATGTCATCGCCGCGACCATCGGCCCGGAGATGTTCAAGCAGAACTACGCCGACGTGTTCAAGGGTGACACCCGCTGGAACACCATCGCCTCGCCAGACGGCAACCTGTACGAGTGGAGCGATGCCTCCACCTACATCAAGAACCCGCCGTACTTCGATGGCATGACCATGCAGACCGGCAGCATCGACGACGTGCATGGTGCACGCGTGATGGGCCTGTTCGGCGATTCGATCACCACCGACCACATCTCCCCGGCCGGCAACATCAAGAAGGACTCGCCGGCAGGCCGCTTCCTGCAGGAGCGCGGCGTGCAGCCGGCCGACTTCAACAGTTACGGCAGCCGCCGCGGCAACGATGACGTGATGGTCCGCGGCACCTTCGCCAACATCCGCATCAAGAACCTGATGTTCGGTGGCGAGGAAGGCGGCAACACCCTGTACTACCCGGCCGGCGGCGGTCAGCCGGAGAAGCTGGCGATCTACGATGCGGCCATGAAGTACAAGGCTGAAAAGGTGCCGCTGGTGGTGCTGGCCGGCAAGGAATACGGCACCGGCTCGTCGCGCGACTGGGCGGCCAAGGGCACCCTGCTGTTGGGAGTGAAGGCGGTCATCGCCGAGAGCTTCGAGCGCATCCACCGTTCCAACCTGGTCGGCATGGGCGTGCTGCCGCTCCAGTTCCGCAACGGCGAGAATGCGCAGAGCCTGGGCCTGGACGGCTCGGAAGTGATCGACATCACCGGCCTGCAGGACGGTGCCAGCAAGCGCGCCACGGTCACCGCGACCAAGGCCGATGGCACGAAGAAGACCTTCGAGGTGTCGGTGATGCTGCTGACCCCGAAGGAAGTCGAGTACTTCCGTCACGGTGGCCTGCTGCAGTACGTGCTGCGCCAGCTGGCCAGCAAGTAACGGAAAAGGGCCGGATCCGCACGGATCCGGCCCATTCCGTTTGCGATGCACCCCCCTGTAGAGCCGAGCATGGGCTCGGCTCTACAGAAGCACTCAGCGGCGCGGTGCGTCCGGGTCGGTGCGCAGCGCCTTCAGCAGGCCCCACATGTAGAACGCCAGGGTGAACGAGAACGGCAGGCCGCACAGCACCACCGCCGTTTGCATTGCGCTGAAATTGCCGGCCAGGAGCAGCCCGACGCTGGCCACGGTGATACCGACGGCCCAGAACACGCGCAGCCAGATCGGCGCGTCATGCCCATCTTCCACGCCATCGTCAACACGACGGGTGCACAGGTTGGCGATCATCAGCGTGCCCGAATCGACCGGGGTCAGGAACAGCACGAAACCAATCACCACCGCAGCACCAGCCACGTACGGCGCCCCGGGCAGGTATTCCAGCAGCTTGAACAGCGTCATCGCCGCATCGTGCTGGGCCACGTCGCCCAGGATCGCCTGGCCATGGTTGAGGACCAGGTCGATGGCGGTGTTGCCGAAGATCGACAGCCACGCCAGGGTGAAACCGAGCGGGATGAGAAGCACGCCCATGACAACTTCACGGATGGTGCGTCCCCGCGAGATGCGCGCCACGAAAAGGCCGACGAACGGCGCCCAGGCGATCCACCAGGCCCAGTAGAACAGCGTCCACGAGCCCATCCACTCACGCCCCTTCGGGTCGTTGAGGTACATGTCGAAACTCTTGCGCACGAACGCACCGAGGTAATCGCCGGTGTTCTGGATCAAGCCGTCGAACAGGTGCAGGGTCGGGCCGGTGACCAGCACGAACAGCAGCAGGCCGCACAGCAGGCGCACGTTGAGGTTGGAGAGCCAGGCAATGCCCTTTTCCACGCCTGCAACCACGCCGATGGTGGCCACCACCATCATCACCAGCACGATCGCCACCAGCACCTGCGGCGTATCCGGGATGTGGAACAGGTAGACCAGGCCGGACTGCACCACCAGCGCGCCGATGCCGAGGTTGGTCACCATCGAGATCAGCGTGGCCAGGATGCCGAAGCCATCCACCATGTCGCCGATGCGGCCATGGATGCGCTCACCGAAGATCGGGTACAGCGCCGAGCGCAGCGCCAGCGGCAGGTCGCGGCGGTAGGCGAAGTAGCCCAGTGCCACACCGACCAGCGCATACAGCGCCCAGCCGTGCAGGCCCCAGTGCAGGAAGGTCAGCACCATCGCCTCGCGGCCGGCGGCCACGGTGCCGCCGGGTTGCCCGGGCGGATGCAGGAAATGGTCCAGCGGCTCGTAGGCGCCGTAGTACAGCAGCGCGATGCCGATGCCGGCCGAGAACAGCATCGAGACCCAGGCCACGTAGCCAAACGCCGGTGATTCCTCGTTGTGGCCCAGGCGGATGCGGCCATACGGCGAGAACGCCAGCCACAGCACGAAGCCCAGGCACAGCACGATCAGCAGCATGTACCACCAGCCGAACGCGGCCGACACTTCGGCCTGCGCCCATTGCAGCCAGTGCTCGCTGCCTTCGGGATAGAGAACGGTGAGCAGCCCGAGGATGCCGATCGACACCGAGGAGCTGAGGAAGACAAAACGGTTCAAGCGCAGGGGCGAACGCTTGGGATGAGCCAGGGAAGACATGGGGTCGTCTCATCAAGTCCGAGGGAGCACATGGGCGGGGCCGGACCGGTAAACCGGGCCCATGGCGTGGGGCGCGAGCGCATCCTAGGGTTTATTGATTGAACGTTCAATCAATAAAAAGCATAATGGCGGGCAGCCCGATCCTTCGGGTCGCAAACCGTGGAGAGACAATGCCGAAGAAAGGCGTGGAACCGGTACGGCGCGAGCAGCTGATCCGGGCCACTTTCCAGACCATCGACGAGATCGGCATGGCCGATGCGACCGTCGCCACCATCGCGAAGAAGGCAGGGTTGTCCAGCGGCATCGTCGCCCACTACTTCGGCGACAAGGACGGCCTGCTCAATGCTGCAATGCGGCAGATCCTGCGCGAGTTGAAGGACGCCGTCGCCCGCTACCGCGCCGACGCCAGCGACGACCCGCGCGAGCAGCTGCGCGCCATCGTCGATGGCAACTTCGACGACAGCCAGATCAACGGCACCGCCATGCGCGTCTGGCTCACCTTCTGGGCCGCGAGCATGCACCAGCCGGAACTGGCCCGGCTGCAGCGCGCCAACGACCAGCGCCTGTTCTCCAACCTCTGCCACCAGTTCAACCGCCTGCTGCCCCACCCGCAGGCCCGCCTGGCCGCCCGCGGCCTGGCCGCGATGATTGATGGCCTGTGGCTGCGCGGCAGCCTGGTCGGCGGCCAGTTCAACGCCGAGAAGTCCCGGCGCATCGCTTACGGCTACATCGACTTCCAGTTGCAGGCTGTCGCGCTATAAGCGCTCCAGCACCCGCCCCCTTCCAAGGAGTACGCCCCATGACCACCCTGCCCGTCCAACAGCTCTACATCCACGGCCAGCGCGTCGATGCCACCAGCGGCAAGACCTTCAAGACCGTCAACCCGGCCACCGGCGAGGTGATCGCTGAAGTGCAGGTCGCCAGCCAGGCCGACGTCGAGCGTGCCGTGCAGAGCGCGTCCGAAGGCCAGAAGGTGTGGGCCGCGATGACCGCCATGGAGCGCTCGCGCATCCTGCGCCGCGCCGTCGAGATCCTGCGTGAGCGCAACGACGAGCTGGCCCACCTGGAAACCCTGGACACCGGCAAGGCGCTGGCCGAAACCACCACCGTGGACATCGTCACCGGCGCCGACGTGGTCGAGTACTACGCCGGCCTGGCCACCGCCATCGAAGGCATCCAGCTGCCGCTGCGCGAATCGAGCTTCTTCTATACCCGACGCGAACCGCTGGGCGTGGTCGCCGGCATCGGTGCCTGGAACTACCCGATCCAGATCGCCATGTGGAAGTCGGCCCCGGCGCTGGCCGCGGGCAACGCGATGGTGTTCAAGCCGTCCGAAGTGACCCCGCTGACCGCGATCCGGCTGGCCGAGATCTACACCGAAGCCGGCGTGCCGGCCGGCGTGTTCAACGTCGTGCAGGGCCCGGGCCGCGAGATCGGCCAGTGGCTGACCGAGCACCCGGTGATCGAGAAGATCTCCTTCACCGGCGGCGTCGCCACCGGCAAGAAGGTCATGGCCAGCGCCGCGTCCTCGTCGCTGAAGGAAGTGACCATGGAATTGGGCGGCAAGTCGCCGCTGGTGATCTGCGATGACGCCGACCTCGACCGTGCCGCCGACATCGCGGTGATGGCCAACTTCTTCAGCTCCGGCCAGGTCTGCACCAACGGTACCCGCGTGTTCGTGCCGCGCAGCATGCTGGCCGCCTTCGAAGCCGCTGTTGTCGAGCGCGTCAAGCGCATCCGCATCGGCGACCCGATGGCCGCCGAGACCAACTTCGGCCCGCTGACCAGCTTCCCGCACATGGAAAACGTGCTGCGCTACGTCGAAAGCGGCAAGGCCGAAGGCGCCCGCCTGCTGACCGGCGGCGGCCGTGCCACCGAAGGCGCGCTGGCCAATGGTGCCTACGTGCTGCCGACCGTGTTCTCCGACTGCCGCGATGACATGACCATCGTCAAGGAAGAGATCTTCGGGCCGGTGATGAGCATCCTCGCCTACGACGACGAAGACGAAGTGGTGCGCCGCGCCAACGACACCACCTTCGGCCTGGCCGCCGGTGTGGTCAGCAAGGACGTCAGCCGCGCCCACCGCATCATCCACCGCCTGGAAGCCGGCATCTGCTGGATCAACACCTGGGGTGAATCGCCGGCCGAAATGCCCGTCGGTGGCTACAAGGAATCCGGCGTCGGCCGCGAGAACGGCATCTCCACCCTCGGCCACTACACCCGCATCAAGTCGGTGCAGGTCGAGCTGGGCGACTACGCCAGCGTGTTCTGACCGGCGCGCCCCGAGCACGCCCCCTCGTCCGGCCAACGCGCCGATCCGACATTCCGCCGGGACGCCTGCATGCAGCGTGCCCCGGCCTGCAGGAGACACCCATGAGCACCCATAACGAGTACGACTACATCATCATCGGCGCCGGTTCGGCCGGCAACGTGCTGGCCACGCGCCTCACCGAAGATGCCGATGTCAGCGTGCTGCTGCTGGAAGCCGGTGGCCCGGACTACCGGCTCGACTTCCGTACCCAGATGCCGGCGGCACTGGCCTTCCCGCTGCAGGGCAAGCGCTACAACTGGGCGTACAAGACCGATCCCGAGCCCTTCATGAACAACCGCCGCATGGACTGCGGCCGCGGCAAGGGCCTGGGCGGCTCGTCGCTGATCAACGGCATGTGCTACATCCGCGGCAACGCAATGGACTACGACAACTGGGCCAGCATGCCGGGCCTGGAAGACTGGACCTACCTGGACTGCCTGCCGTACTTCCGCAAGGCCGAAACCCGCGACATCGGCCCCAATGACTACCACGGTGGCGACGGCCCGCTGCGCGTGACCACGCCGAAGGCCGGCAACAACGAGCTGTTCGCGGCGATGGTCGAAGCCGGCGTGCAGGCCGGCTATCCGCGCACCGACGACCTCAACGGCTACCAGCAGGAAGGCTTCGGCCCGATGGACCGCACGGTGACCCCGAAGGGCCGTCGCTCCAGCACTGCCCGCGGCTACCTGGACCTGGCCAAGCCGCGTCCGAACCTGACCATCGTCACCCACGCGCTGACCGACCGCATCCTGTTCTCGGGCAAGCGTGCGGTGGGCGTGCAGTGGCTGCACAACGACCAGCCACAGCGTGCCACCGCCCGCCGCGAAGTGCTGCTGTGCGGTGGCGCCATCGCCTCGCCGCAGATCCTGCAGCGCTCGGGCGTCGGCCCGGCCGACCTGCTGCGCAGCCTGGACATCGACCTGGTGCACCACCTGCCAGGCGTCGGCGCCAACCTGCAGGATCACCTGGAGATGTACCTGCAGTACGAATGCAAGAAGCCGGTGTCGCTGGCGCCGGCACTGAAGCTGTACAACCAGCCGGCGATCGGTGCCGAGTGGCTGTTCCTGGGCACCGGCATCGGCGCCAGCAACCAGTTCGAGGCCGGCGGCTTCATCCGCAGCGACGCCGAATTCGACTGGCCGAACCTGCAGTACCACTTCCTGCCGGTGGCGATCAATTACAACGGCTCCAACCCGATCAAGGCGCACAGCTTCCAGATGCACGTCGGTTCGATGCGCTCGCCCAGCCGCGGCCGCATCCATGTGCGTTCGAAGGATCCGCGCGAACATCCGAGCATCCTGTTCAACTACATGTCGCACGAGCAGGACTGGCGTGAGTTCCGCGCGGCGATCCGCATCACCCGCGAGATCTTCGCGCAGCCGGCGCTGGCACCGTACAGCGGCCGCGAGATCTCGCCGGGCAGCGCGCTGCAGACCGACGCGCAGATCGACGCATTCGTGCGCGAGCATGCCGAGACCGCCTACCACCCGTCGTGCTCGAACAAGATGGGCCATGCCGATGACCCGATGGCGGTGGTCGACGGCCAGGGCCGCGTGCACGGGCTGGAAGGCCTGCGCATCGTCGATGCCTCGATCATGCCGCAGGTGGTGACCGGCAACCTCAACGCGCCGACCATCATGATGGCCGAGAAGCTGGCCGACGTGATCCGCGGCCGCACCCCGCTGGCCCGCAGCACCGCGCCGTATTACAAGGCCAACGGTGCACCGGTGCGCAAGCAGGGCTGAGCCAGCCGCACACCTTGAAACACCCGCCGGGCATGGCCCGGCGCTACCAGGCGCGTCCTGCCTTCGGTAGCGCCAGGCCATGCCCGGCGCCGTTTGACGCGTTCGCACAATGCGCCACGCAAACCCCTCTTCGCGTTTTCCCTACGGCGGGGTATGCTGCAATGAACGGCCATTGTCGATACGCTCGGGGCCGAACCTAATACATCACGATTCCTGGAGGGGGAATATGAGTCTGGATCGTCCCTGGCTGCAGAGCTATCCGAAAGGCGTTCCCGCCGAAATCGACGTCAACGAGTTCCATTCGGTAGCTTCGGTCTTCGACGCTTCCGTCGCGAAATTCCGCGACCGTCCCGCCTACTCCAGCTTCGGCAAGGTCCTCACCTATGGTGAGACAGACGCGCTGGTCACCCAGTTCGCCGCCTACCTGCTGGGTGAGCTCAAGCTCAAGAAGGGTGACCGCGTCGCCCTGATGATGCCCAACTGCCTGCAGTACCCGGTGGCCACCTTCGGCGTGCTGCGCGCCGGACTGACCGTGGTCAACGTCAACCCACTGTACACCGCGCGCGAACTCAAGCACCAGCTGGTCGACGCCGGCGTCAGTGCGCTGGTGGTGGTCGACAACTTCGGCGACACCGTCGAACAGGTCATCGCCGATACGCCGGTCAAGCACGTGGTCACCACCGGCCTGGGCGACCTGCTCGGCGCCAAGGGCGCGATCGTCAACTTCGTACTGAAGTACGTCAAGAAGATGGTGCCCAACTACCACATCAAGGGCGCCGTCCGCTTCAGGCAGGCGCTCAAGCTGGGCAGCCGCCACGCGCTTCCGCCTGTGGAGATCGACCACGACGACATCGCCTTCCTGCAGTACACCGGCGGTACCACCGGCGTGGCCAAGGGCGCGATGCTGACCAACCGCAACCTGATCGCCAACATGCAGCAGGCGTCGGCGTGGCTGTCCACTTCAGGCATCGAGCCGGGCAAGGAAGTGATCATCACGGCCCTGCCGCTGTACCACATCTTCGCGTTGACCGCGAACGGCCTGGTCTTCATGAAATTCGGTGGCTGCAACCACCTGATCACCAACCCGCGCGACATGAAGGGCTTCGTCAAGGAGCTCAAGGGTACCCGCTTCACCGCCATCACCGGTGTCAACACGCTGTTCAACGGCCTGCTCAACACCCCCGGCTTCGACGAGATCGACTTCTCCTCGGTCAAGTTCACCCTCGGCGGCGGCATGGCGGTACAACGTGCCGTGGCCGAACGCTGGAAGAAGGTCACCGGGGTGACCCTGGTCGAAGCCTATGGCCTGACCGAGACCTCGCCGGCAGCCTGCATCAATCCGCTCACCCTGCCCGAGTACAACGGCGCCATCGGCCTGCCGATCCCGTCCACCGATGCCTGCATCAAGGACGACAACGGCAACATCCTGGCGCTGGGCGAAGTGGGTGAACTGTGCATCAGGGGCCCGCAGGTGATGAAGGGCTACTGGCAGCGCCCGGAGGAAACCGCCACCGCCATCGACGCCGACGGCTGGCTGCACACCGGCGACATGGCGAAGATGGACGAACAGGGCTTCTTCTACATCGTCGACCGCAAGAAGGACATGATCCTGGTGTCCGGCTTCAACGTGTACCCGAACGAGGTCGAGGACGTCATCGCGATGATGCCCGGCGTGCTGGAAGTGGCTGCGGTCGGTGTCCCGGACGAGAAGTCCGGCGAGGTCGTGAAGGTCGTGATTGTGAAGAAGGACCCGAACCTGACCGCGGAAATGGTCAAGGAACATGCCCGGGCCAACCTGACCGGTTACAAGCACCCCAGAATCGTAGAATTCCGAAAGGAGCTGCCGAAGACCAACGTCGGCAAGATTCTCCGTCGCGAGCTGCGTGATACGCCCGCCCAGTAAGGGTTTCCGGGCAACACGACAGTACAGGGGACCCCGCCGGAGACGGCGGGGTCTTTTTATTGCCGGAACATGGCCGGCCCGGCGCTTGCGG
Organism: Stenotrophomonas sp. YJH_SMC_20; assembly: GCF_059367845.1. Taxonomy (NCBI): domain Bacteria; kingdom Pseudomonadati; phylum Pseudomonadota; class Gammaproteobacteria; order Lysobacterales; family Lysobacteraceae; genus Stenotrophomonas; species Stenotrophomonas sp. YJH_SMC_20. The sequence continues at coordinate 504,201 of NZ_JCAFRG010000003.1, read as the reverse complement.
GCGGTTCACGACGGGTGCATAGAATCAGTCGCCGCCGCATGTTCAGCTCGCCCCCTCACTCCTCTCCGTCCGCTCTGCGGTTGGCCGGACGGTCACACGGAGAACTCCCATGTCTGCAGTACGCCCCATCATTACCCGTCCCTCGCAGCACCCTACCCTGCGTATCACCGAAGAACCCGAGCGGGACGTTTACTGGATCCATATGCACGCCAACCTGGTCAACCAGCCAGGCCGGCCGTGCTTCGCCTCGCGCCTGGTCGATGACATCGTCGACTACCAGCGCGAACTGGGCGATCGCCTCAGCGCCTCGCATGCTCTGTCACCCCATGTCGTACTTGCCTCGGACAGCGACGTGTTCAACCTGGGCGGCGATCTCGAACTGTTCTGCCGCCTGATCCGCGAGGGCGACCGCGCTCGCCTGCTCGACTATGCCCAGCGCTGCGTGCGCGGCGTGCATGCCTTCCATGCCGGCCTGGGCACCCGTGCCCACAGCATCGCCCTGGTCCAGGGCAATGCACTGGGGGGCGGCTTCGAGGCCGCACTGAGCTGCCACACCATCGTCGCCGAGGAAGGCGTGTTGATGGGCCTGCCGGAGGTGCTGTTCGACCTGTTCCCCGGCATGGGCGCCTACTCCTTCCTGTGCCAGCGGATCAGTCCGCGGCTGGCGGAGAAGATCATGCTGGAAGGCAACCTCTACACCGCCAGCCAGCTGAAGGAAATGGGCCTGGTCGACATCGTGGTGCCGGTGGGCGAAGGTGTTGCCGCAGTCGAACAGGTGATCAAGGAAAGCCGACGCATCCCGCACGCCTGGGCGGCGATGCGTGAGGTCAACGAGATCGCCACCATGGTGCCGCTGCATGAAATGATGCGGATCACCGAGATCTGGGTAGACACTGCGATGCAGCTCGGCGAGAAGTCCCTGCGCACCATGGACCGGCTGGTACGGGCGCAGGCCCGACGCAATGGCGACCCGGCCTGATCGTCTGGCGGGTCAGGACGGGCTGCGCTCGCTGTCGTCGCGGTGCGGTGCCCCCGCACTACGGGCATCCAACGCATTCCTGCCGTTGCGCAGAGCGGTCGCCAGGTTGCTGAGGCGGGCGCTCCATTCACCCTTCAGCTGCCAGTCCGCCATGCGCATGATTTCGCCACTGGAGGCGGCAACCTGGACAAGCCCCAGGTTGCTCGCCACACCGCGCAGCGCGTGTGCATGCTCGCGGAAATCCTCCCAGGCCTGGCGCTCGCCGCAGCCCTGCAGTTGGCCCATGCTCGCGTCGACGTCCGCCAGGCATTGGTCGATGAACTTGCGTTCGAAGCCATCGCCCATGCCCAGCGACGCCAGCTCGTCCAGCACCGCGGTATCGAGCACGCCATCGCCGACCGGCAATGCAGGCACCGACTGGATGCCGGGCTCGGCGCGGGTGTTGGCGGCGACATCGGCCAGCACTTCCAGCAGGCGGGTGGCCACCACGGGCTTGGCAAGGAAGGCGCGGGCGCCGGCCTGCTCACAACGCAGGATGGACTCGGGGGTGACGTCTGCGCTCAGCACCATGACCGGAACGTAAGGCATGCCGCTGGCCTGCATCACCCGCAACTGCTTGAGCAGATCCAGTCCGCTCATGCCGGGCATGTGCAGGTCGACGATCGCTGCGTCGTAACTGGCCTGCTCCAACGCATCGAGCACTTCGGCGCCGCCGTTGACGCAGGTGACCTTGTGGCCGGCCTTCTCCAGCAGCCGCTGCAGCACCATGCGGTTGGCCTCGTGATCGTCGGCCACCAGGACCCGCAGGCTGCGCACCCGTGCACGATGGCGCAGGAAGGGGTTGGAAAACGCGATGACATTGCCGGCTTCAGCCACCTCGGACGGAACCGCCGGGGCTGATGCGGTCTCTGCGACGTCCAGCGTGATCTCGACCCAGAACACGCTGCCGCGCGGGCTGTTCCGTGCATAGCCGACCTGCCCGCCCATCGACTCGACCAGGCCCTTGGCAATGGCCGTGCCCAGGCCGGTGCCCTCATGGCGACGGGCCAGGCCGACATCACCCTGCTCGAAGGCATTGAACAGGCGCCCACGCAGCGCCACCGGCACGCCGATGCCGGTATCGACGATCTCGAATCGCAGGCGCATCCGTTGGCTGCCCGGCGCGTCCGGGCTCGACACGCGCAGATGCACGTAGCCGCTGTCGGTGAACTTGACCGCGTTGCCCATCAGGTTCAGCAGGATCTGCTGCAGATGCCCGGCATCACCCAGCAGGCGCGGCGGCACGTTGTCGTCCACCTGCACGCGATAGTCCAGCGACTTGGAGCGGGTCTGCGGGGTCAGGATCAGGTTGATCGCCTGCAGCACGTCGGCCAGTGCGAACTCGTGCGACTCCACGCGCACCTTGCCGGCTTCGATCGCGGAGATGTCCAGCACCTCTTCCACCAGCGCCAGCAGGCTGCGGGTCGAGGCCTGGATGGTGTTCAGGCACTCGCGCTGTTCGTCGTCCAGGCGGGTGGTGGCCAGTACTTCGGTCATGCCCGCCAGCCCGTTCAGCGGCGTGCGGAACTCATGGCTCATGTTGGCCAGGAAGCGGCTCTTGGCTTCGTTGGCCTGGCGCGCCTCGGCCACCGCCCGGGTCAAGGCATGCAACAGCGAATCGAAGTACAGCGGAATCGCGCCCAGGCCCAGCAGCAGGCCCCAGCCCAGATAGTCGTGGCTGCGCCAGTAGGGCGACAGCATCACCGTGCACAGGAACGCCAGGCAGCCCATGGCCGTGGCCACGCGCAGGTAGGTGCTGCCGTAGCGCATGCCGTTGCCGATCGTGACCCACAGCATCACCGCATACAGCGGTGCGGCCGGCTCGCCCTGGATCGTCATGATCCAGGCCATGCAGGTGTAGTCGGTCAGCATGCCGATCACCCGGCGCACATGCGACACGCCCGGATTGACCAGGATCGCGGCCAGCAGGCCTGCGGAAATGGTCAGCTCGAAGGCGAGGATCAGCCACGTCGCAGTCAGCGCCTCACCGCCACCGCTCAGCGAGCGCCAGCCGAGATAGCTGATGAACAGCGCCGTGATGATGATGCGGATCAGGTTCTGCGCGTGCTCGCTGTCCTCGCGCCCGGACAGGCGCTGCTTGAAGCGGGCCAGCAGCGAGCGCTTGTCGGAGCCAGTGGCGGGCATCGTATCCATGGTCGGATGTCGCATCCTTCGGCGCAGCAGGGAGGAGCAGCACAACGGTACCGCCAACAGCCCCAGCCACAGTGAAACCGCCAGGCCCAGGTTGGCCTGCCAGTAAGGGGTCAACAGCACCGTAGTGCCGAAACTGGCCATGGCCAGCACGACGGCAGCGGCCAGGTACCGCGGCCCGAAGCGCAGGCCGTTGCCCACTGTCACCCACATCACCACCGCATACACCCACGCCAGCGGCTCACCCATCTGGATCATGCCGATCGCGATCAGTCCGTAATCGGCCAGCATCCCGGCCACCCGTCGCGGGTCCGAGCGCTGCGGCCTCCACAGCAGCCAGCCGAACAGCAGCAGCGACAGGCCCAGGCCGGTCACTACCGTTGCCAGCACGCCCTGGTACTGATCCAACCGGTGCAGGCGGGCACCGGACAGCAGAACATAGATCAGGATCAGCGAGATCAGCACCACCCGCACGATCGCCTGGCCATGTTCCGAATCCGGACGCTGCGCCAGCCGGCGCTTCACGCGTGCGAACAGGTCCTGCATGTCACCCACCCGGTCGCGTCGATGCCGTCGAGTGCTGGGCGCAGATGTCCATCAACTGCTGGCGGCCGCGCATCAGCGCATCCACGCAGCGTGGATCGAACAGGCGGCCACGCTGTGCGTACAGATAGGCCAGTGTGGCTTCCATGGTCCATGCTTCCTTGTACGGACGGGGTGAGATGAGTGCGTCGAAGACATCGGCGACAGCAACGATCCGCGCTTCCAGCGGGATCGCTTCGCCGACCAGGCCGTCGGGATAGCCGCTGCCGTCATAGCGCTCGTGATGGCGCAGCGCGATGAGCGCGCCCACCTGGATGAAACGGTTCTGGCTGCCACTAAGCAGCTCGTGGCCGATGCGTGGATGCCGGCGCATGATCGCCAGCTCCTCGTCATTGAGCTTGCCCTGCTTGAGCAGCACCGCGTCGGGAATGGCGATCTTGCCCATGTCATGCAGCGGTGCGGCCATCTCGATCAGGCGCACGTCGTCTTCGGGCAGGCCCAGCTGCTCGGCAATCAGCCCCGCCACGCGCGCCATGCGTTCGAGGTAGGCACTGGTGCCGGCATCTCGGAACTCGATCGCCCGTGCCAATCGCGACAGGGTCTCGCGTTCGCGTTCCTCGACCTCGTGCATGCTGGCCAGCAGGCGCTGCTCCAGCGACAACGCGCGCTGCTTCACGTTCTCGGTCTGCTGGCGCAGCTGCAGCAGGTTGTAGCAGCGCGCTCGCAGTTCGCGCGGGCGGATCGGCTTGACCAGGAAGTCGATGACCCCCGCTTCCAGCGCTGCCTGCCGGATCGGCTCGTCGCCGACCACGGTGATCAGGATCACCGGGATATCGCGGTGCTTGGGCAGGCGACGGAAACGGCGGGCGAACTCCAGCCCGTCCATCTCCGGCATGCGGTAATCGAGCAGCAGCAGGTCGACCGGGTGCGCCTCGCACCAGGCCAATGCGGTCAGCGGATCCCCGAAGTCATGCACGCTCAGTTCCGGCGCGATGTCTTCGATGACATGACGCAGCATCGTCCGCGCGGACGTCTGGTCGTCAACAATGACGATGTTCAACGCGTACTCCGCCTGGTTTCTCGACCATGCTGGATCATCAGCAGGCGAGGATACCCTGCCGCTGCGAACGCTCGCACCCTGCATCGGCCCGACTCCCGTGTCATGCGTCCCGGTTCATGATCGTCATCACATTGTGAAGCGGACTCTCCACAATGCGCACTCCCCTTGGCGCCGATCAAGCCATAACAGACGTCAAGGTAGTGCATTAACGATACGCCGAGTGCGGGAGGCGTCAATCGCGCCGTCTCATTTCGCGACGGCGCGCACAAACAGGGGTCAAAAAGACGACTTACTGCTCCGGACGCATGTACGGGAACAGCAGCACGTCACGGATCGAGCTGCTGCCGGTCAGCAGCATCACCAGGCGATCCACGCCGATGCCGAGGCCACCGGTCGGGGCCATGCCGTACTCCAGCGCACGGATGTAGTCGGCGTCGTAGTGCATCGCCTCGTCGTCGCCGCCTTCCTTCGCGGCCACCTGGGCCTGGAAACGCTGCGCCTGGTCTTCCGGGTCGTTCAGTTCGGAGAAGCCGTTGGCCAGCTCCTTGCCGTTGACGAACAGCTCGAAGCGATCCGTGTAACCCGGGTCGTTGTCGTTGGCACGAGCCAGCGGCGAGACCTCCACCGGGTGGTCGGTGATGAAGGTCGGCTGGATCAGGGTGTGCTCGACCGTGGCCTCGAAGATCTCCAGCAGCAGCTTGCCCCAGCCGTAGGACGGCTTGACGCGGATATTCAAGCGCTCGCAATGGCGCAGCAGCGCGTCGCGGTCGGTGCAGTCGGCGACGGAAATCTCGGGGTTGTGGTGGCGCACCGCCTCGTCCATGCGCCAACGGCGGAACGCCGGGCCCAGGTCGATCTTCGCCCCGTCCCACTCGACCTCGGTGCTGCCGTTGACGGCCTTGGCCACGTCACGGATCACGCCTTCGGTCAGGTCCATGATCTCGTTGTACGTGGCGTAGGCCTCGTACAGCTCCATCATGGTGAATTCCGGGTTGTGCCGGGTGCTGACGCCTTCGTTGCGGAAGTTGCGGTTGATCTCGTAAACGCGCTCCAGGCCACCCACGGTCAGGCGCTTGAGGTACAGCTCCGGCGCCACACGCAGGTACAGGTCTAGGTCCAGCGCGTTGTGGTGGGTGGTGAACGGCTTGGCCGCCGCGCCGCCGGGGATGTAATGCATCATCGGCGTCTCGACTTCCAGGAAGTCGCGGCTGTCCAGCCAGGCGCGCATGGCGCGGATGATCTTCGAGCGCTTGATGAACACCGCGCGCGATTCCGGGGTCACGATCAGGTCGACGTAGCGCTGACGATAGCGCTGCTCGACGTCGGCCAGGCCATGCCACTTGTCCGGCAGCGGGCGCAGCGACTTGGTCAGCAGGCGGATCGATTCGGCCTTGACCGACAGCTCGCCGGTCCTGGTGCGGGTCAGGCCGCCTTCGACGGCGATGATGTCGCCCACGTCCCAGCCCTTGAAGGCGGTATAGGCATCGCCCAGCACCGTGCCCTGCAGGAACAACTGGATGCGGCCGGACTCGTCCTGGATCTGCGCGAAACTGGCCTTGCCCATGATGCGCTTGGCCATCAGGCGGCCGGCCATCTTCACCTGGCGGCCATTGCCTTCCAGCGCCTCGGCGGTCCACTGTTCGACATCGGCGAACTCTTCCTGCAGGCGGCCGGCGAAGTCCTCGCGACGGAAATCGTTCGGATACGCGATGCCCTGCCCACGCAGCGCTTTGAGTTTCTCACGGCGCTCGGCGATCAACTTGTTTTCGTCGACGGGGGGGGTATCGGTAGCTTCGCTCATGGATCTGCGGGAATCGTGTAGTGAGGGGGATCTTGCGCCCGGCACAGCCGGTTGCCCAGCATACCAAAACCGTCCAGCCCCAGCCGGGAGAGGGGTCAGATCCCCCTGCTGCGCAAAGGAATCTGACCGCCTCCGGGACCCTGCCTGGCCCTGGATGTCTACCTGTTGCCGGGGAAGGCCTGCCGCAACTCATCCACCAGCACCCGCTGGTTCTCCGAATAGTCCACCGGCACCGACACCAGGTGCACCCCGCCCTCGTTGAAGGCCGCCTCCAGGGTCGGGACGAACTGCTCGATGGCCGTCACCTCATGCCCCTTGCAGCCATAGGCCTCGGCATACTTCACAAAATCGGGATTGCTGAAGGTCATGCCGTAGTCGGTGAAACCATCCACCGCCTGCTTCCAGCGGATCATGCCGTAGGCACCGTCGTTGAGGATCAGCACCACCAGGTTCAGGCCCAGCCGGCGCGCCGTCTCCAGCTCCTGGCTGTTCATCATGAAGCCGCCGTCGCCACACACCGCCAGCACCCGCCGTTGCGGGTACAGGATCGAGGCCATGATCGCCGACGGCAGGCCCGCGCCCATGGTCGCCAGCGCGTTGTCCAGCAGCAATGTGTTGGCCACCTGGGTGCGGTAGTTGCGCGCAAACCAGATCTTGTACATGCCGTTGTCCAGCGCCACGATGCCGTCCGGCGGCATCACCTGGCGCACGTCGTGCACCAGTCGTTGCGGGGTGAAACCAGCGTCCTCGGCGCGATCGGCAAGGTGCTCGAGGATGGTCGCGCGCAACGGCAGCAGCGCATCGGCATGGGGCACCGCGCCTTCGATGCGGTCGGCCAGTTGGGTCAGCGAACGGCCGATGTCACCGATCACTTCCACCTGCGGGAAGTACACCTGCTCCACCGCCGCCTGCGAGTAGCCGATATGGATCACGGTCGGCCCGCCTGGACGCATCACGAATGGCGGCTTTTCGGTGACCTCATGGCCGATGGTCACGATCACGTCGGCCTGGTCGATGGCCATGTGCACGTAGTCGCGTTCGGTCAGCGCCGCGGTACCCATGTACAGGCCCGAGCCGCCGGCCACCGCACCTTTGCCCATCTGCGTGGTGAAGAACGGAATGCCGGCGCGTAGTACGAACGCCGACAGCGCCTCGCTGGACTGCGGCCGCGACGCCGCCGAAGCGATCATCAGCAACGGCCGCTTGGCATTGCGGATGATCTCCGCGGCGCGGTCCAGCGCCTCGGGGCTGGCAATCGGCCGCTCCACCGCATGCGGCGGAATCAGCGACACCCCTTCTACTTCATCGGCGGCGATATCCTCGGGCAGCTCCAGCAACACCGGGCCCGGGCGCTCCTCCTGGGCCACACGGAACGCTTCGCGGACGATGGTCGGGATGGTGCGCGCCGAGACGATCTGCCGCGCCTGCTTGGTCAGCGGCTTCATCGTGCTGACGATGTCGACGATCTGGAAGCGTGCCTGCTTGCTGGCCACGATGCCCTTCTGGCCTGTGATCATGATGACCGGCCACGCACCGAGCAGCGCGTAGGCGGCGCCGGTGGTGAAGTTGAGCGCGCCCGGACCGAGCGTTGCCAGGCATACGCCCGGCTTGCCGGTCAGGCGGCCATACGTGGCCGCCATGAACACCGCCGCCTGTTCGTGGCGGGTGATGACCAGTTCGATGCTGGAATGGCGGAGCGACTCGACCACGTCGAGGTTTTCTTCGCCGGGAATACCGAAAATGCGCTCGACGCCTTCGTTCTCAAGTGCGGCGACGAGCAGATCTGAACCCTTGGACATCGGATGCCGTCCTTTGTGCTGGACTGATGGTGGATCGTTGCAGGAAGGATGAGAGCCGCGTGTCAATGCTTGTCGAACCACACTGTCTGCGCGTTGACGAATTCTCGGATGCCGAAGTGCGAGAGCTCGCGGCCGAAGCCGCTCTTCTTCACGCCGCCGATCGGCACGCGGGGGTCCGAAGCGGAGAAGCCGTTGACGAACACACCGCCGGTCTGCAGCCGGCGGGCCAGCTGCATGGCTCGGGCGCGGTCGCCGGTCCACAGGTTGCCGCTGAGGCCGAACTCGCTCTGGTTGGCCAGTTCCACCGCGTGGTCGGCATCACGGGCGCGGCTGATCGAGGCCACCGGCCCGAAGGTCTCGGTATCGAAGGCCTGCATGCCCGGCTCCACGTCGGCCAGTACGGTGGGGGCGTAGAACGCGCCCGGGCGATCCAGCTGATGGCCGCCGACCAGCAGCTTCGCGCCGGCCTCCACCGAGGCGCGTACCTGCGCATCCAGCTGTTCCAGCAAGTCCTGGCGGGCCATCGGGCCGATGCGGTTGGCCGGGTCGCGGCCATCGCCGATGCTCAGTGCCTGCACCTTCTGGCAGAACTGCGCCACGAAACGGTCGTAGACCGCGTCTTCGACGATGATGCGCTTTCCGGCGATGCAGACCTGCCCGGTGTTCTGGAAGCGCGAGGCGACCGCGGCATCTACGGCGGCGTCCAGATCGGCGTCGGCCAGCACGATGAACGGATCCGAGCCACCCAGCTCCAGCACTACCTTCTTCAGTGCCTGCCCGGCCTGGGCGGCGATGCTGCGGCCGGCGGCCACGCTGCCGGTCAGGGTGACGGCGGCGATGCGGTCATCGGCGATCGCACGGCTGGTACCCTCGCGGCTGATGTTGGCGGCGATGAAGGTGCCTTCCGGCAGCCCGGCATCACGCCAGGCGGCATCGAGCAGTTGCGCGGTGCCGACGATGTTCTCGGCCGGCTTCAGCAGGAAGCCGTTACCGCCCATCAGGATCGGTACCGCCGCGCGCATCACCTGCCAGTACGGGAAGTTCCACGGCATGATGCCCAGCACCACGCCCAGCGGCAGGTAGGACACGTAGGCCTTGTCGTCGGGCACCTGGGTCGGCTCGTCGCGCAGGAACTGCGCACCGTGGTCGGCATACCAGTCGCACAGCACGGCGCACTTCTCGATTTCGGCCAGGGATTCGGCCTGGACCTTGCCCATTTCGGCGGTAGCCAGCGCAGCCAGCTTTTCACGGTCGCGGCGCAGTACCGCGGCCATCGCACGCAATACGTCTGCACGCTGTTCGAGGCTCCTCGTGCTCCAGGCGGCGAAGCCAACCTGGCCGCGATCGAGGATTGTTTCCAGCTCGGCATCGGTGGCAAAGGGATGGCTGGCGATCTGCCGGCCGGTGGCCGGATCGCGGGAAATGGCGGTGGTGGGGGCAGCGGACATGCAGGGCTCCTGGTGTCTCGACAACGGGCGGTGGCCCGTCTCCTGCGCAGGAATGTGGACCCGAATGGCGGAGGCAACAAGGCGTCTGCTTATCCTGTGACCTGCACTTACCTGTCTGAAGGGGGATAGGTGCCGGCAGGGCTGCGCCCTGCACCCGCAGAGGCCAGGGCAACGTCAAGGTCAAAGGCCTGCATTCCGTGGGATGGCGGGGTGGGTCCGGTTGCGGGGGACGGCGTGAATCCCCCTCCGGGGTCCGGCCCAGCCGCCGGCGGCTGGGCGTTCGGGCGCTTGCGAAGCAGTGCTTCGCAAGCAAAGCGCCCTCACCCATGTAGCCTCGGTCGCGCCATCCATGGCGCTCACGCCCCCGCAACCGGACCCACCCCGCCTTCGACAGATTTCCGCGATCTGTCGGGAATACTCTTGGGATCTGACCCCGGAATTTCTTTCGATATCTGACAGATGTGTCGACCAAGGTCGACACCTACCAACAGCCGCGCGAAATTTGTCTGAGGCGGGGCGGTGTGGGTTGGCAGGACCGTTGGCGCCATGGATGGTGCCATCGAGCCCCCATGGATGGGTTCACGGCGTGTCCTGCCAGCCCACACCGCCCCGCCATCCCAAGGATGCTCGCTGTTGCTGTTGCTGTTGCCTTGGCTTGAAGCCTCTGCGGGTGCAGGGCTGCAAGCCCTGCCGAACACCCCCTACTTCCGCGGCAGGTAAGTCACCAGGGAAAGATCGTGCCGGCTCTCCGGCACCAGCGCCACGTACTGCAGGTCCAGCAACCCCCGCGTGGGATGGTTCAGCTTCTTCGCACCCTCATCGAACCGGCGCACATCGTGCTCCGGCCACCACTGGCGGAACTCCTCGCTGTGCGCGGCGATGTCCTCCACCAGCGCCAGGAACGGGGCCTTGTCCGGGGCCTGCGCCATCGCCGCACGGAAGCCTGCCAGCAGGCCGCGGGTCATTTCTTCCCAGTTGAGGATCAGCGTGCGGTACGGCGGGTACAGAAACATCAGCCGCAGCGTATTGCGCTCGTGCGGCGCCAACTGGCTGTAGTCCACGAACAGATCGGCGATGGCCGGGTTCCAGGCCAGGATATCGAAGCGGGTGTTGCGCACATAGGCCGGGATCGGCTGCATCGCCTCCACCAGCTGGCGCAAGCCGTCGGTCACGCTCTCGTCCGGTGATTCCAGCGGCAGGCCGTAGCCGGACAGCGCGAACGCGTAGGCGCGCTCGTCGTCGCTCATGCGCAGCACCTGCGCCAGCCGCTCCAGCACCTCGGGCGAGGCGCGCACTTCACGGCCCTGCTCGATCCAGGTGTACCAGCTGACACTGACCCCGATCGCCAGCGCGACTTCCTCGCGTTTCAGGCCCGGGGTACGCCGGCGCCCGGCCGGAAGGCCGAGCGTGGCGGGATCGACACGGGCGCGGCAGGCCTTGAGGAAACCGCCCAGTTCCTTGCGTTCACTTTCGCTGCGCATCATCGCTACCGCCGTGCCCGTTGTAGCGTCGAGCCATGCTCGACGCATCTGCTACCCCGCGAAAAGCAGCTGAGCATGGCTCAGCTCTACAGGACGCGTGCTCGACCACCCTCGGCGTTGCGCACGAGGGTGACGATATCCGCGCAGGCGCGCCGATCAGGCATCGGCGCGCTTGGAGCCCACGGCCAGGCCGGCCTTCAGGCTGGCCTCGACGAACTCGTCCAGGTCGCCGTCGAGCACCTTCTGCGTATCCGAGCGCTCGATGCCGGTACGCAGGTCCTTGATACGGCTCTGGTCGAGCACGTAGTTGCGGATCTGGCTGCCCCAGCCGATGTCGGACTTGGTGGCTTCCACCGCGTCCTTCTCGGCGTTGCGCTTCTGGATCTCCAGCTCGTACAGCTTGGCGGCCAGCATCTTCATCGCGTTGTCGCGGTTCTGGTGCTGGCTGCGGCCGGTCTGGCAGGCCACGACGATGTTGGTCGGGATGTGGGTGATGCGCACCGCCGACTCGGTCTTGTTCACGTGCTGGCCACCGGCACCGGACGAACGGTACACGTCGGTACGCAGGTCGGCCGGGTTGATGGTGATGTCGATGTTGTCGTCGATTTCCGGCGACACGAACACCGAGGTGAAGCTGGTGTGGCGGCGGTTGTCCGAGTCGAACGGCGACTTGCGCACCAGACGGTGCACGCCGGTCTCGGTCTTCAGCCAGCCATAGGCATAGTCGCCTTCCACGCGCAGCGTGGCCGACTTGATGCCGGCGACGTCGCCACCGGACACTTCCATCAGTTCGGTCTTCCAGCCGCGTGACTCGCACCAGCGCAGGTACATGCGCAGCAGGATCTCGGCCCAGTCCTGGGCTTCGGTGCCGCCGGCACCGGCCTGGATGTCGACGAACGCCGCCGCATTGTCCATCTCGCCGGAGAACATGCGCTGGAACTCCAGCTTCTCCACGTGGGCCTGGTGCTTGTCCAGGTCGGCGACCACGGCCAGGGCGGTGTCCTCGTCCTGCTCGGACTCGGCCAGCTCCAGCAGCTCGGTGGCATCGTTCAGGCCATCGAGCACCGAGGCGATGCCGCCCACGGTCTTTTCCAGGCTGGAACGTTCGCGGCCCAGGTTCTGGGCGTACTCGGCGTTGTTCCAGACGTCGGGGCTTTCCAGCTCCCGCGTTACTTCTTCAAGACGCTCTTTCTTGGCGTCGTAGTCAAAGATACCCCCGAAGCGACAGCACGCGATCGGTCAGATCGGTGATGCGCTGGCGGACAGGATTCAGTTCGATCATGTCGGCGGTTATGCATTCAAAAGATGACTGGTAATGATACCGCAGGCCGTGGGCGCCCGGAATGAGGGCCTGGGCCTGCGCCGGGGAGGCTCGAGCGTGATGTGTCGGCGCTGCATTCAGGCAGGCGGTACCCGCCTTGGCGCGGGGAGCCGGCCAGGCTGCAGCCGACCCCACACAGGGCCTCCTTGCCCCAGAGCGGCGTCGACGAGGGTCTTCTTTGGTCCACCCTCGGACGGCCACTTGGGGCAGTTGACTATTTAACCTCGAACTCGCCCACCAGCACGGTTTCGGCGCGGTCCTTCAACCGCATCGTGACCATCTGGTCCTTCTGCTTCGACGTGCCCCAGTGGGTGGTCAGGCGCAGCATCAGCGTCGTCGCCCCGGTCACCAGCTGCTGGCGGCTGCCGAAGTAGTTCGCCTCCACCTTGTACTTGCCCGGCTTGGCATTGCGTAGCGAGAACTGCTCGGGACCATAGCCGCCGGTGAAGTCCTGCGACATCTGCCCGCCCTGGTAGGTCAGGCGGTTGCCGTAGTAGGCGCGCTCGCCGTTCGGGTCGGTCACCCACAGGTCCATGTCGCTGTTGTCGGCATCCCACGACAGCACCACCCGCAGGTCCAGCGGCATCGCCTGCAGCAGGCGCGGGTCGATGCTGGTGGTATCCAGCCGGGGCGTGCTGCGGGCCACCAGATTGGTCAGTTCATCCAAGGCGATCAGGGCGATGCCATCGAAGCGGCTGTCCCACGGCCGCACCACCACCTGGTACAGCGGCGCCAGCGCCTGCTGCGGCTTGCCAGCCGCCGCCAGTGCCAGGCCGAGGTCGCGGAAGCTCTGCGGTTCTTCCTGGCCCATCGCCAGCACCTGCTCGAACACCGGCACCGCCAGCGCGGGGGCATCGGCCTGCATCAGCCGATAGCCGAGCACGCGCAGCAGGTGGCGATTGTCCAGGTCCATCTCGGCCAGGTTCGACAACACACGCAGCGCCAGATCGCGCCGACCCTGCGCCAGCAGCAGGTCGGCCACATCAAGGAAGAAGGCGCTGCTGTCGGCGTGGGCATCGCGCTCGGCCAGGTAGCGGTCATACAGTTGCCACGGCGGGCCCTGGCGCAGGCGCCGGGCGATGGCCGAGTCTGGCTGCCAGGCCGCCAGCTGGATGCCGAGCTCGCCCCCGTTGGCGGCAGCGGGCGCAGCGACACGGCCACCCGTGACCGTGATTGAATCCAGGGCCTTGTTCGATGCAGGCGCCGAGCGACGTGCACGCGCGCTGCTGGCTTCCATGCGCTGCTCGGCGGCGGCGGCCATCGGTGCCGGGACGGGCGGTGCCGCGGGGGGCGGCGCGGCGAGCGTCGCCACCGGCGCCGATTCCATCGCGTAGTCCGCGGAGGCCACTTCCAGTGCCCCACCCTTCACCTGCGGCGGCGCTCCCTTCGGCCAACTGCGGTTCCACCACTGCTGCCGCTCCTTCCAGCGTGCCGCCAGCTCATCCAGGCGCTGGCGATCAGCAGCGGCGCGGTCTGTCACCTGCCGTGCGAACCGCGCGTCGTAGTCCGCGCGCAGCTTGCCGGACGGACGGATGGCATGACGCAGGTAATCCTCCAGCGTCTCCAGCACGATCAACGAGGTGTCCGGCCCGACCAGGCCAAACTGCTGCGACAGGCGCTGCATGGCCTCGCGGTTGCCGCGGCGGTCGACGGCCAGTTGCTGCAGGCGCGCCTGCGCCCACAGGCCGGCCAGCAGTTCGCCGTCATCGCTTTTCTGCGTGGCCGGCAGCGCCTGCCATTCGCCGCCACCCACGCGCACCCGCATCGGCACACCGTCGGCTGCCAGTCGTGCGTGCAGCCACAGCCAGCCGTCGGCTTCACTGCGCCGATCGATCACTACATCCTGCACGCCGCGTCCCGCATCGACCTGCACATCCAGCGGCGATGCCAGCAACGCGTGCGCCGCCGCATCGACATCCTTGCCCAGCGCGACGAAGCGACCGCCATGCGCCTCACTCCAACCCCGCAGTCGCACGGCATCGGTGCGCGCGCCGGCGCTGCTGACCGCAAACAGGCGTTGATCCGGCGCCATCGCCGGCAGCTGTTCCGGCCCATAGGTCAGCAGGCCATCACTGACCAGCAGGTATTCCCTCACGCTCGATTGCGGCTGCCACTGGGCCAGCGCGCTGGCACCGTCCGGGCGCACGGCCTGCAGGGCTGCGCGCAGCTCGCTCCAGTTGCAGGCGCGGATACGGAATCGACTCACCTGTTCGGCGCGATCCCGCAGCACGGTCAGGGCCACGGTGCCGTCACCCATCGCGGCGAAGTAGCGATCCAGCAGGGCGAACTCGCGCGTGCGGTCACGCTGCCCCGCCGAGCCGGAGCCGTCCCACAGCAACCCGATCTCACTGGGCAACGTGCGCGGCGTGCTGCTGGCCGCCACCGGCAGCTGCGCCAGCAGGTAATGGCCGTCCTGCCAGGGCGCCACCTGCACCTGTGCCTGGCGGGCTGCCGGCAGCTGCCACTGCAGCTGTTGCGGCAGCTGCGCACCCCTGCCCTGCCACTGCAGCTGGCCCGCGCTGATGCGGAATGGCGCCGTACCCGCGGTGGCCGTGACGGGGGCCTGCAGTTTCAGCTCAACCGAGGCTGCACCGGCGGCAAACTGCAGCGGCAGCGTCCACTGCCAGCCTTGGCCGGCGAAGGCCAACGACTCGCGGATCACCAGCTGCACGCGCCGGCTGCCGCCGGCCGGCAGCGGATAGATGCGCAGCCGGAACTGGTTGCCGGCGGTCTGTTCCAGCAGCCCCGGGTCGACGCCACGACGCGCGATCTCCTCGAACACCTGGCGGCCGCGGTCCTTGGGCACCGGCACCGCGTCACGCATCTCGCCGTTGATATCCAGCGCGAAGCCGCTGATCTGCTGGCCATCGGCCAGCGGGAACTGCAGCTCGCCCTCCAGTACCCGCCGGTTGGGGTTGTGGAATTCCAGCGTGATCCGGGTCTGGGCGATGCCGGCCTGCACTTCGCCTTCGATGCGGGCTTGTCGTAATTGAACCGGCTGCTCAGCCGCCGGCGCGATCAGCAGCGGCGTGGCGGACTGCGGCCGGGAGATCGTCGGCGACTGTGCGCCAGCGGGCCAGGCCGCAAGGGCCAACAACAACACAGTGCAGCAACGGGCGAAGACCATGACCGGGCTCCAGTGGGATCGTGGACCTTTGAACGCACCAGCAACCGTAATGGGGTTGGCGCCCCCCCCCAAAAAGGGGACGGAGGGGATTAAGTCGCAATTGGCATACAAGGCAAAAGCGGCTTAATCCCCTCCGTCCCCTTTTTCTATGCGGGCAGGCAGTGCTCCACGATCAGCTGGATGGCGCTGCCGCCGCGATAGTCGTCGCAGGCCAGCCGGTAGGCCAGGTGGACGTGACGTGATGGCGCGTTACCGTGCCAGCCGCCGAAATGGATGGCATTGATGGTGCCGGGTACGCCCGGCAGGCGCAGTTCCAGCTTCAGGTGACGCTCCTTCAGCACGCGCCAGTTGGCCACTTCGAAGTAGCCGTCGAACAACGGTTCGGGGAAGCCCTGGCCCCAAGGTCCGGCCAGGCGCAACGCGTCGGCGTGGCGATGGTCCAGCTCGTCCGCGGCCAGCTCGCCGTCACTGAGCACCTGCTGCTGCAGTGCCGCCGGATCGAGCATTTCCAGCACCACCGCGACGAAGGCGGCCTTGAAGTCATCGACGTGGTCACGCCGCAGGCTGAGGCCGGCCGCCATGGCGTGGCCACCGAAGCGTTCGATCAGGCCCGGATGGCGCGCATCGACCAGCGCCAGGGCGTCACGGATGTGCAGGCCGGGAATGGAGCGCGCCGAGCCTCGCAGGGTGTCGGCGCCGGGTTCGGCCGGCGCGAAGGCGATCACCGGGCGATGCAGGCGATCCTTCATCTTCGATGCGACCAGGCCGACCACACCCGGATGCCAGTCAGCATCGAACAGGCAGGCCGCCACCGGTCGCTGACCGGCCATGTCCAGCACCACCCGGGTCAACGCCTGCTCGGCGTCATCGGTCATCGACTGCTGCACGGCGCGCCGTTCCGCATTGATCTGCTCCAGCGTCTGCGCGATCTCGCGCGCCTGGCGCGGGTCTTCGGTCAGCAGCAGCGCGATGCCCAGCGCCATGTCTTCCAGCCGGCCCGCGGCGTTCAGGCGCGGGCCGAGTGCGAAGCCGATGTCGGTGGCGGTCAGTCGCGCGGCATCCCGGCCACTGGCTTCGATCAGTGCACGCAGGCCCACACAGCCCTGCCCTGCGCGCAGACGGCGCAGGCCCGCGCTGACCAGTGCCCGGTTGTTCGGATCCAGCGCCACCAGGTCGGCAACGGTCCCGACCGCCACCAGGTCCAGCAGCGTGGTCAGGTCCGGGCCCTTGCCATCCGCAAAGACACCTGCCTCGCGCATGTGCCGGCGCAGCGCCATCAGCACGTAGAAGATCACGCCGACGCCTGCCAGCGATTTGCTCGGGAACGCATCACCGTCCAGATTCGGATCGACGATGACATCGGCCGGCGGCAGCTGCGGCCCGGGAAGGTGATGGTCGGTGACCAGCACCTGCCAGCCGCGTGCCTTGGCCGCGGTCACGCCCGCATGGCAGGCGATGCCGTGATCGACCGTGACCAGCAGGTCCGGCTGCAGCGCGGCCAACTCTTCCACCAGCGACGGTGACAGGCCATAGCCATGCACCATGCGGTTCGGCACCGCGTGGAAGACGTGTTGCGCACCGAGCATGCGCAGACCGCGCACGCCGACCGCACAGGCGGTGGCGCCATCGCAATCGAAATCGCCGACCACCAGGATGCGCTTGTCGTTGGCGATGGCCTCGATCAGCAGACCCACCGCATCATCGATGCCGGTCAGCAGCTCAGGCGCGTGCAGATTGCCCAGCTTCGGCTGCGCCAACTCCGGTGTGCCCGCACCCCGGCTGGCATAGAGACGCGCCAGCAGCGGCAGCGTGCCCTCCGGCCAACTGCCGGGTACGACCGCATCGCGGCGGCGGATCATCGGCGTATCAGAGGCGGGCTGCACAGCATCGGCGGCAAGGGACATCGGCATCGCCGGTTACGAAAGACCTGCACATCATAACGTGCACCACTCTCCCGGTCGGCTACCGCTGCTGACGAGGCACCCTGGCTCTTCGGCCAGCAGCATTTGGATTTCACGACCGCATCTTCCATGCTTGCCTGCCCTGGAACGGACTTCCATCCATGACCCGCACCCTGCTGACCGCGCTGATGGCACTCACCGTGGCCCCGGCCGCCCACTCCGCGACGCCTGAGCCCAGGCCCGGGGTCGAATTCGAACACAACGACTGGTCGCTGGCCTGTGACAACACCCGCACCTGCCGCGCCGCCGGCTACAGTCCGGAAGAACGCGGCAACCTGCTCAGCCTGATGCTTGAGCGCGCCGGCGGCCCGGGTACGAAGGTGCTCGCGCGGCTGCGCAATGGCGAGGATGGCGAAAGCGCGACGCCGACCGGGGCGCTGCGCCTGCGCCTGAACGGCAAGGACCTGGGCCCGGTGCGCGACACCGGCGACGGGGACAAAGTGTTGTTGCAGCAGGCACAGACCGATGCACTGGTCGCCGCACTGCCGCGCCAGGCACGCATCGAGATCATCGACGGCAAGGGCAAGGCCTGGCCGATCTCCGACCGCGGTGCAGCGGCCGTACTGCTGAAGATGGACGAGGCACAGGGCCGGCTGGGCACCCCCGGTGCGCTGGTGCGGCGTGGCGACAAGCCCGAAGCAGGCGTGCCTGCGGCGTTGCCGGTGCCAGTGATCGTGCGCGGCACGCTGGTGGCACCGCGCGCCTCGGACGCGGCACTGGCGAAAGCACCGGGCCTGCGCAAGGCACTGATCGCCAGCCTGCCCAAACCGGATGAGTGCGGCCGCCTGAGCGAGGGCGGGACGGATGAGATCGAGATCCAGCGACTGGACGCCCAACATCTGCTGACAAGCACCAGCTGCTTCGTGGGTGCCTACAACTTCAGCAGCGGCTACTGGGTAGTGCAGGACAAGCCGCCGTACGAAGCACGCTTCGTCACGTCCGATGCAGAAGACTTCGATCGCGACGACGCTACGTTGAGCGGTCGCTTCCGTGGGCGCGGCGTCGGTGACTGCTTCTCCGGCCACGACTGGGCTTGGGATGGCGCGCGATTCGTGAAGAGCAGCGAGTTCACCACCGGGCAGTGCCGGGGCGTTGCGGGTGGGCACTGGACGCTGCCGACGGTGGTCAGCGAGGTCCGTTGAGGCGCCGCTACCTGCGATAGTGCCGCCCGCTGGCCGGCAACCCCGGCAAACCCTGGGGGTCAGCGCCGTTTCCGATGGAAAACGGATCCGACCCCGCTCGGCCGAGCCCCGATCAGTCGTGAAGCTGGCGCGGCTTCTTCCAGAACTGCCAGCGCTGTCCGCGATCCAGCTGGAACTGCAGGCCGTCCTCGAAATCCAGCACCAGCCGCTGCAGCTCGCCGCGCTTCAGCGCGGCCAGCAGCGGACGGATCGCATCGTTGCCGAGCTGCTGCAGGGAACGCAGCTGGCGCAGGTCAACCAGTGCATCCACCGCCTGCTCGCCATCGACGGCTACGCCAGCCGCCAGGGCCAGGCCCTGCAGCAGGGCATCGCGGCTGCGCACCTGTGCGTGCGGCGTGCTGACCGACACCGGCATCACGCCACCGCCCCAGAACCACAGCGAATTGATCGGCTGTTGCCCCTGCGCGGCGCGCTGCTGGTTCCAGGAATGGTTGTGCAGCAGCACCTGCGCCTCGGTCATCAGCGCCCGCCAGCGACGGCCGCCCTCGCCCTCCGGCAGATGCGAGAACAGGTCATCGCCCAGCACCTCGTCCGGACTGTCGAAGTCCGGCAGGGCCAGGTCGATCGGTAGGCGCAGGTACCAGCGCGACGGGTCCGGTGCGTCGAGCACGAATCCGGCATCGGCGAACAACGGCTGCAGCACCGGCAGCAGGGCCAGGCTGTCGGCCAGCGTCGGCCGCAGCGTTTCGCCGTAGGCCATCATCCGCGCGCCATGCATGTCCGGCACCATGCAGGCCGGATCGGCACGCAGCCAGCTGGCGCCGGCCGCATCGCCGACGTCGCGCTGGCGGGTCAACGCGGCCACCGGCCAGTGCGGCGCGGCAACCGCAAAATGGCGCGTCAGCTGCGCGCGTTCGCCCGGCGCGACCTGCACGGTCGTGGCACGGCCGAGCGCACGTGCCACATCGTCCGGCAACGCAGCCGCGGCAAAGCGGCTGCGGGCCGGCAACAGCAGGGTCGCCGTTGCCACCGTGTCAGTCCACGTAGCTGACGCTGACGATCTCGTACTCGCGTTGGCCAGCCGGGGCGTCGATCACGATCGAATCACCTTCCAGCTTGCCGATCATCGCGCGCGCCACCGGCGAGGAAATCGCGATCAGGCCCAGCTTGATGTCCGCTTCCAGGTCACCGACGATCTGGTACTTCTTCTCTTCGTCGGTTTCCACGTCGGCCAGCGTCACGCTGGCGCCGAACACCACCTTGGAGCCGGCGTTGAGCTTGCTCACGTCGATGATCTCGGCGTGCGACAGCTCGCCTTCCAGCTGCTTGATGCGGCCTTCGATGAAGCCCTGTTCCTCGCGCGCGGCGTGGTACTCGGCGTTCTCCTTCAGGTCGCCATGCTCACGCGCTTCGGCGATGGCGGCGATCACCTTCGGGCGCTTGACCGACTTCAGGTGATCCAGTTCGTCGCGCAGCTTCTGCGCGCCCTTCATCGTGATGGGGGCTCTCATGCATTCAACTCCTTGTGTAGCTCCTGCAGCGACCAGACGGGGCCGGTGCCGCGGAATTCCAGTGAATCCACCAGCGCCTTGGCGCCGGCAATGGTGGTCGAGTAGGTGACGCGATGCTGCAGCGCCTCGCGACGGATCGAGAACGAGTCGTTGATCGCCGAGCGACCTTCGGTCGTGTTGACGATGTAGACGATCTCGCCGTTCTTGATCGAGTCGACGATGTGCGGACGGCCTTCGACCACCTTGTTGATGATCTCGCAGTCCATGCCGTGCTGCTGCAGCCACGCGGCAGTGCCACGGGTCGCGACCAGGCTGTAGCCACGCGCCAGCAGCGCCTTGGCCACCGGCAGCACGCGCTTCTTGTCCGGGTCGCGGACCGAAACGAAGGCCTTGCCGACCGGCGGTGCCTTGATGCCACCGGCTTCCTGCGCACGCGCGAAGGCGGCGTTGAAGCTGCGGCCCACGCCCATCACCTCACCGGTGGAGCGCATCTCCGGCCCGAGGATCGGGTCGACGCCCTGGAACTTGGCGAACGGGAAGATCGCTTCCTTCACCGAGTAGTAGTCCGGTACGATTTCCTTGGTCGCGCCCTGCTCGGCCAGGCTCTTGCCGGCCATGCAGCGCGCGGCGATCTTGGCCAGCGGCATGCCGGTGGCCTTGGACACGAACGGCACGGTGCGCGAGGCGCGTGGGTTCACTTCCAGCAGGTAGATGGTGTCGGCACCCTCGTCGCTGGTCTGGATCGCGAACTGGGTGTTCATCAGGCCGACCACGTTCAGGGCCTTGGCCAGCTCCACCACCTGGCGGCGCAGCTCGGCCTGGGTTTCAGCCGACAGCGAGTACGGCGGCAGCGAGCACGAGGAATCGCCCGAGTGCACGCCGGCTTCTTCGATGTGCTCCATCACGCCGCCGATCAGGACGTTGCCCTGGGCATCGGCAATGATGTCGACGTCGCACTCCACGGCGTTGTCGAGGAAGCGGTCCAGCAGCACCGGCGAATCGTTGGACACCTTCACCGCGTCGCGCACGTAGCGGGCCAGGTCGGCTTCGCCGTAGACGATTTCCATCGCACGGCCACCCAGCACGTAGCTCGGGCGGACCACCAGCGGGTAGCCGATCTCGCGGGCCAGCAGCAGGGCTTCCTGGTCGTTGCGGGCGATGCGGTTCGGCGGCTGCTTCAGGCCCAGCTTGTCGACCAGCTGCTGGAAGCGCTCGCGGTCTTCGGCCAGGTCGATCGAGTCCGGGCTGGTGCCGATCACCGGCACGCCGTTGGCTTCCAGCGCGCGCGCCAGCTTCAGCGGGGTCTGGCCGCCGTACTGCACGATCACGCCCTTCGGCTGCTCCAGTTCGACGATTTCCAGCACGTCTTCCAGGGTCAGCGGTTCGAAGTACAGGCGGTCGGAGGTGTCGTAGTCGGTCGACACGGTTTCCGGGTTGCAGTTGACCATGATGGTTTCATAGCCATCCTCGCGCAGCGCCAGTGCCGCGTGCACGCAGCAGTAGTCGAACTCGATGCCCTGGCCGATGCGGTTCGGGCCACCACCCAGGATCATGATCTTGTCGCGGTTGCTCGGCGCGGCCTCGCACTCGTCCTCGTAGGTCGAGTACAGGTAGGCAGTACCGGTGGAGAACTCGCCGGCGCAGGAGTCCACGCGCTTGTAGACCGGGCGCACCTTGTGCGCACGACGCAGCGCGCGGATGGCGGCTTCATTGGTGCCGGTCAGCTGCGCCAGGCGCGCATCGGAGAAGCCAGCGCGCTTCAGCTTGCGCAGGCGGGCGGCGTCCAGCGCGTCGATGCCACCGGCAGCGACTTCGCCTTCTGCAGCGATGATTTCCTCGATCTGGTCCAGGAACCAGTGGTCGATGAACGACAGTGCGTAGATCTCTTCCACGCTCATGCCGGCGCGGAACGCGTCGGCGACGAAGAACAGGCGCTCCGGGCCCGGCGCCTTCAACTCGCGGCGCAGGGTCTGCAGGTCGTCTTCGTTGGCCAGGTCCAGGCCGGTCGGGTCGAAGCCGACCTTGCCGGTTTCCAGGCCACGCAGGGCCTTCTGCACCGACTCCTGGAAGGTACGGCCCATCGCCATCACCTCGCCCACCGACTTCATCTGGGTGGTCAGGCGAGCGTCGGCGGCCGGGAACTTCTCGAAGGCGAAACGCGGGATCTTGGTGACGACGTAGTCGATCGACGGCTCGAACGAGGCCGGGGTCAGGCCACCGGTGATCTCGTTCTTCAGTTCGTCCAGGGTGTAACCCACGGCCAGCTTGGCGGCGACCTTGGCGATCGGGAAGCCGGTGGCCTTGGAGGCCAGCGCCGAGGAACGCGACACGCGCGGGTTCATCTCGATGACGACCACGCGGCCGGTCTTCGGGTTGATGCCGAACTGCACGTTCGAGCCACCGGTATCGACGCCGATCTTGCGCAGCACGGCGATGGAGGCATCGCGCAGGCGCTGGTATTCCTTGTCGGTCAGGGTCTGCGCAGGCGCCACGGTGATCGAGTCACCGGTATGCACGCCCATCGGGTCGAGGTTTTCGATCGAGCAGACGATGATGCAGTTGTCCGCGGTATCGCGGACAACTTCCATCTCGAACTCCTTCCAGCCCAGCACCGACTCTTCCACCAGCACTTCGGTGGTCGGCGACAGTTCCAGGCCACGGCTGACGATCTCGACCAGCTCTTCGCGGTTGTAGGCGATGCCGCCACCGCTGCCGCCCAGGGTGAAGCTGGGGCGGATGATGGTCGGGTAGCCGACGCGGGTCTGGATCTCCAGCGCTTCGTCCAGGGTGTGGGCGACGGCGGCGGTCGGGCATTCCAGGCCGATCTCACCCATGGCCACGCGGAACAGCTCGCGGTCTTCGGCCATGCGGATCGCTTCGCGCTTGGCGCCGATCAGTTCGACGTTGTACTTCTCCAGCACACCGTTGTCGGCCAGGTCCAGCGCGCAGTTCAGCGCGGTCTGGCCACCCATGGTCGGCAGCAGCGCATCGGGCTTTTCCTTGGCGATGATCTTCTCGACCGTCTGCCAGTTGATCGGCTCGATGTAGACGGCGTCGGCCATCTCCGGGTCGGTCATGATCGTGGCCGGGTTGCTGTTGACCAGCACCACGCGGTAACCCTCGTCACGCAGGGCCTTGCAGGCCTGGGCGCCGGAGTAGTCGAACTCGCAGGCCTGGCCGATGACGATCGGGCCAGCACCGATGATGAGGATGGTCTTGAGGTCAGTGCGCTTGGGCATTTTCTTCTCTAAGTCAGTACAGCGTGACAAGGGGGGTGATCGCACGCTGTCGATCAGGAATCTTGATCCGCAGCGCCGCGCCAGGGGCAGCAGCGATGCGGGGTTTACGGTCCATCGCGACGCCACCGGCAGGCCGGCGGCGTACTGATCACGCCTTGGCCTGCTCCATCAGCGCCACGAAGCGGTCGAACAGCGGACCGACATCGTGCGGGCCCGGGGATGCTTCCGGATGGCCCTGGAACGAGAACGCCGGCACGTCGGTGCGGGCGACACCCTGGTTGGTGCCGTCAAACAGCGAACGGTGGGTCACGCGCAGGGTAGGCGGCAGGGTTGCTTCATCGATCGCAAAACCGTGGTTCTGCGAGGTGATCATCACCCGGCCACTGTCCAGGTCCTGCACCGGGTGGTTGGCACCGTGGTGGCCATGGCCCATCTTCATGGTCTTCGCGCCAGAGGCCAGGCCGAGCAGCTGGTGGCCCAGGCAGATGCCGAAGGTCGGGATCTTCACGTCGATGAAGGCCTTGATCGCGTCGATGGCGTAGTCGCACGGTTCCGGGTCACCCGGGCCATTGGACAGGAACACGCCGTCCGGCTTCAGTGCCAGCACTTCAGCGGCCGGGGTCTGCGCCGGCACCACGGTCACTTCGCAGCCGCGCTCGGCCAGCATGCGCAGGATGTTGGTCTTCACGCCGAAGTCGTAGGCCACGACCTTGAACCGGGCCGGCACGCTGACGAAAGCATTGGCGTCCAGGTCCAGCTGGCCCTCGGTCCAGGTGTAGGTCTTCTCGGTAGTGACGACCTTGGCCAGATCCATGCCCTTCAGGCCCGGGAACTTGCGGGCGGCTTCCAGTGCCTTTTCCACGTCGATGTCGCCGGCCATCAGCGCACCGTTCTGCGCGCCCTTCTCGCGCAGGATGCGGGTCAGCTTGCGGGTGTCGATGCCGGCGATGGCGACCACGCCCCGCTGGATCAGCCAGTCCTGCAGCGACAGCTGGCTGCGCCAGTTGCTGGGACGGCGCGGGACGTCGCGCACGATCAGACCGGCCGACCATACCTTGGACGCTTCATCGTCCTGGTCGGTCATGCCGGTGTTGCCGATATGCGGATAGGTCAACGTGACCATCTGCCGGGCGTAGGACGGGTCGGTCAATACTTCCTGATAGCCGGTCATGGCGGTGTTGAACACCACTTCACCGACGGACAGGCCGGGCGCGCCTACGGATTCGCCCTCGAATACGGTGCCGTCTTCGAGGACGAGGATTGCGGCTTGGGTCACGGGAATCTCACTTTGGCTACCGAGGGGGCTGCCGAAGTCACGCCTGCGCTTCACGGAAATCCGGTTGCAAAAAAGCGCGGACGTGCGGTCTGGGACCGGTCCGGCTTTCGTGATTCGGCGAGTGCGAATTGTAGCGCTGCCGGGGCGCTCGCGCCAGCGGTTATCGCGCTATATGAACAGGCGATTGCGCATTCATTTCAATCCGGCGGCGTATGCGGCGCCCGCTGGTAGCGCCGGGCCATGCCCGGCGGAACCGACACCGACGCCGGGCACGGCCCGGCGCTACCGGTTAACGCGGCCCGTCCAGCAGATCGCGCACCCGGTAGCTGCCCGGGGCCCGGCCTTGCAGCTGGCGGGCGGCGAACAGCGCACCGCGGGCGAAGATGTCGCGGTTGGTGGCCCTATGCACCAGCTCGATGCGCTCGCCCAGCCCGGTGAACTGCACCAGATGCTCGCCTACGATGTCGCCAGCACGCAGGCTCGCGTAATGCGGCTCCGCTCCGCCGCGCTGCGCGGCCGCGCCCAGGGTTAGCGCGGTGCCTGACGGTGCGTCCTTCTTCTGCGTGTGGTGCGATTCGACGATATCGCAGTCCCAGCCGGCCAGCGCCTGCGCGGCGCGCTCCACCAGCTCGTCCAGCACCGCCACGCCCAGGCTGAAGTTCGACGCCCAGACCAACGGGATCTTCGCCGCTGCTGCATCCAGCGCCTGCCGCTGCGTGCCGGAGATGCCGGTGGTACCCGACACCAGCCCCGCGCCGCGTTCCACGCACAGCGCCAGCATCGGGTCGAAGCCCTCCGGCAGGCTGAAGTCAATGGCCACGTCGAACACCGGCGCACCGGACAGTTCGCTGGCACCAAAGAACGGCACGCCGTCGACCACGCGCTGCGCCGGCGCACGGCCGGTCACGGCGGCCACGATCTGCAGGGTTTCGGGATGTTCGGCGGCCAGCCGCAGCAGGGCCTGGCCCATGCGCCCGGAGGCGCCGTGAATGAGCAATCGCAGGGGAGTCTGGTTCATGCCTGCAGGCTAGCGGCAGCACGCCTGCTCCGGCAAGCGCCGTCACTGCGACGCTGGGTGACCTTCCGCGCAATGGATGCTCGTTCCTCCCTGGGTACGCCTCTCTTGACCGCACCAGGCGGAGCGCATGCGACACCGTAGATGTCGCGTTTACCACTGGACGCAGAAACGCGGCCACTCAAGGCTGTGGTCCCCTCTTCCGGCCCAGGCAACGCCCATGAAATCCGCGACCGTCTTCAGCAAGTGCGCCAGGAAGACCGGCTATGCCGGGACCACGACCACCCGCTACCGCTTGCTGGATGACGCCCTGCTTGTCGTGAATCACCAACGCGCCAGCGAAAGCCGCGGTTTCTATGTGAATGCTGGACTCTACTTTCCAGAGTTGCTCGTGCACCCCCTCACGCCCGACGATCTTGAAACGGCTTTCAGGTACCGCTCCAGCATCCCCACGCCGCATGTCGACTGGCGTATCGAAGAGACGCCAGGCCTGCGCCGGGCTTTCACCCAGCAGGATCTTCATGACCTGCTCGATGCTGGCGATCGCAACGCGATGAAGCGCCTGCTGCTCAATGCCCTTGCCGACGTGGCGGGCTTCGCAGCGACCCATGGAAATCGCGCCTCGGTACGGCGGATGCAGCAGGAGGGACGCTTTCGCGCGATCATCCGCAAAGAAGTCTGAACCCCGGAAAGCGTGCGAACCAAGGTTCGCACCCACAGGCCGAAAGTTCGCACCCGCCGCACAGCCGCCGTCGAGCATGGCTCGACGCTACTTCTTGTTGGTCGGCCCGCAACTGTCGCAACCGCCACAGCCACCGCCACCTCCGCTGGCAGGCGGCGCGATCTTCCGCCCCAGCGCCTGCGCCCAGGCCGCGCGGCCCGGCTTCAGCAGAGCCAGCGCCAAGGCACCGCGCAGCGTGCGCACCGTGCCGGGGAACTGCTTCTTCAGCACCACCCAGGCGCTGACCAGCACGGCCACCGCGATGATCAGGTACTGGATCAGCAGCCCGGTATCCATCAGCCACCTCCCAGCGCCCTGGTCACCTGGTAGGTGATCAGCGCCGCCACGTAAGCTGCGGCGAACAGGTAGAACGCGGCAAAGGCCATCTGCTTCCACGAGTTGGTCTCGCGCTTGATGGTGGCCAGCGTCGAGATGCACATCGGTGCGTAGATGTACCAGACCAGCAGCGACAGGGCCGTGGCCAGCGACCAGCCATCGCTGATCAACGGGGTCAGTGCCTGGCTGGCCGCATCGTCATCCGCCGCCGACAGCGCATACACCGTCGCCAGCGACGACACCGCCACCTCACGCGCGGCCAGGCCCGGGATCAGCGCGATGCAGATCTGCCAGTTGAAGCCCAGCGGTGCGAAGAACACCGCCATCGCATGGCCGATCTGGCCGGCGTAGCTATAGTCGATGGCCGGCATCGTCGCGCCCGCCGGCGCCGCTGGGAACGACAGCAGCACCCACAGCAGGATGGTCAGCGCCAGGATGATGCCGCCGACGCGCTTGAGGAAGATCATGCCGCGCTCGTACAGCCCCACCGCCAGGTCGCGCGCATGCGGCAGCCGGTACGACGGAAGCTCCAGCATCAGCGGATGCTCGCTCTTGTCGCGGCGCCACTTCTTCATGATCCACGACATCGCCAGCGCACTGAGGATGCCGGCGACGTACAGGCCGAACAGCACCAGGCCCTGCTGGTTGAACACGCCCCACACGGTCTTCTGCGGAATGAACGCACCGATCAGCAGCGCGTACACCGGCAGGCGCGCCGAACAGGTCATCAGCGGTGCGACCAGGATGGTGGCCAGGCGGTCACGCGGGTCCTGGATGCTGCGCGTGGACATGATGCCCGGCACCGCGCAGGCGAAGCTGGACAGCAGCGGGATGAACGAGCGGCCAGACAGGCCGGCAGCGGCCATCATGCGGTCGAGCAGGAACGCCGCGCGCGGCAGGTAGCCGGATTCCTCCAGCACCAGGATGAAGAAGAACAGGATCAGGATCTGCGGCAGGAACACGACCACGCCACCGACACCGGCGATGATGCCCTCGGTCAGCAGGCTGGCCAGCGGACCCTCCGGCAACACGCTGCCAACGAGAGTACCGAGCCAGGCGAAGCCAGCCTCGATGCCATCCATCAACGGCGTCGCCCAGGCATACACCGCCTGGAAGATCAGGAACATCACCACCGCAAGGCTGATCAGCCCGAACACCGGGTGCAGCAGCCAGCGGTCCAGCGCGTCGTCGATCTTCGCGGTTCGCGCCGGCATGCGCACGGCGACCGAAAGGATCTCGCGCACCTTGGCGTGGTAGTCGATGCCACCTTCCGGGCCCGGCACCGGCGCATCCAGGTGCGGCACCATCGCATCGAGGCGCTCGACCAAGGCCTTGGCGCCCTGCTTGCGCACCGCCACGGTCTCCACCACCGGCACGCCCAGCTCGCGTTCCAGCGCGGCCACATCCACCTGGATGCCGCGGCGTTGTGCGGCGTCGACCATGTTCAGCGCGACCACCATCGGCTTGCCCAGCTCGCGCAGCTCCAGCGCGAAGCGCAGGTGCAGGCGCAGGTTGGTGGCGTCGATCACGCACAGCAGCACGTCCGGCGCGGCTTCGCCCGGGTAGAAGCCCCGGCACAGGTCGCGGGTGATCGCCTCGTCCAGGCTGGCCGGATGCAGGCTGTAGGCGCCCGGCAGATCAAGCACCGCGAATTCACGGCCGGACGGCGCACGCAGGCGGCCCTCCTTGCGCTCTACGGTGACGCCGGTGTAGTTGGCGACCTTCTGCCGACTGCCGGTCAGCTGGTTGAACAGCGCGGTCTTGCCGCTGTTGGGGTTGCCGACCAGCGCAATGCGCAGCGGGGCGGTGGCAGCGGAAGCGCTCATGCGCGTCGCTCCTGGCGGTTGGCGTCTACCACGACGCGCTTGGCCTCACTGATCCGCAGCGCGAACCGGGTGAACCCGACCTGCACCAGCAACGGCTCGCCCCCCACCGGACCTTTGGCCACCAGGCGCACTTCCTCGCCATTGACGAAACCCAGCTCGCGCAGGCGACGGGCGATGGCATCGTTGGCGTGCAGGTCCTGCACGGACTCGACCACGGCCGAGGTGTGCAGCGGAAGTTCGGACAGCGTCATCTAGCGTGTTCTCTGCTGGATGTAAATGGTTCTCGATTCTAACATTCCCGCGTCGCGTCATGGCCCATGACCAATGGCCCGCTATGATCCATACAGGTATGGAGTGACCCTGGAATCCCATGAACGATGCTTTGCAGATCGAGCGCCGCGGCGCCGTCATCACCCTCTGGCTGAACCGGCCGGAACTGCACAATGCCTTCGACGCCAGCCTGATCGCCCGGCTGACCGCCGCGCTGGAGGCCGCCGGACGGGACGATTCGATCCGGGCCGTGGTGGTGGCCGGCCATGGCGCCTCCTTCTCGGCCGGCGCCGACATGCAGTGGATGCGCGGCATGGCTGCGGCCAGCGAAGCCGCTAACCGCGAGGACTCGCTGGCCTTGGCCCGGCTGATGCGCACCCTGGACGAGCTGCCCAAGCCGACCCTGGCACGGGTCCACGGCGCGGCCTTCGGCGGCGGTGTCGGCCTGGTCGCCTGCTGCGACATCGCCATCGCCAGCACCGCGGCCCGCTTCGGCCTGACCGAAAGCCGCCTGGGCCTGCTGCCGGCGGTGATCTCCCCCTATGTGATCGAGGCGATCGGCCCACGCCAGGCCCGTCGATGGTTCGCCACCGGCGAGCACTTCGATGCCGAGACCGCACTGCGGATCGGCCTGGTCCACCAGCTGGTCGAACCCGAGCGCCTGGACGAGGCGCTGGAACGCCAGCTGGCCCTGCTCGACAAGGCAGGCCCGATCGCCTCGTCCACCGCCAAGCAGCTGGTGCGGCAGGTCCGGGACAGCCATGACCGCGACACCCTGGATCGCGATAATGCCGCCCTGATCGCGCGCCTGCGGGTGTCCGCCGAGGGCCAGGAGGGCCTGGGCGCCTTCCTCGACAAGCGCGCCCCCCATTGGGTCACGGAAGCCTGAACATGCTCGATCATCTTGGTTTGACCAGCGCCGACCTGGCGCGCAGCAAGGCCTTCTTCCTGCAGGCACTGGCGCCACTGCAGATCGGCGTGGTGATGGAAGTGAGCGCCGAACTGACCGGCGACCACGACCACGTTGGCTTCGGCAGCGACGGCAAGCCGTTCTTCTGGCTCGGCAATGGCGGCACCGCCAGCCACGGCGTGCACGTGGCCTTCGCCTGCGCCAGCCGCGCGCAGGTGGACGCCTTCCACGCCGCCGCCCTTACCGCCGGTGGCCGCGACAACGGCGCGCCGGGCCTGCGCCCGTGGTACCACCCGGATTACTACGCCGCCTTCGTGCTCGACCCGGACGGCAACAACATCGAAGCGGTCTGCCATCGCCCCGTCGGCGAGGTGGCTGCATGAGCGACTACGTCCGCATCGTCGAGGTCGGCCCGCGTGACGGCCTGCAGAACGAAAAGCAGTCGGTGTCCACCGCCGACAAGATCGAACTGATCAACCGCCTGTCGGCCACCGGCCTGCGCAGCATCGAGGCGACCAGTTTCGTCAGCCCGAAGTGGATCCCGCAACTGGCCGACGCCGCCGAGGTCTATGCCGGCATCCAGCGCCGGCCGGGCGTGCACTACCCGGTACTGGTGCCGAACGAACAGGGCTACGACCGCGCCCGTGCGGTGGGCGTGGAGGAAGTGGCGGTGTTCACCGCTGCGTCCGAGGCCTTCAACCGCACCAACACCAATGCCGGCATCGACGAGTCGCTGGCCCGGTTCGAGCCGATCCTCCGCCGCGCCGCCGCCGATGGCGTGCGCGTGCGCGGCTACGTCTCCACTGTGCTCGGCTGCCCCTACCAGGGCGAGGTTCCACTGGCCGACGTGGTACGGGTGGCGCGCGCCCTGCACCAGATGGGCTGTTACGAAATCTCGCTGGGCGACACCATCGGCGTCGGCACCCCGCGCAAGGCACGGGCGATGCTGCAGGCGGTCGCTGCCGAGATTCCGATGGAGGCATTGGCCGTGCACTTCCACGACACCTACGGCCAGGCCATCGCCAACATCGCCACCTGCCTGGAAGAAGGCGTGCGCGTGGTCGACAGCGCGGTCTCCGGCGCCGGTGGCTGCCCGTATGCGAAGGGTGCCAGCGGCAACGTCGCCAGCGAGGACGTGGTCTATCTGCTGCAGGGCCTGGGCCTGGACAGCGGCGTGGACCTGCCGGCACTGGCCGAGACCGGCCGCTGGCTGGCCGGCCTGCTCGGCCGTGCCACCGCCAGCCGCACCGGACAGGCGCTCGCAGCGGCCGGCTGAGCACCCCGCTGCGCCGCTCCTGCCGGGGCGGCGCAGTGCACAACGGCGACGGTCGCCGCTTCCGTTAGAATCGGCGGTTCTCGAACCTGCAGGACCGTTCAATGCAGCTGTCTTCCGTACGTGCCGTGATCACTGGCGGCGTCTCCGGCCTCGGCCTGGCCGTGGCCCAGCACCTCGTCGCCCAGGGCGGCAAGGTGGCCCTGTTCGACCTCAACGATGACAAGGGCGCAGCTGCCGTTGCCGGGCTGGGTGCCGACAAGGCCCGCTATTTCAATGTCAACGTCAGCGATGAGGCGGCGGTTGCAACGGCCATCGACCAGGCCCACGAATTCCTCGGCGGCCTGAACGTGGCGATGAACTGCGCCGGCATCCTCGGCGCCGGTCGCGTGCTCGGCAAGGAAGGCCCGATGCCGCTGGCCGGCTTCCAGGGCACGGTGATGGTCAACCTGGTCGGCAGCTTCAACGTCGCCAAGGCCGCGGCCAACCGCATGCAGCACAACGACGCCGGCGAAGACGGCGAGCGCGGCGTGATCATCAACACCGCCAGCATCGCTGCCTATGAAGGACAGATCGGCCAGGCCGCGTATGCGGCCAGCAAGGGCGGCGTGGTGTCGATGACGCTGCCGATGGCGCGCGAACTGTCGCGCTTCGGAATCCGCGTCAATACGATTGCTCCTGGCGTGTTCTGGACGCCGATGGTCGATGGCATGCCCGAAGCCGTGCAGCAGTCGCTGGCCGCCTCGATCCCGTTCCCGTCGCGCCTGGGCAAGCCGGAAGACTTCGCCAGTCTGGTCGGCTTCATTCTCGGCAACACCTACCTCAACGGCGAGACCATCCGCCTGGACGGCGCTACCCGCCTCGCTCCGAAGTGATTCCCCCCCGGGCGCCGGGACGGCGCCCTCCCCCAACGACCTAGATCACCATGAAAGCCAACGACATCAAGAAGGGCAACGTCGTCGAGTACAACAACGGCGTGTACCAGATCCGCGACATCGAGCGCAGCTCGCCGCAGGGTCGCGGCGGCAACGTCCGCTTCCGCTTCATCATGTACAGCGTGCCGGGCGGCAACAAGCTCGACGCCAGCTTCGATGCCGACGACAACCTGGTCGAGGTCGAACTGCTGCGCCGCCAGTCCACCTATTCGTACAAGGACGGCGATGCCTTCGTCTTCCTCGATGACGAGGACTACACCCCGTACACCCTGGATGCGGACGTGATCGGCGACGACGCCGGTTACATCACCGACGGCCTGACCGGCATCTACGTGCAGGTGATCGACGAGCAGCCGGTGGCGATCCAGCTGCCGGCCTCCGTGGTGCTGGAGGTGATCGAGACGCCGCCGGAACTGAAGGGTGGCACCGCCACCAAGCGCCCGAAGCCGGCCAAGCTCAACACCGGCATCGAAATCATGGTGCCCGAGTACATCGTCAATGGCGAACGCGTGCTGGTGAACACCGCCACCGGCGAATTCGCCGGCCGTGCCGACTAAGCGCCTCGCGCTGATCGGCTGCCTGTTCCTGCCTGCGGCGTGTTCGCCGCAGGCAGCGGACGGATCATCGGTGGCAGCGGTTACGGCTGTTTCGCACCGAAGTTGCCGCAGCCATGGTACTGGCGGGTACCGACAGTCAGCATCGCCTTGGCCTCGAACGCCTCGCCGCTCATGTCATCCTGGCAGGTGGTGCGCTGGAAGCTGAGCTTGACGTCGGTGCCGTCGGACGCCTTTCCGCTCCATCCATCAGCGCCCTGGGTGGGTTTGGCCACGTCGAAGCGGCGCTCGCCATAATCGACCTCCACCTGCAGGCCCGGCGCATCGCCGTCGACGACTGCAAGCCAGCCGGGTTCATTGCCGGTGGCACGGAATGCCGCATTGCCGGCGCTGCCATCGCCTTCGGTAGCTTCCACCGCATGGCACTCGCGATCCGGTTCGCCCTTCAGGCTCAGCAGGCCATCATCGCTGCCCTTGGTCCAGAAGCTGTTGCCGAGACCATCGCTGTACTTGGCGCCGGATGCCGCGCGCTCGGAGGTCATGGCGAAGCTACGCTCGCCGATCACCAGCGTGGCAGCATCCTCGCCATTGAATGTCGCGCCCACATTCAGATCACCACACTGGTAGGCGGTCTCGCTGCCACCTTCCGTGTTGGCGCTCGGCTGCGGCGTGGCAGGCGGGGTGTCATTGCTGCCCGCCGCGGGTGCCTGGGCCGGCTGGCACGCGACCAGCACCAACCCCAGGGAGGCTGCCAACAGACTGGGAACTACACGCATGGCTCGACTCCTTGTCGACACTACAGGAATGCTCGACCCTACCACCTCGCGGTGAGCGGGGCCTGAAAGCGGCCTGACCGCGCTCATGCGGCCAGTACCGCCATCGACAGCAGCTGCGCGCCGCTTTCGCCGGAACTGCAGGTCCACACCCGCAGCAGGCGCAGTTTCAGCTCGCGCTCCTGGCCCTGCCCGCGCACCGACAAGCGCACGTCGCTGGACAACAATGCCAGGCGTCCGCACAGCAACGTTTCCACCGCGTACGACTGCAGGCTGCGCACCTGCAGGTTTCCGGTCAGCCAGTCGCCCAGCCACGGCAGGTCGAGCATGCGGCCGCCGTGGCCATCCATCATGAACAAGGCCGGCGATACCAGCGCGGCCAGCGCATCGTGGTCGTCATCCAGCAATGCCTGCCGCAGGCGCTGTTCCAGCGCTGCCAACTGCCGCTCATGCAGATCTTCAACGATGTTCCGTTCCATCCACGGTTCCTCCCGGCATCGGCCGGCGCCTGCGCAGGCGCTGCGCGATCCACTGCCGCGCGCCCTGCACCACTACATAGAAGACCGGCACGAAGAACACGGCCAGCACGGTCGCACTGACCATGCCGCCGAACACACCGGTTCCAATCGCCTGCTGGGTTTCCTTCGACGCGCCCTGCGCCAGCATCAGCGGCACCACGCCCAGCGCGAATGCCAGCGAGGTCATCACGATCGGCCGCAGTCGCAGCCGCGCTGCCTCCAGCGCTGCTTCAACCAGGCCGCGACCCTGCTGCTGCAGCTGGCGCGCGAACTCGACGATGAGGATCGCGTTCTTCGCCGACAGCCCGATCACGGTGATCATGCCGACCTTGAAGAACACGTCGTTGGGCATGCCCCGCAACAGCACCGCAGCAACCGCACCAAGCAGGCCCAGCGGCACCACCAGCATCACCGCCAGCGGGATCGACCAGCTCTCGTACAGTGCCGCCAGCACCAGGAACACCACCAGCATCGACAACAGCAGCAACCACGGCGCCTGCGCACCGGACTCCCGCTCCTGCAGCGACTGGCTGGTCCACTGCAGGGCAAAACCGGACGGCAGCTTCTCCGCCAACCGCTCCATCTCCGCCATGGCCTGGCCGGTCGACACGCCGGAGGCCGGTGCGCCGGACAGATTCAGCGCCGGGAAGCCGAGATAGCGCTGCAGCTGCAGCGGCGCCTCGGTCCAGTGCGGCGTCACCAGTTCCGACAACGCCACCATGCCGCCTTCGCTGTTGCGAACGTACAGCTTCAGCACATCCTCCAGCTCCATCCGGTGCGGTGCATCGGCCTGCAGGATCACCTGCTGCAGCCGGCCCTTGTTGGGGAAGTCGTTGACGTACTGCGAGCCCATCGCCGCCGACAGCGTGCTGCTGATCTGCTCGAACCCCACGCCCATCGCCTCGGCCTTGGCGCGGTCGATGTCCAGCCGCACGCTGGTACCTGCTGGCAGGCCATCGGCATGCACCTCCGACAGCAGCGGGCTGGCCTCGGCCAGCTTCAGCAGCTGCTGCAGGGCCGCACGCAGTTCGGCCTGGCTCTGCCCGGTACGCGCCTGCAGGGCGAGCGAGAAGCCGGACGAACGCCCCAGGCTGTCGATCGCCGGCGGCATCACGCTCATCACCTCGCCCTCGGCAATCGTCGCCATCGCCTTCTGCGCGGCCTCCACTTCGCCGGCCGCGGTGGCCCCTGCACGCTCGCCCCAATCCTTCAGCATCGTGTAGGTCAGCGCCGCGCTCGGGCCGGAACCGGAGAAGCTGTAGCCGAGGATCGACTGGTTGGAGCCGATGCCCGGGCGTGACGCCACGTGCCGTTCGTAGGCTTCGACCACGGCCAGCGTGCGTTCGGCGGTGGCTTCGGCCGGCAGCTGGATCGAGGTCATGAAGTAGCCCTGGTCCTCTTCCGGCAGGAATGCACCCGGCAGCCAGTGCAGGCCCAGCAGCAACGCCGCCACCAGCGCGGCGAACACGCCCATGACCCGCCCGCTCCGCTGCAGCACCGACGCCACGCCACGCTGGTAACGCCCGGTCATCCGCTCGAAGCCACGATTGAAGGCACCGAACAGCCCGCCACGGCCATGATGGCCATGGGTGTTCGGGCGCAGCAGCGTCGCGCACAACGCCGGCGTCAGGCTCAGGGCCAACAGCGCCGAAAACAGGATCGACACCGCCATCGCCACGGTGAACTGGCGGTAGATGGCGCCCACCGAGCCGCTGGCCAGCGCCATCGGGATGAACACCGCGGTCAGCACCAGGGTGATGCCGATCACTGCGCCGGTCAGCTCGCGCATCGCCTTGATGGTGGCCTCACGCGGCGGCAGGCCCTCCTCGGCCATGATCCGCTCCACGCCCTCGACCACCACGATGGCGTCATCGACGATGATGCCGATGGCCAGCACCATGCCGAACATGGTCAGCACGTTGATCGAGAAGCCCAGCGCCAGCATCACCGCGAACGTACCCAACAGCGCGATGGGCGCGACCAACGCCGGGATCAACGTGTAGCGCCAGTTCTGCAAAAACAGGTACATCACTGCGAACACCAGCAGCATCGCCTCCAGCAGCGTCTGCACCACCTTCTGGATCGAGATCTTCACGAACGGCGCGGTGTCGAACGGGATGCTCGCCTCCACGCCGCGCGGCAACAGCGGCGCCAGTTCGGCCATGCGCTCACGGACCGCCGACGCCGTGCGCACCGCATTCGCGCCCGGCCGCAGCTGCACCCCGGCAGCGGTGGCCGGATGGCCGTCCTCGCGGGTGCCCCAGGCATAGCTCTGCGCGCCCAGTTCGACGCGGGCGACATCACCCAGCACCACCCGTGAACCGTCGGCCCCGGCGCGCAGTACGATCGCCGCGAACTGTTCCGGCGTGGACAACTGGCCGTCGGCGCTGAGCGGCACGGTGATGCGCTGGCCTGGAACACCCGGCGAATCACCGATGCGCCCCGGCGAGATCTCCAGGTTCTGCTGCTCGATGGCAGCGGCCACGTCACCCATGGTCAGCCCATAGCCGGTCAGCCGGGCCGGGTCCAGCCACACGCGCATCGCCTGCTCCGCACCGAACAGCTGCACGCGGCCGACGCCATCGATGCGGCGCAGCTCCTCGATGATGTTGCGCGCCATGAAGTCGCCCAGTGCGGCCTCGCTGACGCTGGCATCGGGCGAACGCAGGCCGACCAGCATCAGGAAGCCGGAATCGGCTGCTTCCACGAACAGGCCGTTCTGGCGCACGCTGCGCGGCAGGCGCGGCTCGATCGCCTTGATCCGGTTCTGCACGTCCACCTGCGCCAGCTCCGGGTTGGTACCCGGCTTGAAGGTCGCAGTGATGGAGGCTTCGCCGGAGGTGTCCACCGAAGACTCGAAATACAGCAGGTGCTTGACGCTGGACAGCTCGCGCTCGATCAGGCCGACCACCGCGTCATTCAGCGTCTGCGGGCTGGCACCCGGGTAGCTGGCGTAGATGCTGACGCTGGGCGGCGCTACCGCCGGATAGCGCTCCACCGCCAGCCGCGGGATCGCCAGCACGCCGGCCAGGATGATGAAGATCGCCAGCACCCAGGCGAACACCGGGCGATCGATGAAGAAACGTGCCATGTTGGATTTTCCTGGAGGGACCGGCCCGGAACAGGCTCAGCCCTTGCTGCCGGCCTGTACTGCACCGGCGCTGGCAACCGGCATCTGCCAGTCGCGCGCATCGACCACCACGCCTTCCTGCAGGCGCTCCTGACCCTCGACCACCACCTTCTCGCCGGCCTTCAGGCCCGTGCGCACCAGCCACTGGCGATCGACACTACCGTCCACTTCCAGCGTGCGGATCACCGCCTTGCCGTCGGCGCCGATCACCCAAGCATAGGCCTGGCCACCGGCGCTGCGCAGCACCGCCTGCTGTGGCACGGTCAATGCACTGGCGGGCGCGCCACGTGGCACCCTCGCGCGCACGTACATGCCGGGCAGCAGCTGCCGCTGCGGGTTGTCGACCAGGATGCGCAGGATCACATCACCGGTGCGCGCATCGACATTGATGCCGGAGAACAGCATCTGGCCACGTTCGGGCAGCGGCCTGCCGGCCGCACCGATGATCGTCACCGGCAGCTCGCCGCCACCGGCGCTGCGTTGCAGCGACTCGAGCTGCGCCGCTGGCTGGCGCACATCGACGTAGACCTGGTCGATCTGCTGCACCACCGCCATCGGCTCGGTATCGGCCACGCCGACCAGTGCACCTTCGGTCACCAGCGCCTGGTCGATGCGGCCGGCAATCGGTGCACTGACCGTTGCATAGCGCAGGTCGAGCTGGCGGCGGGCCAGGATCGCGCGCGCCTCGTTCACCGCGGCACGGGCCTGTTCGTACTCGGCACTGGCATCGTCGCGGTGCTGCTGGCTGACCGCCTGCGCGGCCGCCAGCGCATGCAGGCGCTGCGACTGCACGCGGCTGCGGCCCAGGGCTGCCTCACTGCGCTGCAGCGCTGCCAGTGCCGAGTCGACATCGGCACGGAACGCCGCCGGATCAATCTGGAACAGGGCCTGGCCGGCGCGCACTTCGGCGCCCTGTTCGAACAGGCGGCGCTGCACGATGCCGCCGACCTGCGCACGGATCTGTGCGGTGCGAACGGCGGCGACACGGCCGGGCAGTTCATCGTCGCGCTGCACGACCTGCGGGCCGACAGTGACCACGCTGACGCGCGGTGCCGCTTCGGGCGTGGCTTCGGGGGCGGAGCAGGCCGTCACGGCCAGGGCGAGGGCCGCGATCAACGCGACCGGAGTCCTGAAGGTTCTCATTGCTGTGCACAATGCCGCGCAGGCGGCTGATAGGTTCTGAAGCGTGAAGTGTGCGTGGCGATGATGGGGTTTCGATGGAGGAACTGTGGAGATACGATGGAGGCAAGCACCTTAAGGCCCCGCCCCTGCATGCATGCCGCCCCTGCCCTCGCCGCCCTCGTCCTGATCGTCGAGGATGAGGCCGAGATCGCCGATATTCTCACCGCCTATCTGGAACGCGAAGGACTGCGTACGCTGCGCGCCGCCGACGGCCACAGCGCGCTGGACCTGCACCGCAGCGCCCGCCCCGACCTGGTCCTGCTTGATGTGCAGCTGCCGCGCCTGGATGGCTGGAGCGTGCTGACCCAGCTGCGCCAGCGTGGTGAAACGCCGGTGATCATGCTGACCGCACTGGACCAGGACCTGGACAAGCTCACCGCGCTGCGCATGGGCGCCGACGACTACGTGGTCAAGCCGTTCAATCCGGCCGAAGTGGCAGCACGCGTGCGCGCCGTGCTGCGGCGTACGTTGCGCGCCTCGCGCATGGACGCACCGACCGCGCTGCGGGCGGGCCCGCTGCTGATCGACTCGGCTACCCATGCCGTGCATGTGGAGGGCGAAGGCTACAGCCACGAAGTGCTGCTCACGCTCACCGAGTTCAAGCTGCTGCACTGCATGGCGCTGGCGCCGACCCGCATCTTCAGCCGCAGCGAACTGATGCACGAATGCCTGCCGGAAAGCGAAGCGCTGGAACGCACCGTCGACAGCCATGTCAGCAAGCTGCGCCGCAAACTCGATGACGTGGGCATGGTCAACGTCCCGGCCAGCGTGCGCGGTGTCGGCTACCGGTTGATGGCCGACCGCTGATGGCGCGCCTGCGCCGTTCCGGGCTCAGCCGCCACATCATCATCTCGATGTCGCTGATGGTGATCGGCGTCATCGTGATGATGATCCTGTCGTCGTGGCTGCTGTACGCGGTGCTGGTCGAGTTCTTCCCCGGCAGCACCGAGGAGCCGGAAAGCTGGCTGCCGACCGGGCCGGAACTGGCATGGATGGTGGGCGTGATCCTGACCGGACTGGCGCTGGCCATCGCCGCTTCGTTCCGTCTTGCGCACCGGATCCTGTCGCCACTGAATTCACTGGTGGACAGTGTGCGTGCGCTTGCCGGCGGCGACCTCGGGGCGCGCGCGAGCGTCGAGGAGAATTCGCCGGGTGAAGTGGCGACCCTGGTCGAGGACTTCAATGCAATGGCCCGCCGCCTGCAGCACATGGAGAGCGAGCGCGCGATGTGGCACGCGGCCATCGCCCATGAGCTGCGCACGCCGGTGACGATCCTGCGCGGTCGCCTGCAAGGGCTCGCCGAGGGCGTGTTCCAGCCGGACGAGTCACAGTTCCGCAGCCTGCTGGCGCAGGTCGAGGGCCTCTCGCGCCTGATCGAGGATCTGCGCGTGCTGAGCCTGTCCGACAACGCGCGGCTGGACGTACGTCGCGCGCGCACCGATGTGGTGGCCGAAGTGCATTCGGTGATGACCCTGGTCGATCCGCAGTTCCGCGCCGCCGGCTTCGTGCTGGAGCTGGAAACCAGCCGCGAGGAACACAACGCGCACTGCGACCCGACCCGCCTCCGCCAGGCGCTGCTGGCGCTGCTGGAGAACGCACGCCGCTATGCCAGCCCGGGCAAGGTGCGGATTGCCGTGCATGACACACCGGGACATGTGCAAGTGGCAATCGAGGATGAGGGCCCGGGCATCGATCCGGAGCTGCACGCCGACATCTTCAGCCCGTTCATGCGTGCCGACGGCTCACGTTCACGCCAGGGCGGCGGCAGTGGCCTCGGCCTGGCGGTGGTCAAGGCCATCGCCGACGCGCACGGCGGCCGCGTCTACTGCACGGCAGGCAACGCCGGCGGCAGCCGTTTCGTCATCGAACTGCCGCGCCAGTAGCGGGCGTGGCTGCCTGTTCCCGCAGGCGCGCGCCAAGTGCGGCGAGGTTGGCATCGATCGCATCCATCTCGTTGCGCTGGCCCACCGGCAACTGCTGGCGCAGTTGCACGCGCAGCGCCTGCCAGGCCGGCACCGCCTCTGCGCTGGCAGTGGCAACCGCTTCGGCCAGCACCGCCTGCTCATCGGCCAGCGGCAACCCGTAGCCGCCCTGCAGCAGCGTCCCCGGGCGCAACCACTGCCCGCTCTGCGCCAGCAGGCTGCGCAGGCTGCGGGTTTCCGCGCTGTCCGCAGCAGCCAGTAGCTGCCGCTTGAGCACATCGCGTGCGCGCAGTTCGGCACGCCGCTGTGCCGCCTGTTCCAGCAGCAGCAGGCCGGCACTGGCGCGCAGGTTGCCCTTCAGCAGCCACGGTGCCCGTTGTTCTGCCGGCAGCTTCAACCAGCCGCGCACATCGCGCGCGGGCAAGGCCAGCTGGGTCGCCGCCACTGTGAACAACTGCTGGTAGTGGTCGCGCGCGGAAGCGAAGTAATAGCCCTGTGCCTGCGCTGCGTTGCGGTCCGTGAGTACCCGCTCGTCGAGCATGCCCAGCCGCGCCAGCCGCCGCTTGAGACCGCGCGGACTCAGCTGGGCCAGCCCGTCCTCGCCCAGCCGGGGCACTCCGGCCTGCAGCAGCCTGGCGGTCTCCACCGCACAGTTGTTGCTGACGAAGTAATAGCGCCCGTCATAGCTCCAGTGCACCTGCGCGGTGCGCTCGAGCAGGCTGGCGATCTCGTCGCGTTGCAGCTGCAAGGGCAACGACTGCAGGCCCCGCAGTTCCACCTTGGTGTACTCGTCCACCACCTGCTGCAGCGGCAGCACGAACAGCCGCGACGGGTAGCCGCCGGTCAAGCCGCGCCAGTTGGAAATCTGCACATCGCCGACGAACGCGCGGAACGACAGCACGCGGTGGTACTCCAGGTCCAGGCGGCAGTCCGGACCCGGTGCACGGCCCGGCCGGCAGATCACCAGCCGCAGCATGCTGTGCCCCCAGCGGCTCATCGGCTGCGCACTGCCCTCGGCGAACAGGTAGTCCACGGCGTAGACACGCGCCGGGTCGAGCTGCAGCAGCGATGCCGCCCCCTCTTCCGATTCGGCCTGCAGCAATGGCAACGCGTTCGCGCAGTGCGACTGCGGCAGCGATGGCGGAGTTCCGAAATGGGCCTGGTACCACCGCGCCAGTGCCGGGCGCCGGCAGGCGAACTCGCTGTCGAGCACGAAATGCTCGGCATTCACTGACAGGTACTCGGCCGGGTCCTTCAGTTCATACGCATCGGGGCTGCGGTCACGGAAATCGTTGTCGCCAC
This sequence comes from Stenotrophomonas sp. YJH_SMC_20, assembly GCF_059367845.1. Taxonomy (NCBI): domain Bacteria; kingdom Pseudomonadati; phylum Pseudomonadota; class Gammaproteobacteria; order Lysobacterales; family Lysobacteraceae; genus Stenotrophomonas; species Stenotrophomonas sp. YJH_SMC_20. The sequence goes on along the minus strand of NZ_JCAFRG010000003.1, from coordinate 462,656 downwards.
GGCCGAGATGCCAGGGCTTGCGCTGCCATCCAGCCAGATCACGCCAGCGCACACCGCGTGACCAGTTCGCCCCCGTACGGTCGGCGACATGGGTCAGTTCGTGTACCAGCGCGCTGCGGCGTGCGCGGCGCGCGCCGGGCACGGCATCATCCAACAGCTCGCGACGCAGGGCGATGCGCCCGGCGAAAGCGCGGCCGTGCACATCGGCCGGCAGGTCATCGCGCCAGCGCACCTGGACCTGTGCCGGCAATGCGCGGAGCAGGCCATCCGGCAGCAGTGCCTGCACGTCGGCCAGGGTCTGCGTCGCCACCTGCTGCTGTGCAGGGCTCAACCCTGCCGGGTCCAGCTGCAGGCGATCAGCTGCGTGCGCGACGTGGGCGACCAGCAGTAGAGCCACGCCATGCGTGGCTGCGTTCCACCGGCCAAGCCTCTGTAGAGCCGAGCCATGCTCGGCTAGTGTTGCGATCCGCATGCGCCAGGCATTCAGCCGAGCATGGCTCGGCTCTACAGAACGCGATGTCGCCGGGGTCATGCAGTCCGGATCAACGCGCCAGCAACGCGCGGGCCAGTTCCAGGTCGCTCTGCTGCTGTGCGGCAGCACTCTGCTCACGCAGGTGGGCCAGCGCGGCCTGCAGGCGGGCGCCACGGATCTGGCCGTCGCTGGCGACGAACGCCGCAGCGTCGTCGCGCGCAGCCAGTACCACCTTGTCGTCACCCGAGCTGCTACCCGAGGAGCCGGAGGAGGCACCGGTGGCGGAACCGGCCGAGGTGCCGGCGAAGCTGGAAGCGAAGCCGGCCAGCGGCAGGGACAGCAGGGCGAGCAGCAGAAGCGGACGGGTCATCGGTTCGAAGCCGGTTGTGAGGATGCGTGGAGCGTAACGGGTGCGTGAAGGATTTGCCCGGCTCAAACGTCGAACAGCTTGCCGGGATTCAGCCGCGCTTGGGGATCGAACGCACGTTTGACCGCCTTCATCAGGGCGATCTCGGCCGGGCCGCGGGTGCTGTCCAGGTAGCCCTTCTTGACCAGGCCGATGCCGTGTTCAGCCGAGATGCTGCCATCGAACCGGGCCAGCACCTGCGCCAACAGCTTGGTCACGTGTTCACACTGCGCCACGAAATCGGCGTCGCTGGTGTCGTCGGGCTTGAGCACGTTGATGTGCAGGTTGCCGTCACCGATGTGGCCGAACCAGACCACGTCGAAGTGTGGGTAGGCCTGCCCGATCAGTGCCTGGGTCTCGGCCAGGAACGCAGGCATCGCCGAGATCCGCACCGAGACATCATTCTTGTAAGGTTTGTAGCGCGCCAGCGATTCGGTGATGCCTTCGCGCAGGCGCCACAGCTGGGCGGCCTGGGCGTCGCTGGCGCTGATCACCCCGTCGCTGACCCAGCCGTTGCCCATGCAGTCCTCGAAGGCGGCCATCGCCGCCGCTTCCTGCGCTTCGTCGTTGGCGGCGAACTCGGTGACCACGTAATACGGGTGCACCTCGTCGAACGGTGCCTGCGCACCATGCGCCAGCACGTGCTCCAGCGCCCGGTCGGTGAAGAACTCGAAGGCCTGCAGCTGCAGGCGCGCGCGGAACGCGGCGAACACCTGCATCAGCACCTCGAAGCTGGGCACGGCCAGCAGCATCACGTTGCTGGCTGGCGGCGGATCGGTGAGTTTCACTGTCGCCTCGACGATCACGCCCAGCGTGCCTTCCGAACCGATCAGCAGCTGGCGGAAGTCATAGCCGCTGGAGTTCTTGATCAGGCCCTTGTTGAGCTCCAGCAGTTCGCCGCTGGCGGTAACCACCTTCAGCCCGGCGATCCACTCGCGGGTGTTGCCGTAGCGGATCACACGGATGCCGCCAGCATTGGTGGCGATGTTGCCGCCGATCGTGCACGACCCGCGTGCAGCGAAATCCACCGGATAGATCAGGCCGTGGTCCAGCGCGGCGTTGTGCACGGCCTCCAGCGGCATGCCGGCCTGCACCACCAGGGTGCGATCGACCGCGTCGTAGGCCAGCGCCTTGTTCATCCGCTCCAGGCTGAGCACCAGCTCGCCATTGGCCGCCACCGCGCCACCCGAGAGGCCGGTACGGCCGCCGGACGGCACCACGGGCACGCCCTCACCCGCACTCCAGCGCATCACCGCCTGTACCTCCTCGACCGTGGCCGGCAGTGCGACCGCCAACGGCGCCGGCGTCCAGCGCCGGGTCCAGTCGCGCCCGTAATGCTCCAGGTCGGCCGGGTCGGTCTTCAGCTTCAGGCCGGGACAGGCCTGCTGCAGCGAGGCAATGCGGGAATCGGTCATGACGGTCCAGCGCGGGGCGTGAAGAACGGGCAAGCGTGCCAGCGGCACGCGCCAGCGTCCAGCCCTGCGAGCAGGCAGATAGCTACGGATGCAACCAATTGCGCACCGCACCATGAGCGCTGCGATCTGGCATAGTGGTTGGCCCCTGTCCCACTGGCCGTGTTGCCCCATGTCGCCGAAGAAGACCTCGTTCCCGAAGCAGGATATCCGCGTGCTGTTGCTGGAGGGGGTCAGCCAGACCGCCGTGGAGGTGTTCAGCGCGGCCGGCTACAGCCAGATCGAGGCGCACACCAAGGCACTCCCCGAGGACGAATTGAAGGCGCGCATCGCCGAGGCGCACATCGTCGGCATCCGCTCGCGCACCCAGCTCAGCGCCGAGGTGCTGGCCGAGGCCAAGCGCCTGATCGCGGTGGGCTGCTTCTGCATCGGCACCAACCAGGTCGACCTGGACGCGGCCGAACTGGCCGGCATCCCGGTGTTCAACGCGCCCTACTCCAACACCCGCAGCGTGGCCGAACTGGTGATCGCCGAGGCGATCATGCTGACCCGTGGCATTCCGCAGAAGAACGCCGAATGCCATCGCGGCGGCTGGTCGAAGTCAGCCAGCGGCAGCCATGAAGTGCGCGGCAAGACGCTGGGCATCATTGGTTACGGCCACATCGGCACCCAGGTCGGCGTGCTGGCCGAATCGCTGGGCATGCAGGTGATCTTCCACGACGTGGAAACCAAGCTGGCGCTGGGCAATGCGCGTGCTGCGGCCAGCCTGGACGACCTGCTGGCGCGGGCCGACATCGTCACCCTGCACGTGCCGGAGACACCGTCCACGCAGTGGATGATCGGCAGCACCGAGCTGGCGAAGATGCGCAAGGGCGCGCACCTGATCAACGCCGCGCGCGGCACCGTGGTCGACATCGATGCGCTGGACGCGGCGCTGGCCAGCGGCCACGTCGGCGGCGCCGCGCTGGACGTGTTCCCGGTCGAGCCGAAGGGCAATGGCGATATCTTCGAATCGCCGCTGACCCGCCACGACAACGTCATCCTCACCCCGCACGTCGGCGGCAGCACGCTGGAAGCGCAGGACAACATCGGCGTGGAAGTGGCGGCCAAGCTGGTGCGCTACAGCGACAACGGCAGCACCCTGTCTGCGGTCAATTTCCCGGAAGTGACCCTGCCCGAACACGAAGACAGCCTGCGCCTGCTGCACATCCACCAGAACGTGCCGGGCGTGCTGTCCAAGGTCAACGAGATCTTCTCGCGCCACAACGTCAACATCGACGGCCAGTTCCTGCGCACCGACCCGAAGGTGGGTTACGTGGTGATCGACATCACCGCCAGCGAGGCGCAGGCCGCCGCCGTGCGCGACGAGCTGGCCGCGATTCCGGGCACGCTGCGGACGCGCATTCTGTATTGAGCAGGGCGTCGCCGGGCATGCCCCGGCGGATTGCTTCCGGCATCGCGCCATCCACGCATGGCGTGGATGGAACACCTCAGAACCTTGCGGCGTGGAGGTTCTTGTAAAAGTCCCAATGGATCAGAACCCTGTCTTCCATCGACAGGAACAGCGTATCGACGAAATCCAGCTCCTCGGCATGAGCCAGCCAGTCCTGCAGGCGGCTGCCCAGTGAAGGTACCGCCCCATCCACCTGGACAACCGTCAACGCAGCCTCGCTTGGCAAGCCAACAGCATCTGCAATGGCGCTCAACTCCTGCGCCAGCCGCTCCCGCCCCACCCCGGGGACCTCCAGGCGCGATGGCACGCGCTCCCAGTCGATGCATGTGATGACTGGCAATGCAGCCTTGATCATCGCAAGGGCAGCATCCTGCTTCGCCTCACCACAGGCATGAGCCGCAACAAACGCGGCACAGCCGTCCGAGAGCATCAACGTGCCAGCCACCGGCGCGCCATGCGCTGCATGGATTCATCCGATTCGGGGTCGGCCGCGACTTCGGTCACCGGCCGCCATGCCAGGTCAAGTGACTCCTCGCTGAGCACGAATGCCTCGCCACCGAGCGCGCGGATCACGAAACGCACGTCGTAGTGCCAGTGCCCCGGCACATCCTTGCGCTCCGGAATCCAGTGCTTGTCCAGATCGAAGATGGCCGGGTCTTCCAGCACCAGCCCGCTCAGGCCGGACTCCTCCTCGGCCTCCTTCAGCGCCACCTGGGCCAGGTCGCGGTCGCCGTCGGCGTGGCCACCCAGCTGCAGCCAGCGCTGCAGCTTGCGATGGTGGGTCAGCAGCAGGCGCTGGCCGTCGGCGCTGACCAGCCAGCAGCTCGCGGTGAAGTGGCCTGCAAGCCGCTCACGCCGGAACGGATCTTCCGGATCATCCAGCAATGTGCCGAATTCGGCAGCCAGTGCGTCGTGGGCGGGCTCGCGGCGGGCATAGTCCCGCAACAGACCGCGCAGGCGATCGTCAAGCACGGCAAGGGTTTCGGCGGTCTGGCGCATGAATGGGGGCGGTTCGGAAAAATACTGCTCATTATCGCCGTTCATTGTTGCGATTGCGCTTGTGCGTTGGCTTCAGCTTTGGCTAAGGTACAGCGGGCTGTTCGCACGGCCTTCACCATTCAAGGCAGCCGGCAACGTATCGGCCGCCCACCCCATCCGATCACTAGGAAGTACTGCATGCTGAAAGCTCTGTTGAGGGTCAAGCCGGTCCAGCCGGCCGGGCACGTCGATGCCGGCGAACCCATCGAAGGCAGCCTGGACGGCGAAGCCACGTTGAAACGGACCCTCACGGCTAAACACCTCATCCTGCTGGGCGTGGGTGCGGTGATCGGCGCAGGTATCTTCGTGCTGACCGGCCAGGCCGCAGCCAACCACGCGGGCCCGGCGGTCATGCTGTCGTTCGTGCTGGCCGGTTTCGCCTGTGCGCTGGCGGGCCTGTGCTATGCCGAGTTCGCGGCGATGATGCCGGTCTCCGGCAGTGCCTATTCCTATTCCTATGCCACCCTCGGCGAAGGCATGGCCTGGTTCATCGGCTGGTGCCTGGTGCTGGAGTACCTGTTCGCCTCGGCATCGGTCGCGGTGGGCTGGTCGGCCTACCTGATCAGTTTCATCACCACCACGCTGCACATGCCGTTCCCGGACCTGCTCAGCGCCGCGCCCATCGCCTGGACCGGCAGCGAGTTCGTCTCCTCCGGCAAGCTGTTCAACCTGCCTGCGGTGCTGATCGTGGCGGCGGTGTCCGGCCTGCTGTACGTGGGCGTGACCCAGTCGGCCTTCGTCAACGCCATCATCGTGGCGATCAAGGTCACCGTCATCTGCCTGTTCATCGGCATCGGCGCGGCCCATATCGACCCGGCCAACTGGCAGCCGTTCATCCCGGAAAACACCGGCGTGCCGGGTGAGTTCGGCTGGAGCGGCATCTTCCGCGCGGCCACCATCGTGTTCTTCGCCTATATCGGCTTCGATGCGGTCTCCACCGCCGCCGGCGAAACCAAAGACCCACAGCGCAACATGCCGATCGGCCTGCTCGGCTCGCTGGCGGTGTGCACCATCGTCTACATCATCGTCTGCGCGGTACTGACCGGCATGATGCCGTACCACCTGCTGGGCACCGACAAGCCGGTGGCCACCGCACTGGAGCCCTACCCGACCCTGTCCTGGCTGAAGACCCTGGTCGAGATCGGCGCCATCGCCGGCCTGTCCTCGGTGGTGCTGGTGATGATGATGGGCCAGACCCGCATCGCCTACACCATTTCCCGCGACGGCCTGCTGCCGAAGTTCTTCGGCAAGGTCCACGCCCGGTTCCGCACGCCTTACTGGGCCACGATCGTGGTCGGCGTAATCGCCGCCGCGCTGGCCGGCCTGGTGCCGCTGAACGTGCTCGGCGAACTGGTGTCGATGGGCACCCTGCTGGCCTTCGCCACCGTCTGCATCGGCGTGCTGGTGCTGCGCTATACCAAGCCGGAGATCCATCGCCCGTTCCGCGTACCGGCGGTGTGGATCATCTGCCCGCTTGGCGCCGCGGCCTGCCTGTTCCTGTTCTGGCAGGCGTTCGTGGTGCACTGGCACCTGTTCGTCGGCTGGACCGTGCTGGGCATGCTGATTTACCTCGGCTACGGCATGCGCAACAGCAAGCTGGCCAAGTCGCCCTGATCCGCCTACGGGCCGGCCTCGCGCCGGCCCGTCCGTTTTCCCCGCGCGCCGCTCTTGGCGCGCTTCGACAAGACCACCACACATGTTCAAGCAACTGTGGGCCACCAAGCACCCGCATGCCGCCCATGAAGACGCCAACGGCCTGAGCCTGCGCCGCCACCTAGGCCCCTGGGGGCTGACCGCCCTCGGCATCGGCGCGGTGATCGGCGGCGGCATCTTCGTCATCACCGGCCAGGCGGCCGCCAACCACGCCGGCCCCGCGATCATGCTGTCGTTCGTGCTGGCCGCCATCTGCTGCGCCTTCTGCGCGCTGGCCTACGCCGAGTTCGCCTCGATGGTGCCGGTCTCCGGCAGCGCCTACACCTATACCTATGCCACCTTCGGCGAACTGTCGGCCTGGTTCATCGGCTGGATGCTGGTGCTCGAATACGGCGTCTCTGCATCGGCGGTGGCGGTCAGCTGGACCGGCTACTTCCTCAGCCTGCTCAGCCAGTTCGACATCCATCTACCGGCGGCGCTGGTCAGTGCGCCACTGGACGCACAGCTGCGGCCCACCGGCGCGATCGCCAACCTGCCCGCCGCGGCACTGGTACTGTTGCTGACCTGGCTGTGCTACGTCGGCATCAGCAAGTCCTCGGCGATGAACATGGCAATGGTCGTGCTCAAGACCGGCCTGATCGTGCTGGTCATCGTGGTCGGCTGGAAGTACGTGGACACCAGCAACTGGACCCCGTTCATCCCCGCCAACGAAGGCCCCGGCAAGTACGGCATGGAAGGCGTGCTGCGTGGCGCGGCGATGGTGTTCTTCGCCTACATCGGTTTCGAGGCGGTATCGGTGGCGGCCCAGGAATCGAAGAACCCGCAGCGTGACATGCCGATCGGCATGATGCTGTCGCTGGTGATCTGCACCGTGCTGTACATCGCGATGGCCGCAGTGATGACTGGCCTGGTGCCGTTCCAGCTGCTGGGCACCGACGAGCCGGTGGTGACTGCCGTGGCCGCACACCCGCAGCTGGGCTGGCTGCGCTGGGTGGTCGAGGTCGGCGCGCTGGTCGGCCTGTCATCGGTAGTGCTGGTGATGATCATCGGCCAGCCGCGCATCTTCATGATCATGGGCCGCGACGGTCTGCTGCCGCCGGTGTTCACCAGGATCCACCCGAAGTACCGCACCCCGCACATCAACACGGTGATCACCGGCATCGGCATCGCGCTGCTGGCGGCGCTGTTCCCGCTGGACATTCTCGGCGAGCTGACCTCGATGGGCACGCTGATTGCGTTCGCGGCGGTCTGCGCCGGCGTGCTGATCCTGCGCCGCACCCAACCGGACCTGCCGCGCCCTTTCCGCATGCCGATGGCCTGGCTGATCTGCAGCCTGGGCGTGCTGAGCTGCCTGGCGCTGCTGTCGGCGATGACGATGCACAACTGGATGCTGATGGGCGTCTGGACCTTCGTCGGTTTCGTGATCTATTTCTGCTACGGCTTCAGGCACAGCCGCCTGCGGGGGAAGTAAGGGGTTTTGCATTGCAGGGCCTGCGGCCCTGCACCCGCCTTTTAAGCCGGAGCAACGGCAAGAGCGGGACTGTGGGTTTGGCGGGGAGGCATGGGTTCGCGGGGGACGCCGCAAGTACGTCCATGTAGGCTTGGCAGCCGCATCCATGCGGCTGACACCCCCGCGAACCCATGCCTCCCCGCCCCTGACAGTCTCCCGGCGCGTCCAGTAGATCCACGCCATGCGTGGATGAATTCATCCGGGAAATGAATTTTCTCCGTTCGATGAATCCTCTGTAGAGCGGAGCCATGCTCCGCTCCGAGCAAGCGCAGCGAAGCGACCCGCTTTTCGCTTTTCCTTCTTCACTCCGTGGCTGGCCGCACGCCGGAACCTGTCAGAGGCGGGGCGGGTGGGCCGTGCAGGGGCGTTGGCGCCATGGATGGCGCCATCGAGCTTACAGGGACGTACTTGCAGCGTCCCCTGCACGGCCCACCCGCCCCGCCACCTCCATGAACCGCTTTCCGTGACCAACCAACCACCTCTCAGCCACGAGGGGCTCAGCCGTTGGCCGAATCCAGTAAAATCGCCGACATGAACGCCCCCACCTTCCCGTACGACACCGCGCGCCTGAGCGAACTGGCCCAGCTGCTGATCGACAACATCCGCGAACTGGCCCACGCCGGCTGGACCCCGGCCACCAGCAGCAACTTCTCCCACCGCCTGGACGACCGCCACGCGGCGATCACCGTCTCGGGCAAGGACAAGGGCCGCCTGATCGAGGATGACATCATGGTGGTGGACTTCGACGGCCAGGCCGTGGGCCGTCCGTTGCGCCCGTCCGCCGAGACCCTGCTGCACACCCAGCTGTACCGCCGCTTCCCGGAGGTCGGCTGCGTGCTGCATACGCATTCGCCGGTGCAGACCATCGCCTCGCGCCTGTATGCGCCGCAGGGCCACATCCGCCTGGAGGGTTACGAGCTGCTGAAGGCCTTCGCCGGCAACAGCACCCACGAGATGGCCATCGACGTGCCGGTGTTCGCCAATACCCAGGACATGAACGTGCTTTCGCAGCAGGTCGATGACCTGCTCGACCGGCAGAACCTGTGGGGCTACCTGATCGACGGCCATGGGCTGTACGCCTGGGGCCGCGATATGGCCGAAGCACGCCGCCACCTGGAAGCGTTCGAATTCCTGTTCCACTGCGAACTGGAACTGCGCAAGCTGCGCAGCTGAACCGGCGCGCAGGTGCAGATGCCGATCCGGAATCTGCGCCCCGCCCCCACCCTGCTACCCTGTCTTCCCCCGAGACGTTCAAGCTGCCGCCATGAGCCGACTGCGCATCTACGACGACACCCGCCCCGAATCGCCGCTGCTGGACACCCAGGACGGCGCGGTCATCGCTGCCGAACTGCAGAAGATCGGCGTCACCTTCGAGCGCTGGCAGGCCACCGCGCCAGTCGCGCCGGGCGCCAGCCAGGAGGAAGTGTTCGCCGCCTACCGTGCGGACATCGACCGCCTGGTCGCCGAGCGCCGCTTCAAGAGCGTGGACGTGGCCTCGATCGCCCCGGACAACCCGAACCGCGCCGAGCTGCGCAAGAAGTTCCTCGACGAGCACTTCCACAAGGAAGACGAGGTGCGCTTCTTCGTCGCCGGCTCCGGCCTGTTCACCCTGCACGTGGGTGACAAGGTCTATGAGATCGAGTGCGTGAAGGACGACCTGATCGCGGTGCCCGATGGCACCACCCACTGGTTCGACATGGGCGAGGAACCGAGTTTCGTGGCGATCCGCTTCTTCACCGAGCCGGACGGCTGGGTGGGTCATTTCACCGGCACCGACATCGCGCAGAAGTTCCCTCGTTACGTACCCACCCAGGCGTCCTGATCCATGCAAGCCCGCGTCATCCTGACCGACATCGAAGGCACCACCAGCAGCATCTCGTTCGTCAAGAACGTGCTGTTCCCCTATGCGCGCAAGGAGTTGCCCGCGTTTGTCGCCGAGCATGGCCAGCAGCCGGACGTCCGCCGCTGGCTGGATGCGGTGGCTGCCGAGATCGGCGGTGCCTGCCAGGACAGCCTGGTGGCCGAAACGCTGCAGGGCTGGATCGACCAGGACCGCAAGCACACCGCACTGAAGGCGCTGCAGGGCCTGATCTGGGATGAAGGCTACCGCCGCGGCGACTACACCGCGCACTTCTACCCGGAAGTAGCGCCGGTGCTGAAGGGCTGGCACGCTTCCGGCCTGCCGCTGTACGTGTACTCCTCCGGTTCGGTGCCGGCGCAGAAGCTGTTCTTCGGTTTCAGCGATGCCGGTGACCTCAGCCCGCTGGTGTCGGGCTGGTTCGATACCGAGATCGGCGGCAAGCGCGAGGCCGACAGCTACCGCCGCATCGTGCAGTCGATCGGCGTGCCCGCCGGCGAGATCCTGTTCCTGTCCGATGTGGTGGAAGAGCTGGATGCCGCCCGTGAAGCCGGCCTGCAGACGCGCCTGATCGACCGCCGCGACGACTACCCGATGCCGCGCACCGGCCAGGCCGCCAATGGCCACGAGCGGGTCGAGAACTTCCAGCAGATCCAACTGTAAAAAAGAAAGGTGTGCGGACCAACGGCCCGCACCTACCCGGCTCTGCTTCTGGTAGTTGCCAACCTTGGTTGGCATACGGCCGATGTGTCAACCAAGGTTGACACCTACCAACGCGGGGTGTTCCGCCCTCAACGGTCGTTGAGGGTCTTTACCTTCAGCGCTTCGCGCAGCGTCGTCAGATCCACCGGGCCACGCACCGCGATATCGCGGATTTCGCCCGGCAGCAAGTCCAGCAGGTTGTCTTCGACCTGCACATCCAACGCACCGAAATCAATCCACGCCGCGCGCACGTAAGCCGCGCTTTCCAGCCGTAGTCCATAGTGGTCGCCTTCGATGGACAACGTGGCCTTGAGCTTCTGCCGCGGCAACATCTGGTCCTTGGCTTCGACGAATCCGACCACCTGCCGCGCGCTCACCGCCCCGTTCTGCAGCAGCTCGAACACCGCCACCGTGCGCTTCGGGTCGGCACCGGCCAGCAGCTCGGCATCGCGGAAATCACCGATCGAGGTCACACCCGACGCCGCCAGCGTCACCGCGTCCTCGCGACGGCGCAGCACCTTCCCTTCCACGTCCATCACCCGCAGCCGCCAACGTGCATCCAGCGCCGCACCGTCATTGATCAGGCGTACCCGCGTACTGCCCTCATCGCGCAGCGCCGCTACCGTGACCGGCGCGAAGAAGCGCCGCGCGGCGGAGTGCAGCGCCTTCCAGCGACCGAAGTAGTCCACGCTGGACCATGAAGCACCCGGCCAGACATCGTTGAGCTGCCAGTACAGCGAGCCCATCGTGTACGGCCGCGAAGCGCGATGGTGCAACGCGGCCAGCGCGATGCCATCGGCCTGCATCACCTGGCTGAGGTAGACAAAGTCCTCGAAGTCCTTCGGCGTGCCGTAACCCAGTTCGATGTAGTGCAGCAGGCGGCTGTTGCCCTCGCCGGCCATGAATTTCTGGTGCGCGCGGATCACCGGGCTGTCGATGCGCTGCTCGGCGCGGGTGGCGATCTGGTCCACGGTGGCCACCGACGGCCATGCCTGCAGGCCGTACTCGGACATGAAGCGCGGCGTCTCGCGCAGGTAAGCCTGCACCGGCAGCGCCGGATTGCCCCAGACCTGCCAGTAGTGCTTGTCGCCACGGGTCGAGTCGTTCGCCTTTTCGTCCAGGTCGTTGCTGGGCGAGCTGGACCAGTACGGCACGCCCAGCCCCTCCTCCCCCACTACCTGACGCAGATCATTGCCGAACAGGTCGACATAGCCCTGCCAGACCTTCGCTGCAAACGCAGGGTCGGCTGCCTTCAGGTCGCGACCGTGGCCCCAGTCCTTCCAGGCGGTTTCTTCCTCGTTGTTGCCACACCACAGCACGATGCTGGGGTGATGGCGCAGCCGGCGCACATTGTCGCGTGCCTCGGCCACCACGCTGGCACGGAAGGCCGGATCGTAGCCAGGCTGCATGCCACCACCGAACATGAAGTCCTGCCAGACCAGCAGGCCCAGTTCGTCGGCGATGTCGAAGAACGCATCGTCCTCGTAGTAGCCGCCACCCCAGTTGCGCAGCATGTTCATGTTGGCGTCGCGTGCGGCGGTCAGCACCTGGCGCAGGCGCGCGGCGTCGACCCGTGCGGGGAAGGCATCGAACGGAATGACGTTGGCGCCCTTGGCGAAGATCTCCACGCCGTTGATGACGAAAGCGAAGCCCTGCCCGCCCTTGCCGTCTTCCTCGCGGCGCAGTTCAACCGTGCGCAGGCCGATGCGCTGCTCGCGCACCAGATCCGGCGCGCCACCTTGGTCCAGGCGGGCCCGCACCGTGTAGCGGTCCTGCGCGCCGTGGCCGACTGGCCACCAGCGCCGCGGATCGGCCAGTTCAACCGGAACCTCGATGCTGTTCTGGCCGGGCTTCAGCAGCACCGTGCGCTGCACCTGGGCCACGTTGCGGCCCTGCGGATCCTGCACATCCACATTCACCACGGCCGAGCCCGCCGCCGCACCCTGCTCCACTCGCAGCAGCACGGCCAGCTTCGCCTGCTCCGCGCTCAATGCATCCGTGCGCACCGCAAGATCGGTCAGGCGGTGCGCGTCCCAAGCCTGCAGATCGATTCCGCGCCAGACGCCGGCGGTGACATAGCGCGGACCCCAGTCCCAGCCGAAGTGGTAGGCCGGCTTGCGCGCGAAGTTGCCGACCATCGCGTCCTTCGGCTCATCGCCATACGGCGACGGGTAGTTGCCAGCGATCCTGTGCGGCATTGCCTGCACGCCCGGCAGCAGGGTGCGGATCGGCGAACGGAACACGATCTGCAGTTCATTGTTGCTCGCACGGAGGCGGCCTTCGACCCGGGCACGCCACGTGCGGTGTGCGTTGTCCGCGCGCAGCAGCGGCCTGCCGTTGAGGCTGACTTCGGCGTAGGTATCCAGCCCATCGAAGCGCAGTTCGGCATTGGGCCTGGACAGCGTCGCGGCATCGACGTCGAAGCGCGCGCGGTACTCCCAGGCCGCCAGGCCGATCCATTGCAGCTCGGCCTCGGGCGCACCGACATACGGATCACGGATCAATTCGTGAGCCAGCAGGTCGGTGTGCACGCTGCCCGGCACCGTCGCCGCCCGCCATTGCTGCAGACCTGGGTGGGCGGCGCCCTGCGCGTCGCCGGGCAGCATGCGGAACTCCCACTGCGCCTGCAGCGGAGCTGCAGCTACCGGGAAGGAGGAGGCTGCAACCAGCAGCAGGAGCAGGCGGACAACGAGGGGACGGCGATGCACGGGATGCTCCTGTTTTTCCGCCGGGCATGGCCCGGCGCTACCAATTCAACAGGCCACGGTAGCGCCGGACCACGTCCGGCGAGCGCGCAGCGCGGCAGACCTCAACGCACGACGTTCAACACTTCGTAGCACGCGCCCATGGTGTGGTAATCCACCTTGCCGGCCGGGCTCTTTTCGTCGCTGTACTTGCGATTGTCGGCATCGAGGATGCGGAACCAGGCGCCGTACCGGTGATCGACGAAGTGTTCCCACGAATACGCCCAGATACGCTGGTACCACTGCCAATAGCGGTCATCGCCGGTACGCTTGGCCATCAGTGCGGCGGTCGCCAGCGTCTCCGCCTGCACCCAGAAATACTTGTCGTCGTCGCAGACGAAACTGTCGCCACCGATCGGGGCGCCATCCATGCCCGGCTGCCGGCGCGATTCCGGCGCGAAACCGTAGTACAGGCCACCCCGCGCCTCGTCCCAGCTGCGCGCCACGGCCACGTCGAACAGGTGCTGCGCGGTCGGCACCAGCCAATCGGCCTGCACATGGCGGTCCAGGATCAACAGCAGCTTGGCCCATTCGGTCTGGTGGCCCGGCTGGAAGCCCCACGGGCGGAACAGGTGCTTGGGGTCATCCAGGTTGTAATCCCAGTCGATCTCCCAGTTGGAATCGTAGTGCTCCCACACCAGGCCACCGGCCTTGGCGGCCTGGCGGCGGGTCATGTTGTCGGCCAGCTGCAGCGCGCGCTCCACATAGCGCTGTTCGCCGCTGGCCTCGAAGGCGGCCAGCATCGCCTCGCACATGTGCATGTTGGCGTTCTGGCCACGGTAGCCGGTGAAATTCCACTGCCCATCGGCTTCGTCCTTGTAGAGGCCGTGCTGCGGCTCCCAGAAACGCGCTTCCAGCAGCTGCCAGGTCTCGTCCATCCATGCGCGGGCCTGTTCGAGACCGGCCTTCAGTGCGCAGCTGTAGGCCAACAGCACGAACGCCACGCCATAGCAGTGGTTCATGTCGTCCTCGACCTTGCCATCGCGCAGGGTCCAGGCGTAGCCACCGGTGGCCGGATTGCGATGCACCTCGCGCAGATAGCGCACGCCATGCTCGACTGCGTCGCGGTACTCGGCGTTGCCGAACTCGCGGTATGCCATCGCGTAGTTGAAGACGAAACGGGTGCTGCTCACCAGGTGGCGGTGGCTGGCATCGTAGATGCTGCCGTCATCACGGAAGTAGTGGAAGAAGCCGCCGTTCGGATCGATGCAGCGCGGGTGGTAGAACGCCATCGTGTCGGCGATGTGCGCACGCAGGAACGCGGGTGAACGGAAATCGGGCGAGGTGCTCATGCGGTAATGTCCTGGTCCTGCAGCAGCTGCTGCACTTCATCGAGCGAGGGCATCGCGGCGAACGCGCCCTTGCGGGTAACAGCCAGAGCGCCGACCGCGGCACCGAAGCGCAGCGTGGCGGTGATCGCCTCCGGGTCCTGGCAGAACGCTGCAAAGCCTGCACCGGCCCCACCACGCTCCAGCAGCCCAACCAGCACGCCACCGACGAAGGCATCGCCAGCAGCCGTGGTGTCGACCGTGGCCACGCGGAAACTGGTGACCGTGCCGTGGTTGTCGCGGGTGTACCAGTGCAGCGTGGCCGCACCGTCGGTGACGATGACCCAGCGCGCCTGCGCGGCCAGCAGGCGCCGCAGCACCGTCGCCTCGCCGTCACTGCCCAGCGGCGCGGCCAGGTAGTCCAGCTCCTCGCGCGACAGCTTGACCAGGTCGGCACGTTCCAGCGCCTGCCACAGGCGCGGCGTCGGGTCCTCGTTGGCCGGCCACAGCGCCGGGCGCAGATTGAGGTCCAGGCTGACCACCGCACCGGCGTCACGGGCGCGCTCCATGCCGGCGAAGGTCGCCTCGGCAATGGCCGGCTCGGTCAGGCTGTTGGAGCAGACATGGAAGCACTGCGCGCTGTCGAGGCACGCGGCCTGGAAATCGCTGTCACGGAACAGCAGGTCGGCCGCCGGTGGGCGGTAGAAACTGAAGCTGCGCTCGCCGCTGGCATCCAGCGCGACGAAGGCCAGCGCGGTCTTTGCCGCATCGGTACGCACGATGTAATCCGTGCCCACGCCGTGCTCGGCCAGGCTGTCCGCCAGGAAGTCACCGAACATGTCTCGGCCCAGCATGCCGACGAACTGGGTCTTCGCCCCCAGTCGCGCTGCCGCCACCGCAACGTTGGCCGGCGCACCGCCGGCGTACTGAAGGAATGCGCGCGGGGTGTCGGCCGAGGCCGGCGGCTGCGCTAGTAGATCGATCAAAATTTCGCCGAAGCAGACAATGGCACCCATTCCGGACTCAGCCTCCCTGCGTTGCGGAAGCCGGCGTACGTGCGCCGACCAGTCCGTAGAAAATGATGTAGCCGTAGCACAGCAGCGGCAGGATGAAGCTGGCCTGCACACCGATGTGGTCGGCCAGCACGCCCTGCAGGTACGGCACCACGGCACCGCCGACGATGGCCATGATCAGCAGGCTGGAGCCCTTGTTGGTCAGCGGCCCCAGGCGCTCGATGCTCAGCGCGAAGATGGTCGGGAACATGATCGAGTTGAACAGGCCGATCGCCACCACCGAGTACAGCGCGATGCTGCCAGAGGTCAGCATGGTCGTAACCAGCAGGGCCACGTTGACCAGCGCGAAGATCGCCAGCAGGCGGCTGGGCGAGAAGCGCGCCAGCAGCGCCGAGCCGGCGAAGCGGCCAATCATCGCCATCGTCCAGTAGGCCGACACGTAATGGGTGGCCTCCTGTTCGCTGAAGCCGCCGATGTTGGGCATCGACAGGTAATTGACCAGGAAGCTGCCGATCGACACTTCGGCACCGACGTAGAAGAAGATGCCCAGCACGCCCAGCAGCAGGTGGCGCTTGCGCAGTGCATCCAGGTAGCTGTGGTGGTGACCCTGGTCAGCCTGCTCGGTGGCGTCGCTCAACGCCGGCAGGCGGAACAGGAACACGAACAGCGCCAGCAGTACCAGCGCCACCGCCAGGCCCACGTATGGACCCTGCACGGCCTGCGCCTCGGCGGCACGGTAGGCCAGCTGCTCGGCGGCCGGCAGCGCCGCGATGTCATCGGCACTCTTCACCGTGTTGGACAGGATCAACATGCCGCCAAAGATCGGGGCGATGGCCGTGCCCAGCGAGTTCAACGCCTGCGCCAGGGTCAGGCGGCTTGAGCTGGTCTGCTCCGGTCCCAGCAGTGCGACGTACGGGTTGGCGGCGACCTGCAGCACCGTGATGCCGGTCGCCAGCACGAACAGTGCACCGAGGAAGGCGCCGTAGACGCGCAGCTCGGCCGCGGGCCAGAAACCCAGTGCGCCGATACCGGCGATCAGCAGGCCGGCCACGATGCCCTTCTTGTAGCCCAGCGCCGCCACCAGGCGTCCGGCCGGCAGCGACATCAGGAAATAGGTGCCGAAGAAGGTGAACTGCACCAGCATCGCCTTGGCGTAGTTCAGCTCGAACACCGCCTTCAGGTGCGGGATCAGGATGTCATTGAGGCAGGTCAGGAAGCCCCACATGAAGAAGATCGTGGTGACCACGGCCAGCGCCTTGCCGTTGGTGACGGCGGGTGCGTTGCCCGAAGAACCCGATGGACGGGGCGTTGCGGAGATCGGCATGCGGTACGCGCCTCGATGCGCGGAAGGTCGTTGTTGCGTGGAAGGGGTATGCGGAAGGAATCAGTTCGGTCGTGCGGCACTGCTTTCGCGGATGCGCAACTGCACCGGCGCGACCGTGCGCCGCGGCGGCGCATCCGGTTCGTCCAGTCGTTGCAGAAGCAGCGCCGCAGCTTGCCGGCCACGCTCGCGCGGGTCGGCGGTCAACGTGGTCAGTGGCGGCACCGCCACCGCAGCCTCGGAAATATCATCGAAACCGGTAACGGCAAAATCGCCGCCCGGACGGATGCCACGCGAATTCAGGCCCAGCATCAGGCCCAACGCGACGGTGTCGTTGTAGCAGACCGCCGCACTCGGGCGATGGCCGTCGGCAAACAACTCATCGGTGCGCGCGGCGGCTTCCAGGCGGTTCGGTGCCGATTCGATCATCCAGCCCGGCGGCAGCGACAGACCGGCCTCGGCCAGCGCCTGCTGGAAACCGGCACGGCGCTGGTGGCACGAACTGGATGCGGCGTGGCCGCCGAAGAAAGCGATCTGGCGATGGCCGCGCTCGATCAGGTGGCGCGTGGCGAGATAGGCGCCGTGCTGGTTGTCGAGGGTGAGGAAATCCCAATCAGCCCCTTCAAGCTCGCGGTTGAACAGCAGCACGTTGGCATTGGCACCCAGCGCCTGCCGCAGCAGCGTGGTATCACTGCCCTCGGCCGGCGACAGGATCAGGCCGGCCGGGGTGTGCTCCATCAGCGTGGACAGCACCGCCTGCTGGCGCTCCGGCGATTCGCCGGTGCTGCCCAGCAGGGTCACATAACCACGCCCGCCCAGCGCCTCATCCACACCGGATGCGAATTCGGCGAAGAACGGGTTGGACAGATCGTTGATCACCAGCGCGATGCTTGATGACGTGCGCCGGCGCAGGTTGGCCGCCGCGCGGTTGTAGACATAACGCTGGCGGCGCAGTTCGGCCTCGACCTTGGCGCGGGTATCGACGTTGACCAGTGGGCTGCCGCGCAGCACCAGCGACACCGTTGCCCGTGACACGCCGATGGCACGCGCGATGTCGGTCACCGTCACCGCCTTGCCGGCGCGTTTGCTGGGACTGCTGCCGTTGTCGTTCATCGTCTTCCCGGACTCCGCTGGATGCTCAAGCCTAATGGATCAGGGACCTGTCGTGCCGTGCCGTTCGCTGGGTCACCGCGAACGGCACAGTCCGTCTCAGCGCAGCTGGCTACCCGGTGCCGCGCACCAGGATACCGGCAGGTCCTTCACCGCCGTGCCCCAGCCCTGCTCCGGCGCCTTCGCGTCGAGCGCGAACTGCAGGCGCGGGCCCTGCTGCAGCTGGTTCCAGTCCAGCCAAACCGGCGCATGCGGCTGGCCATCGACCTGCACGCCCTGCACATACTGCAGACGGCGGCCATCGGCACCCGGCGCGTCGATGCGCAGCGTGCGGCCATTGCCCATGTCCACTTCCACCTTGCTGAAGCGCGGGGTGTGCAGCAGGAACTGGCCACTGCCCGGCACCGCCGGGTACACGCCGATGGCGCTGAACAGGTACCAGGCCGACATCGTGCCGAGGTCATCGTTGCCGGTCACGCCGTTGGGGGCATTGGTGAACAGCTGCTGCGCCGCACGCACCACGGCGGCGGTCTTCCACGGCTGGCCGATCAGTGTGTACAGCCACGGCGCGTGCAGGTCCGGCTCGTTGTTCGGGTTGTAGCGGAACTGGTTGTAATAGCTGTACGGCCCGACCACCCACGCCTTGCGGGCGGCATTGAGCGGGTCGGCCTGCAGCGCGTCCATCGCGAAGAACGCATCGAGGCGGCGGCCGGCCTGTTCGCGGCCGTCCATGGCTTCGACCAAGCCCGGCACGTCCTGCTGCGCCAGCCACTGGTACTGCCACGCCGTGCCTTCATGGAAACCGTGATGCGAGCGCGGGCTGTAGTGGCCATCGGCCGGGGTGTACCACTGGCCATCCTCGGTGCGCGGGCGGGGGAAACCGGTGAAGCCGGTCTCGGCGTCACGCACCTGCGGGTCCCACACCTTGCGCCAGTTGCGGCCGCGCTCACGCAGCGTCGCCGCGTCCTGCGCATGGCCGAGGCCATCGGCCATCTGCGAAAGCGCACAGTCGGCCAGCGCGTATTCCAGCGTCGCCGAACCGCCGTGATGCGGATCGACGTCCATGCCCTTGGACGGGAACGCGCGGTCGTAGACCACGTAGCCCTTGTCCAGATAGGTCGGGTTGCCGGAGCGGCCAGCCATGCGCGAGTTCAGCGGCGGCGTGCCGAACGCGTTGCGGCGCAGCGCATCCCAGGCCTGCGATTCACGGCCCTTGAGCGCGCCGAAGCGCCACAGATCGACCATGAACGGCGTAACCGGATCGCCGGTCATGATGTTGGTCTCGAAATTGGCATAGCCCCAGCGCGGCAGCCAACCGCCCTGCTCGTCGATCGCCAGCAGGGTACGGCCGATGTCACGCGCCACGTCCGGGCGGGTCAGTGCCAGCCACTGGTTCTGCGCGCGGTAGGTATCCCACAGCGAGAAGTACTCGTAGTAGGTCCAGCCGTCGGCACGGTGGATGCCATCGTCATAGCCACGGTAGCGGCCGTCGGCGTCGTTGCCGGTCATCGGCTGGAGCAGCGCGTGGTAGACCGCGCTGTAGAACACCGCGCGGTCGTCGGCGTTGCCGCCCTGCACACGCACCCGGCCCAGCTGCTCACGCCACGACTGCTGGGACAACGCACGCATGCGGTCGAAACCGAGCAGCGCTCCACCCTGCATGCCATCTGCGCGCAGATTGATGCGCGCGCCGTCGGCATCCACGTGCGAGATTGCGCTGACCGCCGTCACCGACTGGCCCTTGGCCAGGTCGAAGGTCAGCCAGGCACCGTTCGGCTTCTGCTCGCCTTCCATGCTGTGCCGCGCACCCGGCAGGCCACCGCCCTCGCCCCAGGTGCCATGTGCCTTGAACGGACGGTCGAACTCGATGCGGAACCAGGTGGTGTACTGATGACCGCCACAGAAGCTCTTGGTCACCAGCTTGCCCTCGACTACACGGTCGCCGACCACATCGACCACGCTGCCGATCACTGAATGGCGTTCGTTGACCTGGCCTACATTGACGAGGACGTGGCCATCGCCGCTGCGCTGGCTGAAGGTGTAGCGCTCGGCCGCGGCACGGGTACGCGCGGTCGCCTCGGCATCGATGCCGCCGTAGCTGGTCAGGCGCACCTTGTAGTAGCCAGCCTGGCCGATCTCGCCGTCATGGGTGTAGTTCGAGGCATACGTCTTGTGGTCGAATTTCTTGGGGTTTCCGGTATCGAAATCGCCGCCCGGGCCGATCGAGCCGGTCACCGGCAGCACCGACACCTGGCCGCCCTGTTCCCAGCAGCCGGCACCGGAGATGAAGGAGTGGCCAAAGCCACGGATCTTCTCGTCGTCATAGCGCCAACCCGAATAGTGGCTGCCGATCGGGCTGACCTGGATCAGGCCGAACGGCGCCGACGCGCCCGGGAACGTATTGCCGTCGTCCTTGCTGCCGATGAATGTATTGACCTCCCGCTCCAGCGCTGCCGGCGCGGCCTGCAACAGCATCGGCATGGCCGAAAGTGCCAACAGGCAGGCCAGGCGCGCCAGCGGGCGCGAGGTCGATGGGACGGCGGGAGCGGACGGCACTGGGCGCATGTCGGGTTCCTGTAGTCGATGACGCGGAGGCAGACGGCCGGGGTCGTTCGGCACCGTTCCGCTGAGTCCCGCCGTGACCGGCAGAGAGCTCCCCCTGGAATGACGCCCGACCCGCGCGGTCGTGAATTTAGATCGATTCAAGTAGAGCATGCAGGTTCAGCCGAATGCATTCTGCGGCGCAGCATGAGGGGGTGTTCGGCAGGGCTGCGCCCTGCACCGCTCCGAGCTGGAGCAACAGCAACAGCAACAGCAACAGCAGAAGCTGGTTTCCTGTCGGGAGTCGGGGTGGGTCCGGTTGCGGGGGACGCTGCAAGTACGTCCATGTAAGCTCGGTCGCCGCATCCATGCGGCTCACGCCCCCGCAACCGGACCCACCCCGCCTTCGACAGATTTCCGCGATCTGTAGATCCACGCCATGCGTGGATGAATCTCTGTCGGATATCGAAATCAATCGGGGTCAGATCCGTTTTCCAACGGAAAACGGATCTGACCCCATGACCACATGCCGCACCAGGATCAATCCAACCGTCACCGGGAAACTGTCGAAGGCGGGGCGGTGTGGGCTGGCAGGACCATTGGCGCCATGGATGGCGCCATCGAGCCCCCAGGGGTGAGGGCGCTTTGCTTGCGAAGCACTGCTTCGCAAGCGCCCGAACGCACAGCCGCCAGCGGCTGGGCCGGACCCCGGAAGGGGGGTTTACGGCGTGTCCTGCCAGCCCACACCGCCCCGCCAAGCCACAGACAACCCAGAGCCGCTTTGGCTTTGGCTTTGGCTTTGGCTTTGGCTGTTGCCGGCCAGCGGCCGGCACTACCGCAGGTGCAGGGCGCAGCCCTGCCGACTCACCCTTCCCCTGCGCACGAAAACGATTTCACTGATTTCAGCAAACCGTCATCCCTTCGCCACGCCAGTACCATATTGCGCAGCAGCATGCGCCCACGGGCGACCCGTGCTAAAAATCGCCCGCCCATCGCTTAGATCGATCCAAGAACGACATTGCGATGGCCGGGAGTTGGGGGAGCAGCAACAGGACGTACCAGGCCACACGCGCGGTGCTCTGCCACCCACATGGCGACAGCCGCAAAGTCACTTCAAATTAGATCGATTCAAGTTGTCCGTGCCACGTCACCGGATCAATCCAGGAGAGAGGGAGAGATGGGAATGAAGCATTCAATACGTACGCATGGCCAGGACGCACTGTCGTTGGCCATCGCGCTGGCATTGGCCGCCGCCGTCATTCCGGCTGGCGCCGCCGCGCAACAGGCCACGTCTACCGGCGCGCCGGATGCCACCACTCTGGACAGCGTCCAGGTCACCGGCTACCGCTACGCCATCGAAAAGAGCCTTGAGCAGAAGCGCGACGCCAACGCCGTGGTCGAAGTGATCACCGCCGAGGACGTCGGCAAGTTCCCCGACAAGAACGTGGCCGACGCACTGCAGCGCGTGCCCGGCGTGGTCATCACCCGCAGCGGTGGTGAAGGCAAGAGTGTCAGCGTGCGCGGCCTTGCGCCGGACCTGACCCTGACCCAGTTGAATGGCAACTACGTCGCCACGTCGGAAACCAACGACGAAGCCACCCGTTCGTTCAACTACACCCTGCTGCCGTCGAACATGCTGTCCAGCGCCGAGCTGTTCAAGTCGCCGGAAGCACGCATCGACGAAGGCGGCATCGGCGGCACGGTCATCCTGCACACCCGCCGTCCGCTGGACATGGAGTCCAACTCGGGCTTCGTCACGCTCGAGGGCACCTCCTCCGATACCCACCACGATATCGACCCGCAGGCCTCGGCCCTGTATTCGTGGCACAGCAAGGATGAG
This sequence comes from Stenotrophomonas sp. YJH_SMC_20, assembly GCF_059367845.1. Classification (NCBI taxonomy): domain Bacteria; kingdom Pseudomonadati; phylum Pseudomonadota; class Gammaproteobacteria; order Lysobacterales; family Lysobacteraceae; genus Stenotrophomonas; species Stenotrophomonas sp. YJH_SMC_20. The sequence continues at coordinate 440,315 of NZ_JCAFRG010000003.1, read as the reverse complement.
CGTTTCGGCGTGCTGGTCGGCGTGACGCAGCAGAAGCGCACGACCCGCACCATGGAAGCCAGCACCGAGGACTACCAGTGGTACGGCGCCGGCAGGGCACGCGACGCCTATGGCAACGTGCAGCAGCAGGATGGCATCCACTACTGGTGGGGCAAGTCCGGCTTCAACAACCAGACCGGCGGCAACTACAGCGACTTCTTCATGCCGACCTCGGTCAACTTCGCGGTGAAGGAAGAAAAGCGCGAGCGCAAGGGCGGCCAGCTGACCTTCCAGTTCAAGCCGGTCGACAACGTCACGATGACCGCCAACTACTTCCGCTTCGAGCTGCAGGGTGACTACACCCAGAACATGCTGAAGATTCCGGAATGGAGCATGGCGCGCTACAACCAGGACGGCAACTGGGCCGGAGGCCGCCTTCTCAATGGCCTGGACTTCGATGCCAGCGGCAACACCGTCACGGGTGCCCAATTCGAAAAGCTGGCTGGAAAGACCTACTACTGCAGCGAAGACCAGGCCAAGGCCGCCGGCCTCAAGCCCGGCGGCTGGGGCCCGGACGACTGCACGATTCCGACACCGCAGCTGACCGGTGGCTACAGCAAGGAAAAGGCGCTGTCGCAGACCGCCGACCTGACCATCGACTGGGACATCAGCCCGCTGTGGAAGGCCTCGTTCACCGGTGGCCGCACCTGGTCCGAAGGTGGTCCGTCGATGAACTTCCGCATGTCGGCCAAGCCGCGCCGCAAGGTCGGCAACGACTACCTGTCCGGTAACCAGTACAGCGCATGGGACCTGACCGGCACGCCGTCTGCCACCTTCTCGCCCGACCTGCAGCAGCAATTGATGAACGGCATCGCCGAAGTCGACACCGGCTCGACCGATTCGTCGTGGAAGCGCACCGAGGTCAAGCAGAACTACTTCCAGGCCGACGTGACCAAGCTGTTCGAGTCCGGTTGGCTGGATTCGATCCAGTTCGGTGCCAAATACCGTGATGGCAAGGTCCACCGCAACACCGGCAACACCTACTGGGTATGCCCGGGCCGTGACCCGGCCGACTATGACAACAGCCGCTACCAGAGTGGCTGCGATCCGACTGCCGGCGATGCGCAGCCCGGCTTCTTCCTGTCGAACCCGATCAGCAACATTGCCGGTGGCTTCAATGCCAACGTGTTCCCGGGCATCAACTACCCGGCGTACATCGACTATCTGAACAAGACCTACGGTGGTTCGCACAACCGTACCGAGGAAGACTTCGTCTACAACGTCAACGAGAAGATCTACTCCGGCTACTTCCAGGCCAACTTCCGCACCGAGCGCCTGCGCGGCAATGTCGGCGTGCGTGTGGTGCGCACCCAGCAGTTCGCGCAGTCTTCCGACTCGATCGAGAAGTTCAACGACTACTTCCTGGACAACGCGTCCGGCGCGCCGATGGCGTGCACCGACCCCGCCGCTGCGGCCTACCCGACCTACAGCTGCGAGAGCGGCTTCGTGCGCCTGCCGCATGACCTGGCGCAGAGCAAGACCTACAGCCTGATCGGCGTGGACCGCACCTACACCGACGTGCTGCCGAGTTTCAACATCGCATGGGACATCACCGACACGCTGGTGCTGCGTGGTGCCGCATCGAAGGTGATCGCCCGCCCTGGCTACACCGACATCGCAGCACCGGGCGCACTGAGCTACTACAGCGAGGAGTACGTCAATGATCGCCGCGTTGCCGGTGGCGCATCGACCGCAGGCTGGGTCGGCCAGGGCAGCAACAAGCAGCTGGAGCCGTTCAAGGCCACCCAGTTCGACCTGGGCCTGGAGTGGTACTTCCAGCCGGGCGCGGTCGCCGGCGTCAGCCTGTTCCGCAAGAACGTGGACAACTTCACCCTGCCGGTGGTGCGCGACACGCCCATGGTCATCAACGGTGAAGCGGTGAACGTGCAGCGCTACGAGACCCAGGCCAATGGCCGCGATGGTGTGTCGCAAGGCGTCGAGCTGTATGGCCAGTACACCTTCGATTTCGGCTTCGGCGTGCAGGCCAACTACACCTACAACGACACCAACCTGGCTTCCATTGTTCTGGACGGGCAGGAAATCGGCTCCTCGCCGCTGGTCGGCAGCGCCAAGAACCAGGCCAACGTGACGGTCTTCTACGAGAACGAGAAGTTCCTCGCGCGCGCTTCGTTCAACCGTCGCGGCCAAGTGGTCGGCGGGCTCAACAATGGCCTCACCGTCTACACCGAACCGTATGACCAGCTGGATCTGAATGTTGCCTACAACCTGACCCCGGACTGGACCCTGACCGCCTCGGTGATCAACGCCACCAAGTCCGAGCAGCGCGTGCATCTGGGAAGCGACACCAAGGCACGCCTGATCTCCAATACCTATGCTGGCCGCCAGCTGTACTTCGGCGCTACCTGGAAGTTCTAAGGCAACACCGGGTTGCCCGGGCGCGCCCCGGTGCAACCCACGCCCCGCCCTGGCGGGGACGTTCCTCCACGGCAGCCGCGCTGGTACAGGCGGCTGCCGTTTTTTTTGCCGCCTTGCCTGTCGTTCAGCCCGGCACTTGACCCTGCCATCGTTGGAAGGTGCACACTGACTCGACCCCAAGAGCACCCAAGGAGCTACGGATGGAATTCCATGTTGAAGGCATGACCTGCGGCGGTTGCGCGCGCAGCGTGACCAAGGCGATCGAACTGGTCGATCCGCAGGCCAGCGTGCAGGCAGATCCGGCCAGCCGCCGAGTGCAGGTGCAGACCTCGGCCAGCGAAGCGCAGATCGTGGCGGCACTGACCGATGCCGGCTTCCCGCCGCGTACCGCCTGATCCCCTGTCCTGTCCCATACTGAAAAGCCCGCCGGGTACTACAGCACCCGGCGGGCTTTTTCATGCATGCGATATCGAGTCAATGCTTGTGCGTACGCCGCCGCACCGCACCAGTCTTCGCGGTATCGACCGGTACCAGCGTCCCATCGTCCTCACCCAACCGCTCCAGGATCGGGCACTCCGGGCGCTCATCGCCCGCGCAGCAGCTGATCAGCGACTTCAGCGTGTCGGCCATCTGCCGCATGTGCTCGATGCGTTGCTCCAGATCGGCGATGTGCTGCTCGGCCAGGTGCTTGACGTCGGCGCTGTGCCGCGAGGTATCGTTCCAGAGGCCGAGCAGATCGGTGATCTCGGCCACCTGGAAGCCCAGATCGCGTGCGCGGCGGATGAAACGCAGGCGGTGGATGTCCGCCTGCGAATACGCCCGGTAGCCCGACTCGGTTCTATCAGCGGCGGGAATCAGGCCGATCTGTTCGTAGTAGCGGATCATTTTCGCCGACACGCTGGAGGCTTTGGCGGCTTCACCGATGTTCATGGGTATTCCCTTCAATGAGTGACGGCGGCGGCATCCGCCATCGGTGGCTGGAAGCGGCGCAGGCGCAGCGCATTGCCCAGCACGAACACGCTAGACAGGGCCATCGCACCGGCCGCGAACACCGGTGACAGCAGCACGCCCCAGACCGGATACAGCACGCCGGCGGCCACCGGAATCAACGCGGTGTTGTAGGCGAAGGCCCAGAACAGGTTCTGCCGGATGTTGCCCAGCGTCGCCTTCGACAACGCAATGGCATTCGGCACACCCTGCAGGTTACCCGACATCAGCACCACGTCGGCCGATTCCACCGCGATATCGGTACCGGTTCCGATCGCCAGGCCGACATCGGCCTCGGCCAGTGCCGGCGCATCGTTGATGCCGTCGCCGACGAAGGCGACATGGCCATGTGTGGTCTTCAAGCGGCGCACCGCCTCGACCTTGCCTTCCGGCAGCACCTCGGCCACCACTTCGTCGATGCCGAGCTGGCGCGCGATCGCCTGGGCGGTACCAGCGTTGTCACCGGTGATCATCGCCACCTTCAGGCCAAGCTGATGCAGTGCCGCGATCGCGGCCGGCGTGCTCGGCTTGATCGGATCGGATACCGCGATGATTGCGGCCAGGCGACCGTCAATGGCGGCATACAGCGGCGACTTGCCCTGGGTGCCCAGCTCTGCCGCCAGCGCCGCAAACAAAGTGATGTCCACGCCCAGATCGCGCATGAAGCGATCGGCACCGACCTCCACCCGCGCACCATCAACGCTGGCACGCACGCCCATGCCGGTGACCGATTCGAAATCGACCATCGACGGCAGTGCAATGCCCTGTTCAGTGGCTGCATCGACGATGGCGCGGGCGATCGGATGTTCAGAGCGCGATTCCACTGCAGCCACTGCCGCCAGCACGGTGCTGCGATCGAAGCCGTCCGTGATCTCGAAGTCGGTCAGGCGCGGGCGACCCTCGGTCAGCGTGCCGGTCTTGTCCACCGCCACCACCTTCGCGTCCTTCAGCAGCTGCAGTGCTTCGCCCTTGCGGAACAGCACGCCCATTTCGGCGCCGCGGCCGGTACCGACCATGATCGAGGTCGGCGTGGCCAGCCCCATCGCGCAGGGGCAGGCAATGATCAGCACCGCTACCGCGTTGACCAGCGCGAAGCTCAGGGCTGGCGACGGGCCGAAGATCAGCCAGACTGCGAAGGTCGCCAGCGCGGCCAGCATCACCGCCGGCACGAACCACAGCGTGACCTTGTCAACCAACGCCTGGATCGGCAGCTTCGAGCCCTGCGCCTGTTCGACCATGCGGATGATCTGCGCCAGCAGGGTCTGCGCGCCCACCGCCGTCGCACGTACCGTCAGTGCGCCCTTCTGGTTGACCGTACCGCCCACCACGCTGCTGCCCGGCTGCTTCTCAACCGGAATCGGCTCGCCGCTGATCATCGATTCGTCGATGTAGCTGCGGCCTTCAACCACCTCGCCATCGACCGGCACACGCTCGCCTGGCCGCACTTCCACCACGTCGCCGCTCTGCACTTCATTGACCGGGATATCGACGGTGCGGCCGTCACGGATCACGTGGGCGACCTTGGCCTGCAGGTTGACCAGACGCTTGATCGCCTCCGAGGTGCGGCCCTTGGCGCGCGCTTCGAGGAAGCGGCCCAGCAGGATCAGTGCGACGATTACCGCCGCCGCTTCGTAGTAGACGTTCACCGTGCCCGGCGGCAGCAGCCGCGGTGCAAAGGTCGCGACCACCGAATAGCCGAACGCCGCAGCGGTGCCCACCGCCACAAGCGAATTCATGTCCGGTGCAAGGCGCAGCAGCGCCGGGAAGCCCTTCTGGTAGAAACGGCGACCGGGGATGGCCAGCACCAGGAGCGTCAGTGCGAACTGCAGGTACCAGCTGGCCTGCATGCCAAGCGTGGCCATCACCCATTCGTGCATGCCGGGAATCAGGTGCGAGCCCATCTCCAGCACGAACACCGGCAATGCCAGCGCAGTGGCCACGATCAGGTCGCGCTTCAGTTCGGCACGCTCGGCATCCTTCTTTTCTACGGCCTCGTCATCGGACTGCACACCCGCCTCGATTACGCGTGCGTCATAGCCGGCCTTGTCGATGGCGGCGACCAGCGTCGCAGCATCCGCCACACCACGCACCGTGGCGCGCTCGGTGGCCAGGTTGACGCTGGCCTGGCTCACGCCTGACACCGCCAGCAGCGCGCGCTCCACGCGGCCCACGCAGGAGGCGCACGTCATGCCCTCCACGGCCAGTTCAACGGTGGCGGCAGGTACGTCGTAGCCCACCCGCTCCACTGCCTGGACAAGCGCCGCGCGATCCACCGGGCCCGACGGACGAATGTCCGCCCGCTCGGTGGCCAGGTTCACCGAGACGCTGCCCACGCCCTCGACCTTGGACAGTGCTGCCTCGACCCGGCCTACGCAGCTGGCGCAGGTCATGCCCTCGATGGGCAGGCTGATGGTGGAGGGGCTGGCGGGGGCGGCAGCGGCGCGCGGCGTGCTCATGATCGGATTCCCGGGTTTCCTTCTGGATGCGGACAGGCTAAACCTTGCCATCGTGGGAAGGTCAAATCCAGCCTGTCCGCATGCCTGAAGGGGGCGCCGCCCCCGGTGTTCCGTTTCCGCATCCACGCATGGCGTGGATCTACCGGCGGAGGCCGGTCTCCTCAGAAGGTGAACACATACTCCAATGCGAACTCGCGGCCGACCGCGCTCAGCAACCGGGTCGGGGCGAAGTCATAGTCCAGCTTGTACGGGTCCTTGTGGTTCCAGCTGGCCGAATTGAACACGTTGTTGACGTAGACATTGACCTTGGCGTGCTCGGTCACCTGGTAACCCACGTTGACGTTCCAGGTGATGAACGGCCCGACCCGGCCGAAGTAGCGCGAGGTCTGCTGGCCCGCGTTGGGGTTCGGGTTCACCGAGCCATCCGGCAGCTGCGCCGGTTCCAGGCAGTTCAGCGACGGACTGTCACTGGGCACGTAGCCATCGGCGAAGGGCAGGCAACCGCCGGGATTGTCCAGGCGATCGGTGCCCCAGTGATAGCGCACGCCCGGCACTGAACCCACGCGGTCGGCATAGACATTGGCATTCCAGTTGCCGCGCTGCCAGGCCAGGCTCGCGCGCAGCTTGCTGCGCAGGTCTCGGTCGCGCCGTTCCGGGTTCGGGTCGTTGGCGTAGCGCTGTTCCTTGGTCGAGATCTGGTTGGTGTAGTTCAGGCCCAGCTGGAAGCTGCCCCACTGCGCGGTTTCCAGGCGATAGCGTGCAGTCAGGTCGATACCGCGCACTTCCCGGCTGGCCAGGTTGAACGGGCCGCGCTCGATCGACACCAGCCGGCCGCTGCTGTCACGGTTCACGCGGGCCAGGATGCCGGCGCAGTAGTCGCCACCGGCCGGATTGGCCCATGGCGTGCCATCGATGTTCTTGCCGGTCAGGCAGCCGGCCTCGCTGGCCAGCACCTCGTCGGCGCCGACGTCGACGATCATGTCTTCCAGCTTGATCGCCCAGTAGTCGGCGCTGACCGACAGGTTGGGCATCACGTCCCAGACGAAGCCGACCGTCCACGAATCACCGGTTTCCGAGCGCAGCAGCGGCGTGCCACGGCGGTTCACGTCGAAGGTGTACCAGACATCGGTGTTGCCCACGCCACAGTTGTTGACCAGGTAGGCACCGCTCTGGATGCAGCGCAGGCGATCATAGGTCTGCACTTCGGAACTGCTCGGCCGGCCCAGCAGGTAGTGCATGTCCGGCGCGTGGAAGCTGGTGGCATACGAGCCACGCACCAGCAGCGATTCGACCGGGCGCCATTCCAAGCCGACGTTCCAGGTGGTTTCCTTCTGGCTGCCGATATCCAACGCTTCACTGCTGTCATCGGCCTTGTAGTTGCCATAGCGGTCGTAGCGTGCGGCCGCGGTGGCCGTCACGCTCTCCAGCAGCGGGATCTTGAACTCGACGCCCGCTGAATACCGGGTGCGCTCGCCACCACCGCGGTCGACGTTCTGCAGGTCGAAATCGATGCCGGCGCGTGGGTCCGGGCTGAGGTGGTAGCCCTGCTGCGCGACTTCAGCTACCGCTGCGAACGAGATCGGGCCTGCCCAGCCCTGGAACAGCTCGCCGGTGATATCCGCCGAGGCCTGGTTGACCCACGATGACGCGCGGTTCCTGGCTACCGTGCCCATCTGCCAGTATTGGTCCGGCGTGAGCGGATTCCACCAGCGCGATTCGTTCAACGCGTAGATCGCCTCGCCATCGGGGGTGGTGCCCAGGCGCGGGCCGAGGAAGTAGTCGTACGACTTCTGCTCGTCCACCACGTTCTGCCGTTCTTCCACGCGGTAGTAGGAACGGCCCACCGAGGCGCTCCAGTCGAAGCGATCGGCAAGGCGGCCACGCAGGCCTGCGCTCCAGTCCCAGGACAGCTCGCGGTTGGTGTTGCGCAGGGTATCCAGGCCACCGACTTCGTTCGGAGTGAACTGGCGCACGCCCAGGATCGGGCGGTTGCGGTTGGCATCCCAGTAATAGCCGTTGTCGTCGTCGATCAGCGAGACGCTGGGCGGATTGGTGCCCCAGATCGCTTCGGAGTGGTACACCGCCAGGTTGGTCCAGGCCTGCAGGTCGCTGCTGAAATCGAAGGTGGCGTAGAGGTTGCCGGAAACATTCTCGGCGCCGCCGGTGAGCAGCCAGTTGGCGTAGTCGGCGCTCATGCCGCACAGGCGGCCGGTGTTGGTGATGGTGTTGGTAGCGTAGTTGTAGACCAGCCGATCGGCAGTGTAGTACTCGCCGTCGAACTTCTCGCAGGTGCCTGCAGGCGGTGCCAGGCGCTGGCCGTTGGTCGGGTCGATCAATGCCAGGCCCGAGGTGGGGCGGAAGCCGACCTTGCGCTGCTCCATGTTCCAGGAGGGATACGGTGCGTCGTCGGCGTCGTCCATCTGCGGTCGGTCGCGTCCGAACAGCGGATCGCGCTTGGTGTACTGCAGCGCGTAGGTCACGCTCCAGTTGTCGCCGGTCTTGCCGCCGGCCCAGGACAGGTCCCAGGTATCTCGTCCACCTTCTGTGGAGGTACCGCCACGCACGCGCACTTCGTCGCCGTCGTAGTTGGTCTTGAGGATGACGTTGACCACGCCGGCGATCGCATCCGAACCGTAGATGGCCGAGGCGCCGCCGGTCAGCACTTCAATGCGCTCCACTGCTGCGGCCGGAATGTTGCCGTAGTTGGAGAAATTGGTTTCGCCGCCGTAGGGCAGCGGGTAGTCGGCCACACGGCGGCCGTTGACCAGCAGCAGAGAACGGTTCGGGCCCATCCCGCGCAGGTTCAGGCCACTGGCGTTGGGCGTGTGCGAGCCCCATTGCGAGGCGGCTTCAACGGTGCCGGTCGCTTCGGTGAGCGTCTTCAGCGCGTCATACACGCTGACGAAGCCTTCTTTCTGGATCTGCTGCGCGGTGATCACGTTGACCGGGGCCGGGCCTTCGACACTGGCGCGCTTGATGCGCGAGCCGGTGACGGTGACCGCGTCGAGATCCTTGGTAGACGAGCTTGAGGCTTGCTGCGCATTGGCAGCCAGGGGAAGCAGGGCCAGGATCAGGGCCTGGGACAGCAGGTGGCGACGCTTGTGGACGATCTGAGCCATGGGTGGTTGCTCTTCGAAAGTGTGGACGCATGGACGGGTGGTGGTGCGGCACTACCGGTGATCCGGGCGCCTGGATCGGTTCAGGACCGTCGCAGCACCCTCCCCTGTGGATCGATCCAAACTAAAGCACAGCTGAATCACACCCGGCATGCGGCGACGCAGCAACAGCCCGCGGAATGCCGCTACCGACCGCCGTCATCCCGAACAATCAAAGGGTTGCGAAACATCGCTGAGAGAACGGAACACACGTCAATGACACGATCGCGACAATCGCGCGCGGAACGGTTTTGTCCGTGATGCCGTGTACGGCCGACAGCGGGTCGTTGTAGATCCGAGCCCGCGCTCGGCTGCTGTTGTTCGCCGCGAAAAGCAGCCGAGCGTGGGCTCGGCTCTACAGAAGAGGCGGGCTACCTTGCGCCGTCCAGCGCCTGCCGCAGCGCGGCCACGGTCGCGGTGGCGGTCTGGCTCCAGTCCGGGTCCAAGCCGCGCAGGGCCAGGTTCTGGAACTGCATGGCCGAGCGGCGCAGGCCTTTTGCGGACGCGTGCAGTTCGGTACAGCTCGTCTGCCGCGCGACGGTTGCGATGTTGCCCGGGGCCAATCCGGCACCTGCCATCACCGTGATACGCCCGGCCGCCTGGGTGACCAGCGCCGCCAGCACATCGACACCGGCCTCGGCGCTGACCTGGCCGCCGGAGGTCAGCACGCGCTGGCAGCCCAGCCCGATCACCTGCTCCAGCGCCGCCGGCAGGTCGCGGGCAGCATCAAAGGCGCGGTGGAAGGTCACCTGCAACGGCCCGGCCGCCTGCATCAGTTCACGGCACAACGCCACGTCAACGCCGCCCTGCACGTCCAATGCACCAATCACCACGCCATCGCAGCCCAGCGCGCGGCACTGCGCGATGTCACGCAGCATCAGTTCGGTTTCCAGCGCGTCGTAGTGGAAGTCACCCGGGCGTGGCCGCACCAGCACGAACAGCGGAATCGACAGGCGTTCGCGGGCAATCGCGATGGTGGCAAACGATGGCGTGGTGCCACCCTCGGCCAGGTTGTCGAACAGCTCGATGCGGTCGGCCCCGCCGGCCTGCGCCGCCAACGCCGAGGCCAGGGAGTTGCTGGCGATCTCCAGGGTCAGCCGCGTGCTCACGCCTGGGTGCTCGCATAGATCGACGGCGAATCGCGCAGGTCATCCTGGCGCTGCGCATCGCACACGGCGTAGACGAAACCGCGATGCAACGCGTAGGCGCCCACCTCGCCCTGCTTGTTCATGGCCAGGAAGCACACCTGCAGGGTCTTGCTCGCCTCCGGCCGCTTGCGCACCACACGGTCGATTGCCTCGCGGCAGGCCTGGGCCGGCGAGCGCCCCTGGCGCATCAGCTCGACCACCAGGAACGAAGCGGCGTTGCGGATCATCTCTTCACCCACGCCCGAAGCAGTGGCCGCGCCCACGTCGTTGTCGACATACAGGCCGGCACCGATAATCGGGCTGTCGCCGACCCGGCCGTGCAGCTTCCAGGCCATGCCGCTGGTGGTGCAGGCACCGGCAAGGTGGCCCTTGGCATCCAGCGCCAGCACGCCGATGGTGTCGTGGTTGTCGCTGTTGCCGGGAATACCACGGCGCTCGGCGTTGATCTGCGGCTGATACTTCTCCGTCTTCAGCCACTCGCGCCAGGCCGCTTCGGCCTGCGGCGTCAGCAGGTGCTTGCGCTCGAAACCCTGCTGCACCGCGAACTGCTGCGCGCCCTCGCCTACCAGCAGCACATGCGGGCTGTTCTCCATCACTTTGCGGGCCACCGACACCGGATGCAGGATGTCGACCAGCGCGGCCACCGCACCACAACGGCCATCGCCATCCATAATGCTCGCGTCCAGGCTCAGCACGCCGTCGCGATCGGGGTTGCCGCAATGACCGACGGTGGGGTTGCACAGCTCACTCTCGGCCCAGCGTGCGCCCGCTTCTACCGCATCCAGCGCGCTGCCGCCCTGCGCCAGCACCTTCCATGCGGCCTGGTTGGCCGGCACGCCGAAGTCCCAGGTCGAAACCACCTTGGCCCCACCCTGCGTGCGCGCCTGCACGCCCGGCAAAGCCGCCATGCCTGCGGCCAGTGCGCCGGCCTGCAGGAACTGCCTGCGATCCACCATCTTCCCCTCCCAGTCTGCAATGCACGGCCGGCACGATGCCGGTCATGCCGATCAGTCGTGCGTGGGCTGCCGTGCGGCGTGCCAGACCGCTGCGCCGAGCACGCCCAACTGGCCGTGCTCCACGCGCCATACCGGCACCTGGCGCAGCACCTCGGTCAGCACGCCCTTGTTGAGGAAGCGCTCACGGAAGCGGCCATCGGCCAGGAAATCCTGCACATGCGCGGAAATACCTCCGGCGAGGTACACCGAGCGCGCACCGACGGCGATCGCTGCGTCGCCGGCCAGGCTGCCCAGCCAGGCGCAGAACACCTGCAGCGTCTCCACCGCCAGCGCGTCTTCACCGCTGCGGGCGGCACCGATCAGTGCTTCGGTACTGGTCCACACCGGGGTGACGCCGCGCAGCTCGCACAGGCACGGGTACAGGTTCATCAGGCCACTGCCGGACAGCACGCGCTCGTTGTCCACGTGCGCCCAGCGCTGCAGCAGTTTGCCCAGCACCTGCAGTTCCAGCGCGTTGCCGGCGCCGAGCGCGGCGTGGCCGATCTCGCTGGCCAGCACCGGGCGCTCGCCATCGGCGAAACGCAGTGCCGCGCCCAGGCCGGTACCGGCGCCCAGCACCAGCGCCGGGAACGCCTGCGCCGGGTCAGCATCGCCGTTCAGTGGCACCAGAGTGGCAGGCTGCAGGTACGGGATGGCCAGCGCCACCGCTTCGAAATCATTGATCAACTGCAGCTCATGCAGCCCGGACTGCGCGCGGGTGGCCGACAGCGAGACCGTCCACGGCAGATTGGAATTGATCAGTACATCGCCATCGAGCAGGCCGGCGATGGCGACCACCGCGGTCTGCACCGGCTGGCCGAGGCCAGCGGTGAAATCAGCAAGGATCGCCGCCAGGCTGGGGTGCTCGGCGCAGGCATAGGTGCGATGGCTGCCCAGCAGTGGTGCGTGGCCGGGTTGCGCTTCAGCCAGCGCCAAACGGGCGAAAGTGCCGCCGACATCGGCGACAACGAGACTGCGCGGAAGACCGCCGCGGGCGGAGTCGGTGGAAACCGTGGACGCTGCTGCGATGGTCACGCTGGCCTGGCCTGCTTGGATCGATTGAATCGCCTCGATTCTCAGGCATCGGGGCGGCTTTGCCTAGCGCGCCGGCGGTTCAGGTTGGCCTACATGCCTTCCTGTTCGGCCACCTGCACGCCATCCACCAGCACGCGCAGCCGCTGCGGGCGGAAGCCGGCAAACAGCAGCGGCCGGGTGCGCTCGACCAGCACTTCGTGGCCGGCGATGTGGCGCAGCCACGACTGTACCAGCGAGAAGGAGAAGTGCGTGCCCGGATGCAGCGGATGCTGCACCCAGACCTTCTCGGTGGCGCTCTGCAGCAGCATCGCGCCGGTGAACCAGTGGCGGCTGAGGGTCACCGGCGTGGTGCCGGCCATGAAGCGGATATCCATGCGGGGTCCTTTCGCTGGAGAGGCCTTGCGGAGTGTCAGGGCTGGGCCGTCTGCAGGCTGTAGCGGGTGGTGGCGGTGAACACCGCGCCATCGGGCTGGGTGGAGCGTACCTCGACCTTGTGGCTGCCCACGGCCAGGTCGGTCGGCAGCGCGCCACGCCACAGGTGCGGCGACGCGGTGGCCTCCGGCGAGCGGTCGTAGCCACGCAGGCTGTCAGCCAGATCGTCGGCCACGTTCTCCACCATCAGGCGCGGGTCGGGCTGGCTGACCTGCTTCATCGGCTGCCAGGCACCGCCATCGACGCGGTACTCGACCACGCTGGCGTCCTCGCCCATGTAGACGTTGGCGTAGACACCCCACGCCGGATAGGCCCCCTGGCGCAGCACCTTCGGTGCATGCAGGCCGATCTGCTCGCTGGCCGGCTTGCCGGCCACGCGGTACTGCAGGCGATAGCTGCCATTGCCGGCGACGTCCAGCAACGCGTAGCCCTTTGGCGTGCCATCACTCATGGCGCTGTCCGGCACGCCGGCGGCATTCTTCACCCCGGACCAGAATGCGCCGCAGTTGGCACCGACGTTGTATTCGTGCAGCGGCTTGTCGCCGTTCCAGCCGTCGGCCTTGCCGTGGTAGACGTGCTGCTGGGTGTGGCTGTGGCCGCTGAGCACGAGCACGTTGCGGAAGTCCTTGAGCAGGTCGAACAGGCGCTGGCGGTCGGCATGGCGGAAGGTCTCGCGCCCCGGCGCCGCGTCGAACAGCGGGATGTGCATGCCCAGCACCAGCAGGCGGTCTTTGTGCAGGCCCTTCAGGTAGCTGGCGAGGAAGGCGAACTGGTCTTCGCGCAGGCCGCCGATGTACTTCGGCCTGGCCTTGGGGTCGTACACCACGTCGTCCAGGAACACGAAACTGGCGCCGCCCTCTTCCACCGCGTAGGTGTCCGGACCGTAGATGTTGCGCCAGCTGTCCAGCGAGTGTTCGTCGCTGGCCGCATCGAAATCCAGGTCGTGGTTGCCCGGCACATGGAACCACGGCACGCCAAGTCCGGTGGTGACCTTGTTGATCGCCGGGTAGAGCGTCAAGTCATCGTTGACGATGTCACCCAGGGTGGTGCCCATGCGCGCCTTGGTCTGGCCGACCAGCGGCGCCACGATCGACTGCTGGTAGTAGCCGATGTCCTTCAGGCTCGCGGTCTGGGAGTCGGTGAACACCAGCATCTGGAAGCCGCGCCGACTGTCATGGCGATCCGACTGCAGGGCGAAATCCCAGTTGCGGGTGACGTCGCTGGTCGCGGCGATGCCGCCGTACTTCAACGCCGGCGAACCGTTCGGGCGATAGTGCCGCCAGAACGAAGGCAGGCCGTCGGCCGCTTTCGGGAAGGAATACGCATCAGGCTTGATCACGAATACGGTCTGGCCGTCGCGCACCGGCAGGCTGTAGCTGCCGTCAGCGGCAGTCTTGACGATGGTCTCGCCGTTGGAAACCTGCACCCCGGCCAGGCCCGGATCGGTCGCACCGCGGCCAGGCTTGCCGTCACGCTCCAGATACACCTTGCCGCTGACCACGGTGTCCGCAGCCCAGGCCGGCGAGGTCAGCAACAGGCAGCACAGCCAGGCGGCAGGCAGTTTCATGGGAGGCATCCGGCAGAAAGAGACGCGGTATTGTAGTGCCGAGCCACGCTCGGCTGCATTGCCGGCGGGTCGTGCCGGCTGCTGGCCGGCAAGCCCTAGATGCCCGAAGATGATGAGGTTGCCGGCCAGCGGCCGGCACTACCGCACTTCAACGATGGCGTTTTTCCAGCACCGCCCGCGCATCGTCCAGCGACAGACCGCGCGCACGCAGCAGCACCAGCAGGTGGTACAGCAGGTCCGACGCCTCGCCCAGCAATGCCTCGTCATCCTGCGCCACGGCGGCCAATGCGGTCTCCACGCCCTCCTCGCCCACCTTCTGCGCGATACGGCGGATGCCGCCCTCGAACAGGCTGGTGGTGTAGCTGCCCGGCGGGCGTTGCGCCTCACGCATCGCCACCAGCTGGCCCAGCCCGCCCAGGAAATCCTTCGGCGCCTGGTCAAAGCAGCTCTCTGCACCGGTGTGGCAGGTTGGCCCCGCCGGCCGTGCCATCACCAGCAAAGTATCGGCATCGCAGTCGACGCTGATCGACTGCACCACCAGCACGTTGCCGGACTGCTCGCCCTTGGTCCACAACCGCTGCTTGCTGCGGCTGAAGAAGGTCATGTGGCCGATGGCCAGCGTGGCCGCCAGCGATTCGGCACTCACATAGCCCAGCATCAGCACCTGCAGGGTGTCGGCATCCTGAACCACGGCCGGCAGCAGGCCGTCGCCCTTGCTCCAGTCCAGCGCCTGCAATGCGTCCGACGACGGCCTGACTTCAATAGACATCCCGCACCTCGATCTGCTGTCCGCGCAGGTAGCGCTTCAATTCTGGAATGGCGATGGCGCCGCTGTGGAACACGCTCGCCGCCAGTGCACCATCGACGTCGGCCTGGTCGAAGGCTTCTGCGAAATGTTCCATCGCACCGGCGCCACCAGAGGCGATCAGCGGCACCTGGCACAGTGCCCGCGCCTGCTGCAACTGTGCGACATCGTAGCCGCGGCGCACGCCATCGCTGTCCATGCAGTTCAACACGATCTCGCCGGCTCCACGCCGTTGCGCTTCGACGATCCAGTCGAGCGTGCGCAGCGGCACCGCCTGGGTCTTGTCCGGATCGCCGCTGAAACGACGCACCCGCCATTGCCCGTCGGCCTCGCGCACCGAATCGACCCCCACCACAACGCACTGCACGCCAAACTCGTCCGCCAGCTCGGTGATCAGCTCCGGGCGGCCCAGCGCCGGCGAATTGATCGACACCTTGTCGGCACCGGCGAACAATACGCGGCGCGCGGTTTCCACGCTGTCGATGCCACCGGCCACGCAGAACGGAATGTCGATCAGGCGTGCGATGCGCTCGATCCACGCAACGTCGACCGAACGCGCCTCGGGGCTGGCGCCGATGTCATAGAACACCAGCTCGTCCGCCCCCTGGTCGCGATAGCGCTGCGCCAACTCGGCGATGTCGCCCATGTCGACGTGATCTCGGAAGCGCACGCCCTTGACCACCCGGCCATCGCGCACGTCCAGGCAGGGAATGATGCGGCGGCTCAACATGCCAGCGCCTCCGCCAGGTCCATGCGCTGCTCCAGCAGGGCCTTGCCGAGAATCGCACCGCTACAGCCAGCGGCACGGGCCTCGGCCACATCGGCCACGTCACGGATGCCGCCGGACGCCTGCACCGCCACGCCCGGCAGCAGCGCCGACAGGTGCTGGTAGAGGCTGATGTTGGGCCCGGCCAGCATGCCGTCGCGGGCGATGTCGGTGCACAGCAGGTGGCGCATGCCGGCGCGTGCGTAGCGCTGAGCCAGAACGTCCAGGGTCACCCCGGCGTTCTCGGTCCAGCCGTGCACCGGCAGCTGCCACTGGCCCTGTGCATCCTGGCGGGCGTCAAGCGCAATGGTGATGCGTTCGGCGCCGAATTCCTCCAGCCAGCCGACCACTTCATCGGGGCGGCGCACCGCCAGCGAGCCGACCACTACGCGACCGGCGCCGGCATCGAGGATGCGCGCCACGTCGTCGCGACCGCGCACGCCACCGCCGGTCTGCACCTGCAGCGGCGTCTGCGCACGGATCGACGCGAGCAGCGGCGCAAGGGTGTAGCCACCGGCACGCGCAGCGTCCAGGTCGACCAGATGCATCCACTGCGCACCCTGCGCGGCGAAGGCCTGCGCGCGTGGCAACGGATCATCGCCATACGAGGTTTCCTGCGCGTAGTCGCCCTGGCGCAGCCGCACCACGCGGCCGTCGCGGATATCCAGCGCGGGGTAGACGATGAAACTCATGCAGCAGTGCCCTTGAGGAAATTGCGCAGCATCAGCGAGCCGGTCTCGCCGGAGCGCTCGGGGTGGAACTGTGCGCCGTAGTAACGCCCCTGCTCCACCACGGCAGTGAACAGGCCGCCGTGGTCGCAGGCAGCGACGGTGTGGGTATTGAGCGGCGCCGCATAGCTGTGCACGAAGTAGGCGCTGGCACGCTCCGGCACGCCGCGCAGCAGCAGCGATTCGCGCAGTGGCAGCAGCCGGTTCCAGCCCATGTGTGGCACGCGGATGCCGCAGGCCGGCACCAGCTTGCGCACCACGCCGGGAATCAGGCCCAGTGTCTCCACACCCGCTTCCTCGGAGCGCTCGAACAGCAGCTGCATGCCCAGGCAGATGCCCATCAACGGCACCTCCAGTTGCTGCAGCGGTTCCACCAGGCCCTGCGCGTGCAGGCGCTGCATGCCGGGACCGGCGGCGCCGACACCGGGCAGGATCACCCGCTGCGCGCCGATCAGGCCGTCCGCATCGCGCACCAGCCGCACCGTCGCACCCAGACGCTCCAGTGCATAGCGCACCGAGCCCAGGTTGGCACCGCCGGCATCGATCAGCGCAACGTCACTCACAGCGCCCCCTTGGTGGTTGGCAACGCCGTGCCCTGCCGGGCCAACGCCGGCCGCAGCGCGCGTGCCAGCGCCTTGAAGCAGGCCTCCACCTTGTGATGGTCGTTGTCGCCGCGTACCTGCAGGTTGAGGTTCAGGCCGCTGGCATCGCACAGCGAGCGGAAGAAATGCGGCACCAGCTCGGTCGGCATGTCGCCCACGCGCTCGCGCTTGAACTCGCCCTCGAACACAAAGTAGGGCCGGCCGCTGAAATCCAGTGCGGCGCTGGCCAGCGTCTCGTCCATCGGCAGGGTGAAGCCGTAGCGGCCAATGCCGCGCTTGTCGCCCAGCGCCTCGCGCAGGGCCTGGCCCAATGCGAGCCCGGTGTCTTCAATGGTGTGGTGCTCGTCGATGTGCAGGTCGCCCTCGGCCTGGATGTCCAGCGCGAAGCCGCCATGCTTGCCGATCTGTTCCAGCATGTGGTCGAAGAACGGCAATCCGGTGGCGATGCGTGCATCAGCGGCACGGTCCAGGTCCAGTTCCACGCGGATCTTCGTTTCTTTCGTATTGCGCTGGACCACGGCAGTACGCGGTGCGTCGGCCAGCGCGTGGGCGATGCCCGGCCAGTCCCACTCGCCCCCGAACTGCGCGGTGCGCAGCTGGAAGCCACGGATGTTGAGGTTCTCGGCGAACTGCAGGTCGGTGATGCGGTCGCCAACCATGCCCGAGCGCGCCCAGTCGATGCTGCGGTCCTGCAGATAAGCCGTCATCAGTCCGATGCCCGGCTTGCGGGTCGGCGCATTGTCCTGCGGCCAGCTGCAGTCGATCAGCACGTCACGGAAAATGATGCCCTGACTCTCGAAGATCTGCAGCATCAGGTCGTTGGGGCCATCGAAGCTGGCGCGCGGGTAGCTGTCGCTGCCGAGGCCATCCTGGTTGGTGACGATCACGAACTGGTAGCCGGCGTCACGCAGCTTCAGCAGCGCCGGGATCACCTGCGGCACGAAGCGCAGCTTCTCGTAGGCGTCGATCTGGAAGTCGGACGGCTCCTCGATGAGGGTGCCGTCGCGGTCGATGAACAGGATCGGGGTCATGCTGCGGCCCTCCGCGCCGACAGGGCCGCAAGCACGCGGTCATTCTCTTCTGGGCTGCCGATGCTGATGCGCAGCGCATCACCCAACTGCGGCGCGGCGCGCTGGTCCCGCACCACCACGCCCGCAGCCAGCAGCGTATCGAACGTGGCCTGGGCATCGGCGAAGCGGACCAGCAGGTAGTTGCCGGACGAGGCGTACACCCGGCGTACACCGGGCAGGCTGGCCAGTGCCGTTCGCAGGCGCTCGCGTTCGGCGATGACCGTGGCCACGCGTTCGGCGGTGCGTGCCAGCGCGGCCGGCTGCAGGGCCTGCACGGCCAGCTCGGCGCACGGGGTCGGCACCGGGTACGGCGCCTGGCAACGACGCAGCACGGTAATCAGTTCCGGGGCGCCGATCAGCGTTCCAATACGAGCGGCCGCGAGCGCGTGTGCCTTCGACAGCGTGCGCAGCACCGCCAGGTTGGCGTGCGCGGCCAGCAACGTGGTCGCCGACGGCCGCTGCGCGTACTCGACATAGGCCTCGTCCACCACCACCAGCGCCTGCCCGCGCAGCGCAACCACCACGCGCTCGACTTCATCCAGGGCGATGTCACTGCCGGCCGGGTTCGACGGGGCGCACAGGAACACCAGCTTGGCACCTTGCGCCTTGGCCGCGTCGATCACCGCATCCAGATCGGCACGCAGGCCATCTTCGCTGTCCACCAGCGGCACTTCAATCAATGCGGCGCCCTGCAGGCGTGCGCAGACGGCGTACATGCCGAACACCGGCGGCGTGACCAGCACGCCGTCGCGGCCCGGCACGCACAGCGCGCGCACCAGCAGATCAATGGCCTCGTCGCTGCCGCGGCCGACCAGCAGCTGCTGTGGCGTCACGCCGTACAGCGCCGCCAAGCCTTCGCGCAACGCCAACGGTTGCGGCTCCGGATAGCGCCGGCTGCTGCCAGCCGCGTCGGCCGAATTGGCCCAGGCGGACTCGTTGGCGTTCAACCAGACCTCGCCCTGCACCGCCGCGCTGCGTGCCGAGCTGTAGCCGGCGAACGCCTGCAGATCCGGGCGCACCAGCGCCAGCACCTCCTCGATAGCCGCGCTCATGCCGCCACCTCCATGCGCAATGCCACCGCACGCTCGTGGGCATCCAGGCCTTCGGCGCTGGCGATGATGCGCGCGCAGCCGCCGATCGCGGCCAGGCCGGCGGCACTGGCGCTCTGCACGCTGATCAGGTTCTGGAAGCTGGCGACGCTGACGCCACTGTAGGCACGCGCCGCACCGGCGGTCGGCAGCACGTGATTGGTGCCACTGCAGTAGTCGCCCAGTGCTTCGGGCGTGTAATCCCCCAGGAACACCGAGCCGGCCGCCTGCACCTTGTCCAGCCACGCGCGCGGATCACGCAGTGCCACGATCAGGTGCTCCGGCGCATAGCGGTTGCTGATCGCGAAGGCTTCGTCCAGCGAATCGACCTGGATCAACCGCGAGGCCGACAAGGCCTGGCGCGCGATCTGCTGGCGCGGCAACAAGACCACCTGGCGCTCCACCTCGGCTTCGACCGCGGCCAGCATCGCGGCATCGTCGGTCAGCAGCAGCACCTGTGAATCCGGGCCGTGCTCGGCCTGCGACAGCAGGTCGGCGGCGACGAACGCCGGATTGGCGCCAGCATCGGCAATCACCAGCACTTCGGAGGGACCGGCCGGCATATCGAAGGCGGCGGCGCCATCCTGCGCGACCTGCTGCTTGGCTTCGGTCACGAAGCTGTTGCCGGGCCCGAACAGCTTGTCGCAGGCCGGAACGCTGGCGGTGCCATAGGCCATCGCGGCGATCGCCTGCGCGCCGCCCAGCTTGAACACGCGCTGCACGCCGGTCAGCCGCGCCGCCACCAGTACGGCCGGGTCTGCGCTGCCATCGGCTCGCGGCGGCGTGCACAGCACCACCTGCGGGCAGCCGGCCAGCTGTGCCGGAACACCCAGCATCAGCGCGGTGGACGGCAGCGGCGCGCTGCCGGCTGGCACGTACAGGCCCACCCGGCCGATCGGACGCAGCATGCGTTCGCAGACTACGCCCGGCGCGGTTTCAACTGCGTATCCCTTGCCCATGCCGGCGGCGTGGAAGCGGGCGATGCGCTCGGCCGCGTCCACCATGGCCTGGCGCAGTTCGCCGGGTACGGCGGCTTCGGCCGCAGCGAACTCGGCTTCGCTCACTTCAAAGGACGACAGTTCGACACCATCGAAGCGTGCGGTGATCGCACGCAGCGCGTCGTCGCCCTGCGCGCGCACCTGTGCAATCAGCGTCGCCACCGCGTCGCGGGTCTGCTGCGCCACGGTCTGCACCGGGCGGGTCAATGCCGCGCTGCGCGCGGCCTCATCAAGTCGGGACCAGGTCAGACGGTTCATGCCAGCGACCGCTCCACGCTCAACACCATCAGGCCCTGCGCGCCGGCGCGCTCGAGTTCTTCCATGCGCTGCCAGCTCAGCGGGCCCGGGCACATGGTCTGCAGGCGCAGCGCGCCGCCATCGGCCGGCAGCCGCACCAGCGGCTCGGCATCGGCCAGCAGCTGCGCCAGCGCGTCGACGCGATCCTCGCTGGCGCGGAACATCAGCAGCTTGCGGTCCTGGCGCTGCACCACGCCGTCGAGGCGGCGCAGCAGCATCGCGCGCAGCGATGCGCGCGCATCATCCGGTACGCGCACTGCACCGGCCAGCACTGCTTCGCTGTCGAGCAGGTTGTGTACCGGGGTCAGCTGATTGGCGCGCAGTGTCGCGCCGCTGGACACCAGATCGCAGATCAGGTCGGCGGTACCCAGGCGCGGGGCGATTTCCACCGACCCGGACAGCTCGACCACCTGCGCGTCCACGCCCTGCTCGGCCAGCCACTGCGTGAGGATGGCCGGGTAGCTGGTGGCGATGCGGGTGCCGGCCAGCTGCGCCGGGCCCTGCCACTGCCATTCCTCGGGCACCGCCAGCATCAGCCGGCACTGGCCGAAGCCCAGCCCGCGCAGCGCCTGGTAGGCGTCGGGCAGGCCGATCTGGCGACGTGCTGCGGCTTGCTCGTCCAGCTCGTTGCGGCCGACGATGCCGAGGTCGCAGACGCCGTCGGCGATCAGGCCGGGGATGTCGTCGTCGCGCACCAGCAGCAGGTCCACCGGCAGCGATTCGCCGTAGCAGAACAACTTGTCACGGCTCTCCCGCCAGCTCAGGCCACAGGCGCTGAGCAGGTTGCGGGCGGGCTCGGCCAGCCGGCCACTCTTCTGGATGGCGATACGCAGCCGGTCTCGCGCCGGCGCTGCCTGGGTTGCACTCATGGGGGAGGTCTCGAAGTTCGGAACGGGGCGCGGATCAGCGCGAAGCAAGGCGGTCGATGGCGGCGGCATAGCCTCGATGGCCATGCTCGAGCGTGCGCGCCACCCGTCCGGTGGTGGTCACGCTGACGCCGGTGCGCTCGTGGATCTCGCGGTACGGCACGCCCTGCTGCAGCAGCGGCACCACCTTCCAGCGGTCGGCCATGGCTTCCAGCTCGGCCGGAGTGCACAGGTCGCGCAGGAAGGCTTCCACCTGCTCCGGCTCGCGCAGGGCGGCAAAGGCCCGGGCCAGGGCTTCCAGGTCGGCCTTGGGGTCTTTGGCGGCAATCTCGGGGCGGGCTTTCACGGGGCTGTTTCCATGCATCAATGTAATAGCGCGTTAGTACATTAACGCATTCTTGCGCAGCGCGTCAAATCTGGGGGAGGCTGGGCGGCGCTGCCCCTGCGCCAGCTGCATGCGAAGCAAGGTCAAATGCCAGGTTGCTGAGGGTTGGCGGGGGCGGATCCGTTTCTGGAGGAAAACCGCCCTGATCCCAGGCAATAGCAAAAAAAAACGCCCACCGGGTGGCGGGCGTTTTCGTGGCGTGGTGGCGCGCGGCCAACCGCCCGTTACATCACCTTCGACTGCTCCAGCTCGACCTGCAGGGTGCTGGCCAGCTCGTCGCGGGAGACTTCGAACTGCTGCTCGCGCACCAGGTCCTTCACCGCCACCACGCCGCGCGCCAGCTCGTCTTCACCGGCCAGCACCACGAAGCGGATGCCCGCCTTGGCCGCGTACTGGAACTGCTTGCCGATCTTCTTCGGCTCCATCTGCACTTCGGTATTGATGCCACCGGCGCGCAGGCGACGCGCGATGTCCAGCGACTGCGGCATGCCCTGCTCGTCCATCAGCGCCACCAGCGCCTGAACGCTGCTGGCCTCGATGCCATCGATCAGGCCAGCCTCGCGCAGCTGCCAGAACAGGCGCGACAGGCCGATGGAAATGCCCACGCCCGGCAGCTTCGACTTGCTGTAGTGGCTGGCCAGGTCCTCGTAGCGGCCGCCCGAGCAGATCGAGCCGATCTGCGGGTGGTCGGTCAGCGTGGTCTCGTAGACGGTGCCGGTGTAGTAGTCCAGGCCGCGCGCAATGGAGAAGTTCAGGCAGTATGCGGTTTCCGGCACGCCCAGCGCCTGCACAAGCTGCAGCACCTCGCGCAGTTCGGCCACGCCAGTGCGCAGGATCTCCGAAGAACCGGCGTTGGCTTCAAGCGTGGCCAGCTGCGCCAGTGCATCGGCATGCCCGTGCGAACGCACGGCCACGAATGCCAGGATCTTCTCGACCTGCTCGCCCGGGATGTTGAAGCCCTCGCCCACCAACGTCTCGCGCACGTAATCGGCGCCGCGCTTGTCCAGCTTGTCCACCTCACGCAGCACCGCCAGCTGGCGCTCGCCTTCGGCCACGCCCAGGCTTTCGAAGAAGCCGCGCATCAGCTTGCGGTTGTTCAGCTGGATGTTGAAGTCACCGATGCGCAGTTCCGAGAACACGGCGTGGATGACCGCCAGCACTTCGGCATCATAGCGAACGCTCAGGCTGTCCTTGCCGATCACGTCGATGTCGCACTGGTAGAACTCACGGAAACGGCCGCGCTGGGCGCGCTCGCCGCGGTACACGCGCTGCATCTGGTAGCGACGGAACGGGAAGGTGAGTTCGTGTTCGTGCTCGGCCACGTAGCGCGCCAGCGGCACGGTCAGGTCGAAGCGCAGCGCCATTTCCGGCAGCGAACGGTCACCCGATTCGGCGGCGTTGGCCAGCGCACCGGTGGACTGCACGAAATACACCTGGCGCTCGGTCTCGCCACCGGACTTGGTCAGCAGCACGTCGGACAGCTCGAACACCGGCGTCTCCACCGGCAGGAACCCGAAGCGCTCGTAGTTGCGACGGATCACGTCCAGCATTCGCTGGAACGCAATCTGTTCGCGCGGCAACAGTTCAAGGGTGCCGGGCGGGGTACGGGGCTTGATCACGGGCGGAACTCCTGCTGGAACGGGACGTGGGAGGGGGCGACATTCTAGCGCCCCCGCCTCGGGCAGGGTCGAACGGCCGCTTGAAGTATCATAAGGCCCTCCCCGCCCGCGATACGCCCCCGCAACATGTCACGGCCTTCCGGCGCTCCGCCCGCCACCAACGATCCCGCCTCGCCGTCCTGCAACACGCTGGACTGCCTGCACTGCTCGGTTCGCCACCTTGCGGTGTGCTCGGCGCTGTCGCCCGATGAAGTGCAGGCACTGGAACAGGTCACCGTTTCCCAGCAGGTCAGCATGGGCAGTACCCTGGCCCGCACCGGCGAAGAGCGCGACCATGTCTATACATTGACCGCTGGCGCACTGCGACTGGTACGCACCCTGGCCGACGGCCGCCGCCAGATCAACGGTTTCGTGCTTCCCGGCGACTACCTCGGACTGAGTGGCAGCGACCATCACCGCTACGACATCGAAGCCATCGCCGACAGCCGCGTATGCCGCGTCGCGTTGCCGCAGATGAAGGCGCTGCGCAGCCGCTTCCCGCACCTGGAGCGCAAGCTGCTGCAGCGTGCCTGCCAGGAACTGGATGCCGCGCAGGACGCTGCACTGGCGCTGGCACGCCTGCAGCCGGCAGAGAAGCTGGCTGATTTCCTGCTGCGCCTGGCCGCGCGCGAGGCCAGGCTGGGTGGTGACGGCCTGCGCGTATCGCTGCCGATGGGGCGTGGCGATATCGCCGACCACCTGGGCCTGACCATGGAAACGGTCAGCCGCACCTTCACGAAGCTGCGCCAGCAGGGATTGATTGCCCTGCCCCATTTGAACGTGGTGGAGATCCTCGATGAGGATGGACTGCGCACGCTGGCCGGTGAAGGGTTGATCTGACCGCATCGCGGTTGGTGGGGTTGCCGGCCAGCGGCCGGCACTACCGGACTGCATCCATCCGGTTGCGCCCAACCCGCGTTGCAGCCTCCCGGTAGTGCCGGCCGCTGGCCGGCAACGCCAGATGCCTTCGATCAGCGTAGCAACACCTCACGCAACGCCGCGTAATCGGCGGCCAACAGTTCGGCGTGCGCCGGCTGCTGCAGCAACACATCCAATGACGGCGGCACCGCCACCGTTTCGCCGATCAACGGCTCCACCACCGCCTCGAACTTGGCCGGATGTGCGGTAGCCACCACCGCCC
This sequence comes from Stenotrophomonas sp. YJH_SMC_20, assembly GCF_059367845.1. Lineage (NCBI taxonomy): Bacteria > Pseudomonadati > Pseudomonadota > Gammaproteobacteria > Lysobacterales > Lysobacteraceae > Stenotrophomonas > Stenotrophomonas sp. YJH_SMC_20. The sequence continues at coordinate 415,721 of NZ_JCAFRG010000003.1, read as the reverse complement.
AGTCGCCCTTGGCGCCGCGCGCACGCAGGCCCTGCAGCACCTTCACCGCCGTGGCCGTGTGCGGGCAGAACAGCTCGGCGCTGCTGGCATGCGCTGCCGCAATCGTCGCGCGGATGGTCACGTCATCCACCGAGAACGCGCGGAAGGCAGCGCGCAGCCCGGCATCATCACCGTGATAGAGCCAGCGCAGGCGTTCGAAGTTGCTTGGCGCCCCCACATCCATTGCGTTGGCAACCGTGGCCACACTGGCCTGCGGCTGGTAGTCGCCACCGTTGAAGTACGCCGGCAGTACCGCATTGGCATTGGTGGCCAGCACGATCTGCCCGATCGGCACGCCCAGCGCGCGCGCCAGCACGGCCGCCATCGCATTGCCAAGGTTGCCGGTCGGCACCACCAGGTTGAGCCGGCGACGATGCAACGCGTAGTGGCTCAGTGCCGTATGTGCGTAGTAACTCATCTGCGGCAGCAGGCGACCGAGGCTGATGCTGTTGGCCGAGCTCAGCGGCACCTGTGCCTGCAGTTCGCGGTCGGCCAGCGCCTGCTTGACCATGGCCTGGCAGTCGTCGAAGGTACCGGCCACGCGCAGGGCCTGGACGTTGTCACCGAAGCAGCCGAGCTGGTGCGCCTGGCGCGGTGACACGCGGCCATCCGGATACAGCACCACCACGCGTACGCCGGGCTGGCGATGGAAGGCCGCGGCAACGGCGGCGCCGGTATCGCCAGACGTGGCGACGACGATGGTCAGATCACGGTCCTTGCCGGCCTGCAGCCGCGACAGCGTACCGGCCAGGAAGCGCGCACCGATATCCTTGAACGCCGCCGTCGGCCCATGGAACAGCTCCAGCACATGGTCACCGTCGCCGAGTGGACGCAGTGGCACCGGGAAGTCGAACGCCTCGCGGCAGATCGAAGGCAGCGCTGCCTCCAGAGCATCACCTGCGAAGAACGGTGCCAGCAGATCGGCGGCGGTATCGGCCAGCGTTGCGCCGGCCTGCAGCTCACGTGGCGCCGGCAGCACCTGCGGAACATACAGCCCACCATCGGGCGCCAATCCTGCAGCGATAGCCGCACTGAGGCCGACGGCCGGGGACTGGCCGCGGGTTGAAACAAATTGCATAGGTTGGGTATCCAGTAAAGGGGAAGGATTCAGCACAAGCGGGCTCCCGGTGCATCCAGCGGCGACACCCAGGCATCGCTGTCGAAACCGGCGGCGGCAAATGCTGCCTGCACCGGTGCGGCAGCGGCGCGGGCCTGGTCGGCGTCCTCGAACCAGGCGAACACGCTGGGGCCAGCGCCCGAAATGCCCGCGCCCATCGCATGCGCAGACAGCGCCGCATCGCGTGCGGCCTCGAAGCCCGCAATCAGGCCGGCGCGGCGAGGCTCCACCAGCACATCACGCAGGCCTGCGCGGACCAGCGCGGCGTCGCTGCGATGGCAGCCACTGAGTACCAGCGCAAGGTTCGCACTCTGTGCCACGAATTCACCCAGCGCATAGCTGCCTTGCAGCGCCTGGCGTGCCAGACGGGTTTCCAGCACCGCGTGCGGGTGCACCAGCAGGCTGTGCCAAATGGCTGGCACAGGGATCGGCAGCAGGCGGTCGGCCGTGCACAGTGCAAGCCCGCCCAGCAGCAATGGCCCCACGTTGTCACCGTGACGGCCACCACTGGCCACCGCCTCGCCATCCAGCGCAAATGGATACAGCGCCTCGCGCGTCAGCGGCGCATCCAGCAGCGCATTGGCGGCGACCAGCGCCGCGACACTCGAAGCTGCCGAACCGCCCATGCCGGAACCGAACGGGATGCCCTTATCGATCTCGACTGCGAAACCGAAATCCAGGCCCAGGCCTTCGCGCAGCGACATCAGCGCAGCCCCGGCGGTGTTGCCGGCTGCGTCCAGTGGCAGCGCGACAGCACTGCCACGGATCGCATCGATCCGCACCGCCGGCTCGTCGATGCGGCGCACGCTCACGGTATCGCCGATACCGGCAATGGCATGGCCGAGAATGTCGAAGCCCACTGCCACGTTGGCCACCGAGGCAGGCGCGAACGCACGTGCGATCACAGCCGCGCTCCTTCACCGGCGGCGACCCGCAGCAGGTCCGCGAACACACCCGCTGCCGTCACCTCCGGACCCGCACCCGGACCCTGCACCACCAACGGGTTGTCGCAGTAGCGACGGGTACGGAACTGCACCACGTTGTCGGTCAACCGAAGGTTGGCGAAAGCGTGGTCGGCGGGCAGTTCCTGCAGGCCCACCGAGGCACCGTCAGCGCCCAGCTGTGCCACGTAGCGCAGCACCGCGCCACGCGCCCGCGCGTCCTGCAACCGCTGCAACAGGCTGGCATCGGACTCGCCCAGCCGCGCCATGAAGTCATCCACGCTGCCGTCGCGCAGCAGCGCCGGCACCAGGCTTTCCACCTGTACCTGTTCCAGGCTGAGCGCGTGGCCGGCCTCGCGGGCGAGGATCACCAGCTTGCGCGCCACGTCCACGCCCGAAAGATCGTCACGCGGGTCCGGCTCGGTGTAGCCCATCGACCGCGCCTGCGCGACCAGCTGCGAGAACGGCTGGCTGCCATCGAAGCGGTTGAACAGCCAGGCCAGCGTGCCGGAGAAGATGCCTTCGATCGCCAGCACCTCGTCGCCCGTATCGACCAGATCACGCAGCGTGGTGATCACCGGCAGGCCCGCGCCCACCGTGGCTTCGTAGCGGAAGCGCGCACCACTGGCCGCCGCAGCAGCGCGGATGCGCTGGTAGCGCGGCAGTGGGCCAGCACCGGCTTGCTTGTTCGGGGTCACCACGTGGATGCCGGCTGCCAGCCAGCCCTCGTAGCGCTCGGCCACCTCGGCGCTGCCACTGCAGTCGATCACCACCGCATGCGGCAGGTGCGCGGCCAGCAGGTGTTCGGTGAAGCGATCCAGATCGCTGGACTCGCCGGCGTCCTGCAAGGCCTCCCGCCAATCGGCGTGCAGGCCATCCACTTCCAGCCGCATGCGCGAACGCGAGGCCAGCGCGCGCAGGCGAAGATCCACATTGGCCTTGGCCAGCAGCTGCGGGCGGGCCGCCAGCAGCTGGTCCAGCAGTGCCGCGCCGACGTTGCCCGGCCCGATCACACCGACCGCGAACGTCTGCGGCGACAGCCAGAAGCCCGCATGTGCGGCCCGCAATGCGCGGGTGGCATCGGCACTGTCCACCGCCACAGAAATATTGCGCTCCGACGAGCCCTGCGCGATCGCCAGGATGTTCACCTGCGCGCGTCCCAGCGCCTCGAACAGGCGCGCCGCCACACCGGGCTGGCCGGCCATACCGTCGCCCACTGCCGCCAGCACGCTGACGCCCTCGCTGACCTGCACGCGCTGCACCTGCCCTACCGACAGTTCATGCGCGAACGCATGCAGCAGTGCCTCACGGCCACGCGCCGCTTCGGCGGCGCGAACCACGCAGCAGATCGAATGCTCTGACGAACCCTGCGAGATCATCACCACCGACACCTGCGCCTGGCGCAGCGCCGCGAACACGCGCTCGGCGGTACCGGGCACGCCGATCAGGCCGGTGCCCTCCAGGTTCAACAGGGCCAAGCCGGGGCTCAGGGTCAGGCCCTTCACCGGCCCGCGCGGCGAGCGCTCGGCGCTGATGCGCGTCCCCGGATGCGCCGGCTGGAAGGTATTGCGGATGAAGATCGGCAGGCCGAGGCGGATGGCCGGCGACATCGTCTGCGGGTGCACCACCTTGGCGCCGAAATAAGCCAGCTCGCAGGCCTCGTCGTAGCTCAGTGACTCCAGCTGCACCGCCTCGGGCACCAGCCGCGGGTCGGCCGACAGCACGCCGTCGACGTCGGTCCAGATGTGCAGTTCATCGGCATTGAACAACGCGGCGAAGATCGCGCCGGAATAGTCGCTGCCGTTGCGGCCTAGCGTGGTGATGCGGTCATGGCGGTCACGGGCAACGAAACCGGTGGCGACCAGGCGCATCTGCGGATGCCGCAGGCGCCACTTGGCCAAGCGGTCCGCGCTGGACTCCCAGTCGACATCCACACCCAGTTCGCCATGCCCGACCACCAGCACGTCGCGTGCATCGAGTACCGCACAGTCTTCGCCCAGGGCACGCAGGTGGCTGCCGAGCAGCTGTGCGGAAAACACTTCGCCCAGGCCCTGCACACGGTCGAGCACTTCGCGCGGCAGCTCGCCGATCACCGCCAGCGCCGCCAGCACTTCGGCCAGCTGATCGAAGCGGGCGTCGATCCATTCGACCGTCTCGCCGACCTGCTCGCCCAGCAGCGCCACGGCGGCGCCGCGATGGCGCGCGCGCAGGGCATGCCACGCCTCGCGCCAACCTTCGTCGCCCTTGGCCGCCAGCTGCGCCAGATCAATCAGCGCGTCAGTGACGCCCTTCATCGCCGAGACGACAGTGACCTGCAGCGGTTCGGGGCGGGCCAGCAGCAGGCCGGCAACATGGCGATAGCGTTCGGCATCGGCCACCGAGGTGCCGCCGAACTTGTGCACGACAGTGGACGGCGCAGCCAGATCGGCCGGGGCAACGGGATGGGCGGGGGCGTGGGAAGACATGCAGACCTCGGCAGGAGGCCCCGTCGCATGCAGGTGTCGAGTTTCCCCGCCACCTGTATGGTGCGGGGCCGTGGTTTTCGGGAGTTACACGAAGACGACGGGCCGCACCAGGGCAGTGGTGACGGTGGTGGTGGTAATGGTGGTGGTGGCGACCGGCGCAGTCGAACGGCCCGCAGTGGCGGGGGCGATCAGGCTGGCGCGGGCGGCATCAAGAACCATGACGCACAGAAAACACTGTGCGCCGGCCCGCTGTCAAGTCCTGCGATGCAAAAAACCATTGCGGCGATCATCGGCTAACGTGCGTACATTTGGTTGCAACTGAGACCAAGCGCGCATCAGCACGCTTGTCGACCGGATTCAGCCGGCATGTTCGGCGATCGCCCGCGGCGTGCGATGGGCATGCGCGCACAGCATCACGCCGGCCATCAGCAACACGATGGCCAGCGCTTCCAGCAGCGACGGCCAACGCTGTTGCCAGGCGAAGGCATACAGCAGTGCGAACAGCGTTTCGAACACGATCATCTGGCCAGTCAGGGTCAGCGGCAGCAGGCGGCTGGCGCGGTTCCAGAATGCGTTGCCGAGGATCGAGGCCACCACTGCCACACCGGCGCTGATCGCCCAGAACCCACTCCACTGCGCCGCCGAATGGCTGCCGGTGTGACCGATGAAGGCCATCGGCACCAGCAGCAGGGCCAGGCCGCCAGTCGTCACGCCGGTCAGCAGCGACCAGTCGTGGCTGGACAGATCCGGTCGGCGCGCCAGCCAGCGGCTGTTGCCGATCGAGTACAACGCCCACGAGAACAGCGCGCCGAACGCGCACAGCAGGCCGATCAGGCGCTGCCGCCACGGGGTGGCCAGGTGCTCGGACATCAGCGCTTCCCAGCCAACCAGTCCCACGCCGAGCACGCACAGGCCCAGCGCCGGCAGCAGCTGCCTCAGCGGCACCGCCCCCTGCTCGCGCACGCCAACGAGGGTGACCACCACCGGGATCAGGCCGACAATCAAGGAGGCTGCAGCGCCACCAGCCCACTGCACCGCCACGGCCAGCAGCAGGAAATAGACCAGGTTGCCTGCCAGGCTCAGCCACAGCAGGCCGATCCATTCGGCACGGCCCAGCCGCGGCGCCAGCCGCTTCCATCGCGGCAGCAGCAGGGCTACGGCGATCAGGCCATAGACCAGGTAGCGACCAGCGGAAAGTTGCAGCGCATTGAAGGACTGAAGCACGGCAGGTGCGAGAAAGACCACGCCCCACAGTGCGCCAGCGGCAACGCCATTGGCGATGCCCAGGGCCATCGGGTTGTTGCGCATTCGGGTTCTTCGGGGGAGAGAGACCAGGCCGCGCAGTGTAAGCGCTGGCCGGTAGGGGCTCTTGACCCAGGCTATTGCCTTGTCATCTCTGTAGAGCCGAGCCAATGCTCGGCTGCGATTGGCCGCTGTGCAGATAGGGGCAGCCGAGCGTGGGCTCGGCTCTATAGATCAGCCGGCGCTCCTGCGCCACGCAGCCGGGGTCTGGCCACACTCGCGGCGCAGCGCACGAGTCAGTGCGCTCTGCTCGGAATAGCCTGCGGCCAGCGCGATATCGCTGATCGGCGCCGTACTGGTGCGAAGCTGGTGCTTGGCCCAGCGCAGCCGGCACGCGCTGAGCCATGCCTGCGGGCTCAGCCCGAACTCGCGCTGGAACAATGCGTGCAACCGGCTCTCGCTGACACCGACAAATCCGGCCATCCGGGCAACCGGCCAGGCCCGGCCGGGATCGGCCTGGACCGCCGCACACAGGCCCTGCATGCGCGCGCCACTGCCCGCCGGTGCAAACACCTGCAGCAGCTGCGGCAGCAGCGCCGGCATCGGCTGCCCTGTCTGCACGTCGGCCAGGCACCGGCGCAACGCCAGCGGCAGATGCAGCCAGCGCTGCCGGCACAGATGCTCCTGCGTGCCGTCATCAAGCACGCCTGGAGGACAATCAACGATCACGAAACCATTGGGGCCGTCCGCCATCTGGTCATGCGCTTCGCCGGCAGCAACAAATGCCCCCTGCAGCAGGTCCAGCCGACCGCCGCGCCCTTCCATCTCGAACTGCAGCTCGCCCTGCAGCGGCAGAACCCACTGCGCGTAGTCATGGCGGTCCAGGCCGGTGGCCTGCCCGTAGTGCCGCAGATGGAAGATGGCGCCCATCCGGGCAGTGTGCGCGTGTAACAACGGCCGTGCAAACCGCTGCTATAGTCGGTCCGTCATCCAACGCAGGGAGTGCAGGTCATGACCCATCAGCAGCTGTCCCTGGTGCTTGCCACCAGCCTCGGCCTGGCGCTCACCGCCCCGGCCTCCGCTCAGGAACGTACCCCACCGGCGCCGCACTGCATGGACGCGGTCGGCGTCCAGGAAGTGGAGCAGGCGTCACCGCGTTCAATCGCCCTGCGAGCCGCCTCGGGCCAGGCTTATCGGATCGACTTCAGCGAGGAGTGCCCCGGCGTCCGCGGTGCCACCACGCTGAAACTTGAGGCGCCCGCTGGCTGGGCCTGCGGTCGCCCCAGCGAGCGTGTGGTGGTCGATGGCCGCACCTGCGCGATCAGCGCGGTGACCCCCGTGCAGGATCGCGACTACGCCAACGTGGCCCGCGACAGCGACCGCCTGCGCATGGCCACCCTGCCCGCCCTGACCATCCGCGAGCGCAGGGACATCCGCCGCAGTTTCGGTGGTTCGCCGTCGTACTGCTTTGCCACGCGCAACGTGCGCGCGTGGTCGTCCGACCCGCAGGGCATGCTGGTGGAGACCAATCCGCATCGCAATGGTGGTCACCGCTACTATCGCGTGGAGCTTGGCAGCCACTGCCGCCAGCTCGACCGTGCGCCACAGCTGAGCTTCCACTCCGGGATGCAGAACGGCCTGATCTGTGGCAATCCGGGCGATCGCATCCTTACCGCCGGATTCGAGAAGGGTGACCTGCGCAACGATGCACTGGCGCCGCTGCCGCAGTACACCCACGGCGGCTGCACGATCCAGGCGGTCTATCCGGCTTCCAGCCAGGCGTCGAACTAACCGTCGACGCCGAGGAAGGTGAACGGTGCGCTGGGTACGAACTGGCCCAGCGCATCGCCGGCAAAGGTGTTGCGCTGGTCCTTGCCGAGGTCCAGCTTGAGGACCTGGCCGCCGAAGTCGACCTTGTTCAGATCAACCCAGAAGGTGTTCGGGGTCAACGCCGACTCGAAGAAGTACAACCGCCGCTTGTGGTCGGCTACGGTGCGCCAGCGCGTGGAAGAAATGTTCGGCTCGCCTGGCGTGGTGATGCCATACGGCACCGATGCATTGCGGATCACGCTGAACACGCTGGCCAACGCCATCACCGGGTCTTCGGCCTTGGGAATGGCATTGATGTAGAACGAGGCGCGGGCGAAGCGGTCGGCGGAACGGTTGGTGCCGGGCAGCATCACCGTGCCACCGATCTGCTGCCAATAGCTGTTCAGCGCCAGCTGGTGCTCGAAGATCGGCGAGTTGGTCATCACCTGGTAGCGCCGGTCATGATGGATCACCTGGCGACCGCCGATGTATTCGACGATCGCGCTGTCGCCGCTGGCATCGGACAGCGACAGGTGCAGCGTCGCCTGGCGGTCTTCGCCGGGCACCTTGTCGGTGACGATCGAGTACGGCTCGCGCTTCAACGCGGTGACCGCCTCTTCAACGGTAGCGAAATTGTCCAGCACATACTGCGCCCACAGCGAAATCGCCAGGCCCGGCTTGTTGCCACGCTTCTGCGGATACTCCGATTCGACCAGCCACAGCAGGTTGGCCACCAGGCCCTTTTCGTTCATGCCGTCGGTGGTCGACACATCGTAGCCGGTGGCCACCACGCTGCCGTAGCGCGCGGTCCACGCCAGCGACTTCGGGCCGGCCTGGCCGGTGCGCGCAATGCCGCGCGGCAGTATGTAGAGGTTGGTCGCCACATCGACCTTCCAGTCCATCGAGCGCGCGGTGATCACATCGCCGTTGTCACCCAGGTACACCGCACGCGTGCAGGCCAGTGCCGGCGTGGTCGCGGACGCCAACGCCACGGCCAGCATCACCTTTCCTTTCCAGTTCATCCGTGCCATGCACTACGCTCCTTTCCCCGTGATGCATGATCTGATGCGATCCAGGGTGACACCGGAGTGAAGCCTCAGCGCGCGAACCGATCGTGCGCCCAGAAGCCCAGGACCATGGCAGGCACGAACCACAGCGCCTCGCGCGATGCCGCCGCCAGCCCCGCGATGGCCGGACCCGGGCAGTAGCCGGCCCATCCCCAGCCGATACCGAACAGTGCGGCACCCAGCAGTAGACGCGTATCGACATCGCGCGCGGTGGGCAACTGGAAGCGCAAAGCGAACCACGGCCGCGCGCGCCGCAGCGCCCAGCGCTGGCCGGCCGCACTGACCAGCAGCGCCGACCCCAGCACCCATAGCAGGGTGGGATCGAAATCCCCGGTGACATCAAGGAAGCCGAGCACGCGACGCGCATCGGTCATGCCGGAAAGGGCCAGGCCTGCGCCGAACAGCGCACCCGCTACAGCGGCAGCAGCCCTCGGACGACTCATGCCAGGGCTCCACCGTGCCGGGCCAGGAAGGTCGTCAGCATCGCGAACGCCATGAATAACAGCACCGCCAGCGACGATCGCTTCGAACCGCGCGCCAGGCCACACACGCCGTGGCCACTGGTACAGCCGCTGCCCAAGCGGGTGCCGAAGCCGACCAGCAGGCCGGCGCCGACCAACTGCCAGGCCGGCAATGCATCACGCAGCAGTGCGCGCGGCGATGCCGCGGGCACCGACTGCCACCACAGCACCAGCCCCGCCGATGCCAGCAGGCCGGCCAGGAATGCCCAGCGCCAGCCACGCTCGCCTTCGGCTGCCCGCAGGCTGCCCGCGGCGATGCCGCTGACGCCCGCCACGCGCCCGATGCTGGCCAGCAACAGCACCGCAGCGGCACCGATCAAGGCGCCGCCGGTGACCGCACCCCAGGGCAGGTTCATGCCCGACCCTCTTCGCCACCGCACATGGAATTGCTCCTTAATTTAGACTACTCTAAATTAGATCATCCTAAACAAAGGAGTCAACATGGTCCGGTCCCTGCCCGACGGCGCAGCCATGGCCGAACACGCTTCAGAGGCAGCCACGCTGCTCAAAGGCCTGGCCCACCCCGCCCGGCTGCGGGTGTTGTGCCGCCTGGTCGAAGGCGAGGCGGCAGTAGCGGAGCTGCAGGCGCTTACCGGGCTGAGCGCGTCGGCGCTGTCCCAGCACCTGGCGGTACTGCGCGCGATGAAGATCGTGGCAACCCGGCGCGAGGCACAGGCGATCCACTACCGGGTGGTCGAAGGGCCTGCGCTGGGTGTGCTGCAGGCCCTGCACGCTGCCTACTGCGGCCGGGCGTGAGGTTGAATGTCAGCCGGCATGCAGCGCCGGCTGCACCACCGTGTCCAGCAGGTCGACCGGTGTCGGCGCCGCGCGATCCCCCTCCAGCGCCCGGCTGAAACCGGCCCAGTCGCTGGATGACAACTGGCGCAGCAGCGCTGCCTCCACCGGCAACGCCCGCATCGACCAGTAGGGAAACTGGCGCTGGCCGAGGCGGCCTCGCGCCAGCTCGATGATGTCGATGTGACTGCCGGCCTGGAGAATGCGCTCATACACCGAGTCGATGCCATCCGGCGGCCCCTCGATGTACTGCAGGAAACGATTGCCATCGTGCAGCAGCACTCCGGTCACCCCCGCCATCTTGTTGAAACGCGCAGCGTCTTCGACCAGCGCCTGCAGGCGTTGGCTGGAGAGCTCCGGCAGCGCCCGGCTGATGTAGGCGATGGCGCGCAATGGCATGGTGCTTCCTTGGCTGGGTGTGAACGCACGGTAGCAGTTGCGGACGAGCCCGTCTCAATACGCCCGCCCGTTCCCTGAAGAATTCAGGTTGCGATGGCGCCCGCCCCGTCCCACCGCCGCGGCAGCACGGCCTCGAACACGACCTGGCCTGCCTCGTTGCGCGCCGCGATCCGGCCGCCGTGCGCGCGCACGAACTGATCCACGATGTACAGGCCCAGCCCCAGTCCCTTGCTCTGGTGGAAACTGGCCTTGAACGGCTCGAACAAGCGCGGCAACAGCGCGTCATCAATATGGCCGGCATTGCTCACCCGCAGCACCACCGCGCGGGCATCGTTGCCATCCAGCTGCACGTGTGCCTCGCTGCCATGCGTCAACGCATTGCCCACCAGGTTTGCTGCGATCTGGCCCAGGCGGTCCATGTCGCCTTGCAGGCGCGTGTCGCCGACGGCGTCGAAACGAATGCGCTCCTGACCGTGGGCACTGCCCGCTTCGGCGATCACCGCACGGGTGACCTCACGCAGGTCGCAGGCGGTAGCCTGCAGCCGCAGGCCACCACTGCGGATCCGCGAAAAGTCCAGCAACTGCTCGACCATCCGCGCCATGCGCAGGGTACTGGCCTCCAGATGCGCCAGTGTCTGCTGCGCGCTGCTGTTGTTCGCCGGAAGCTCCAGCGCCAGCTTGTCGGCACACAACAGGATCGCCGACAACGGCGTGCGCAGGTCGTGGGTCAACACGGCGGCCATCGTCTCGTTGAGCTTCAGCGCCCGCTCGAGCGCCTCGTTGCGGGCCTTCAGCAGCTGGCGCTGCTGGTACAGCTCGATGAAGACGTTGACCTTGCTCAGGATGACCTGTGGTGCCACCGGCTTGTGCAGGAAATCCACCGCACCGGTTTCGTAGCCCTTGAACGCACGCAGCGGATCGTCCGGCGAGGCGGTCAGGAAGATGATCGGCACCGTGCGGCTGCGATGCGAGCCGCGCATCAGTTCGGCCAGGGTGAAGCCATCGATCTCGGGCATGTGCACATCGAGCAACGCCAGCGCCACCTCGTGCTCCAGCAGCAGCTCCAGCGCCTCCGCGCCCGAACCGGCCAGCAGCAGGTTCACGCCCTCGCGCTGCAACAGCGCCTGCATGGCCACCAGATTCTGCGGCACGTCGTCGACGATCAGCAGGTTGACCGGGGACTGCGACTGCGCAGGGTCCGGCGGCAACAGGTTCATGCAAACAGCTCCTTCAGGCGACGACACATCAGTTCAAGGGGCAGCACGGCATCGGCACCAGCGTGCTGCAGGGCGGAGGCCGGCATCATCGATGCCTCGGCCTCCTCGGGACATTGCAGCCAGGCTCGACCACCGGCGCCGCGCACTGCGGCCACCCCTTCACTGCCATCGCTGCTGGCGCCGGTCAGCAGCAGGGCCAGCACCTGGTCGCCGAATACGGCCGCTGCCGATTCGAACAGCGGATCGATGGCCGGGCGCGAGAACAGCACCGGCGCGTCCACCGACAGCGCCAGCGAGCCGGCGTCTTCCACCAGCAGGTGGTAATCCGGCGGCGCGAAGGTCACCGTGCCACGCAGCAACGGCTGCTTGTCTTCGGCCTCGCGCACCGGCAGCGCGCAGTACGGTGCCAGCACTTCGGCGATGCGGCTGCTGCGATCGCGTGGCAGGTGCAGCACCGCCAGCACCGGCACCGGCAGCGTCGCGGGCAGCGCGCCGAGCACCGCCTGCAGGGCCGCGACGCCACCGGCCGAAGCCCCGATCACCAGTACGGCCGGGGGTGTCGGCGTGGCCATCAGGCCACCTTCCGGTACAGGCGATGCTCGCGCGAACAGACCTCGAACGCATCGTGGTGGCACCCGAACTGCAGCGACTCCTTGCTGCCCAGGCCCAGGAAGCCGCGGTGCACCAGCGCTTCACGGAACAGGCCCACCGCGCGGTCCTGCAGGTCGCGGTTGAAATAGATCAGCACGTTGCGGCACGACACCAGGTGTACTTCGGAGAACACCGTGTCGGTGGCCAGGCTGTGGTCGGCAAACACCACGTTGCGGCGCAGCTGCCGATCGAACACCGCGCCATCGTAAGCCGTGGCGTAGTAATCGGACAGCGACGCGGCGCCACCGGCCGCCAGATAGTTGCGGCTGAACTGCGCCATCCGGTCGATGCCATAGGCCCCGGCTTCCGCCGTGGCCAGCGCCGCTGGATTGATGTCGGTGGCGTAGACGATGCTGCGCTCGAGCAGGCCTTCCTCGTGCAACAGGATCGCCAGCGACCAGACTTCTTCGCCCGTGCTGCAACCGGCCACCCACAGCTTCACCGACGGATAGGTGCGCAGTACCGGCACTACCTGCTCGCGCAGCTCACGGAAATAGGCGGGGTCACGGAACATCTCCGAGACCTGCACGGTGAAGAACTGCATCGCCTGCGCGAACAGGTCCGGCTCGTGCAGCAGGCGGTGCTGCAGATCGGCCAGCCGCCCGCACTCATAACGCTGCATGGCCTGGCGGATCCGTCGGCGCAGCGACGACACCGCGTAACTGCGGAAATCGTAGTGGTAGCGCTGGTACAACGCTTCCAGCAGCACCTTCAGCTCCAGGTCGAACAGGGCCTGCTCGTTCATTGCCGCGAGCACCAGACCCGGCACAGCGATACCAGCTTGTCGACGTCGATGGGCTTGGCGATGTAGTCGTTGGCACCGGCCTGCAGGCAGCGCTCACGATCGTCCGGCATGGCCTTGGCGGTCAGCGCGATGATCGGCAGGTCCTGCAGGTGGCGTTGCGCGCGGATCTCCCGCATTGCGGCCAGCCCATCCTTCTCCGGCATCATGATGTCCATCAGCACCAGGTCGACCTCGCGCTCGGCCAGGCGATCCACCGCTTCCTGGCCATTGCGCGCGATCTCCAGGGTCACGCCCAGCGGTTCAAGCACACTGGACAGTGCGAAGATGTTGCGCACGTCGTCCTCGGCCAGCAGCACCGTCCGACCGTCGAGCACAGTATCGCGACGGCGCGCCTCGCGCAGCAGGCGCTGCTGGTCGGTCGGCAGGCTGGCCTCCACGCTGTGCAGGAACAGGGTGACCTCGTCCAGCAGGCGCTCGGGCGAACGTGCGCCCTTGATGATAATGCTCTTGGAATAGCGACGCAGGCGCTGCTCTTCCTCGCGGCTGAGCGCGCGACCGGTGTAGACGATCACCGGCGGGAAACCGACATCGTCGTTGCCGGCCATGTGCTCGAGCAGGTCGTAGCCACTGCCGTCGGGCAGCGACAGGTCCATCACCATGCAGTCGAACGTGACCGTGCTGAGCTGTTCCAGTGCGCCGGCCAAGGTGCCCACCGCGACGATCTGCAGCTGGTCGCGGCCCAGCAACAGTTCCAGGTTGCGGCGCAGCTCGCTGTCGTCCTCGACGATCAGCAGCCGCCGCACGTCGCGTTGGCTGGTCTGTTCCAGCTGCTCGATGGCCGTCACCAGCCGCTCGCGCGTGGTCGGCTTGATCGCAAACCCGATCGCGCCCAGCTCGCGCGCCACCTGGCTGCGATCCGTGGCCGAGACCACATGCACCGGGATATGGCGGGTATCCGGGTTGCGCTTCAGCCGCTCCAGCACGCTCAGCCCGGACACATCGGGCAGGCCGATGTCGAGCAGGATGCCATTCGGGCGCAGTTCGCTGGCCAGGGCCAGCGCCTCTTCCGCCGTGCCCGCCACCACACAATCGAAGTCCAGTTCATGGGCCAGCGCCACCAGCGCTTCGGCGAACGTGGCATCGTCCTCCACCGCCAGGATCAGGCGACCGGCGCGCTGCCGGCGACCACGGTCGTCGGCCACGCCGGCCGTCGCAGTGACCGGCGCTGCCGCGCCCGCAACGCGCACGGGCGCGGCTGGCAGCACGGCCGGTGCCGCCGGCGGCGCTGCCAAGGGACCCTCGGCAGCGTCAGCCGCGCTCGCGGCGGGCGCACCCTGCAACGGCAGCTCCAGGATGAAGCAGCTGCCGCGTCCGGGCTCACTGTCGACCTGGATGCCACCGCCCATGCGCTCGGCCAGATCGCGCGAGATCGACAGGCCCAGCCCGGTACCGCCGTAGCGACGGCGGGTGCTGCCGTCGGCCTGGCGGAAGGCTTCAAAGATGACGTCCAGCTGCTCGCGGGCAATGCCGATGCCGGTGTCGCAGACCTCGAACCGGATGCGGCCGTTGCCGCCGGCACGCACGTGCAGGCTGACCTTTCCATGCTCGGTGAACTTCACTGCGTTGGCCAGCAGGTTCTTCAGGATCTGCTGCAGCCGCTGGCTGTCGACCACCAGCTGGGTCGGTGCCAGCGCGTCGGCTTCGATCTGCAACGCCAGGCCCTTCTGCCGCGCCATCGGTTCGAAGGTCTCGCGCAGGCGCTGCAGCGCGCTCTCGACCACCACCACTTCATCGGACAGTTCGACGTGGCCGGCCTCGATGCGCGACAGGTCCAGGATGTCGTTGATCAACGCCAGCAGGTCGTTGTTGGACGAGAGGATCGCACGCGCGTACTTCACCTGCTCCTCGGTGAGCGTGCCATCCTTGTTGTCGGCCAGCAGCTTGGCCAGGATCAGCGAGCTGTTCAGCGGCGTGCGCAGCTCATGCGACATGTTGGCCAGGAACTCGGACTTGTAGCGCGAGGTCGCGGCCAGCTCGTTGCTGTTGCGCACCAACTGGCTCTGCGCCACCAGCAGCGCCTGCTTCTGCGCCTCCAGCTCGTGGGTGCGCTCTTCCAGCTGCACGTTGCTCTGTTCCAGCTCGGCCTGCTGTTCTTCCAGGTGGCTCTGCGACTGGAGCAGGCTGCGGCTCTGCTCTTCCAGTTCTTCGTTGGCCACGCGCAGCTCTTCCTGCTGGGCCTGCAGCTCTTCACCCTGGCGCTGCGACTCTTCCAGCAGCACCACCAGTTGCGCACGCAGCAGCGATGCGCGCAGCGCCATGCCGACGGTCTCCGCACAGCGCTCCAGAAGTTCGCGATCCAGATCACGCAGTTCGCCCACCTTGGCGCGACCCAGCTCGATGACCCCGACCACCGCGCCATCGCTGCTGATCGGCGCCAGGATGCGCTCGCGCACCGGCAACCGGCCGAGGCTGGTCTGCAGTTCAAGCACGGCGGCATCATCGCCGTGCAGGTGGCGGATGCGTTCATCACGGGCGACCTGCCCGGCCAGCCCTTCGTGAAGGGCCAGCGACGCTGGCGTTCCCGCAGGCAAGGCGACGCCACCGGTCAGCTGCAACCGCCCGCCTTCCAGTCGGTAGACCGCACCTACCTCCGCGCCGAGCTGCGCGGCCAGGCTTGTCGCTGCAGCCTCGGCGATCTGTTCCGGCCCCAGGTCACCGCGAAGGCTCATCGCCACCGCGTTCTCGGCTTCCTGCAGCCAGAGCGCGCGCATTGCCTGGCGCCGGGCCTGGATCGCGCGCGAGACGATCAGTGCGATCATCAGGAAGGCACAGCCGCCAATGGTCCGGTTGACGAAGGAGAACGCCGAGTTGGAACTGGCGGGCGCGACGTTGAAGCCGATGACCAGCAGGAGGCAGGACAGCAGGGCCACCACGAACGGCGCCCGCGCGCTGCGCTGGAACACCGTGACGCCAACAGCCAGGAAGTAGGCCAGCCATACGGCATAGCCGAGCGGGACGACCAGTTCCAACGCGATGGTCGCGGCCAGCAGCACAGCGGACGTCATCCAGATCCAGCGGTCACGCGTAGTCGCACCAGGACGCATGCAGGTCGGTTCCAGAAGGCAAAGGGTGGAAGATGGTACTCCGTGTCGCATTCAGCCGCACAGGACAAATGGCACGTATCAGGTGTGCACGCATCCTTCACACTTGAATGCCTAGCTTCACGTCCCTCACAGGGGTAACACTTATTTACACGTGGACGCAGCTGCCTCTACGACGTCCGTGCTGACGGACCCTTCCCGACAACTGCGACTGCTGATCGACAGCGTGCGCGATCATGCGCTGTACCTGCTTGATCCTGAAGGCATCGTCTGCAGCTGGAACCCCGGCGCCGAACGCATCAAAGGCTATTCAGCCGACGAAGTGGTGGGAACCCACTTCAGCCGCTTCTATCTGGCCGCCGACCGCGAGGCCGGCGAACCGCAGCGCCTGCTCCGCGTCGCAGCGCAACAAGGGCATGTCGCCAGCGAGGGCTGGCGGGTACGCCGTGATGGCTCGTCGTTCCGCGCCAGCGTGGTCATCGAGCCGGTCGTCGAAGCGGGCGAACTGCTCGGCTTCGTCAAGATCACCCGTGACATCACCGAGCAGTGGCAGGCGCAACGGCTGCTGCGTGATGCCCAGCGTGCGCTGCGCAATACCCAGCAGTTCGAAACGGTCGGCCGGCTCAGCCGCGGCCTGTCGCACGAGTTCAACAACCTGCTGACCACCATCGGCAACGCGCTGGACCTGCTGTCGCTGCGCGTCAGCGGTGACGATGCACGCGCCGCCGAGCTGCTGGATGCCGCGCAGGCGGCCACTGACCGTGGCGCGCTGCTGACCCGCCAGCTGCTGGCCTTCAGCACCGGTCAGACCCTGATCCGCGAACCGGTGGACATCAATACGCTGGTGCGGCAGTGGCTGCCGGACCTGCAACGCGCCTGCCCGCCCACGGTGACGCTGGATGCCCATCTCACCCCCGGCCTGCCGCAGGTGAGCACCGATGCGATGCAATTGCAGACCGCCCTGGCAAACCTGGTGGCCAATGCCGTGGAGGCCACCGCCGATGGCGGCCGCATCCTGATCGGCACCGCACTGGAACATCGCCTCGACCCGGATGCGGACACCACGCTGCAACGCGGCTATGTCACCCTCAGCGTCTGCGACGAAGGCCACGGCATGGCCGCCGACATCGCCGAGCGGGCCAGCGAGCCCTTCTTCACCACCAAGGACATCGGCAAGGGCAGCGGCCTGGGCCTGAGCCAGGTGTTCGGATTCACTACCCAGAGCGGCGGCTTCGTCGATGTGTCCACCACCCCCGGTGTCGGCACCACGGTCAGCCTGCTACTCCCCGCAACAGAGGATGCAACCGATGACCGATGAACCGATCCGCGTACTGATGGTGGAGGACCAGAACGATCTGCGCGAGATGATCGGCATGGCCCTGCGCGATTTCGGCATCGAGGTATCCACCACCGCCGACGGCCATGAAGCTGCCGCGTTGCTGAAAGGCGACGCACGTTTCGACGTGGTGTTCAGCGATGTCAGCATGCCCAACGGCATGTCCGGTATCGAGCTGAGCGAGCATGTGGCGCGCGAACAGCCGCAGGCGCGGATGATCCTCTCATCCGGATACGCGCGCTCGCAGCTGCCGCCATTGCCCGATCAGGTGGAATTCCTGCCCAAGCCGTATCGTTTGCGCCAGCTGGTGGAGCTGCTGAAGCAGGATTGAGGAAGGCCGGTCCAGCGCTCGACGGCCCTCATCCCTGACGCCCCATCGGCTTGCAATTATCCTGCGGGCAATGGTGTGCCCTGAAGGCCGCCACGCCGGAGCAGCGTTCAGCCCGAGGTGCGCTGCATGAACAGAAGGTCGGGGGTCGAGAACGCTTCAACCTGCTGGAAACCGAGGTCCCGGTACAGCGCCACGGCAGCCGTGTTGTCACGATAGACGCGCAGGGTGAGCTGCTGCACATCCGCTTGGCCCAGGGCCTGTGCACTCAATGCCTGCATGAGCAGCCGGCCAAGGCCGCGCCCGCGTGCCAGCGGGGAAACGATTATGCGGCCCAGATGTGCGGTGCGGGCGTCAGTCATCCAGTATTGGCCGAATCCAACGCAGGTACCCCGCTCGTCCAGCAGCGCCCAGCCTGGGCGCGACCCGAGTTCGAGCACCTGCGCGAACCGTTCCGGCAGCAGGGGAAACGGCACACCGGGGCCTGCCCAGCGCCGGGTCGCCTCGGCTGATTCAGGCCAGTTGGCCACGATGGCGTAGTGCGACGGCTGGACGGGGCGAAGCTGGGGGCTCATGGCGTTCATGGTGCGTCATCTGCGCCAGGCCTACACGCTGCGCGGCCGCATTTGGGATCTGCCATAGGGCAATAGATTCCAGACGCGCCGCCATCACGCCCCGTGTGCCGCCGCACCCAGCCCAGCCCGGTTTCGCGTGTTCAAAGGCCTCGGCGCGTTTCCCGTTGCCCCGCCCTCTGAAGCGGGTGTTTTCGCGACTGATCGGGCGCGTGACCGGCAGCCACGCCCACGTGGATTCGCGTCATGGCCTGCGCGGCGGCGGCGCTGGGCTGTCTGGGGAGGACTGCCTGCCGCTGCCGTCCGGCGAGCGGTTGCCATGCGGCTGTAGCAGATGGTGACCCCGGCCCGATTCGAACGGGCGACCTTCCCCTTAGGAGGGGGACGCTCTATCCAGCTGAGCTACGGGGCCATTGGCAGCGGGGAAGGATACCGCGTCTGGCTGAATGGACCAAGCGCGTGTCGTTCTGCGAATCGCCCGGACCCGATATGCTGGCCCGCCGCGACCCGTTGTGAACTGGATGTCCGACGTCTGGCGAACCCTCTCCGCCCTTGGCGACAGCCGGTGGCTGCTGCCGATGGCCTTGGTGCTGCTGATCACCCTGCCCCGCGCAGACGCACGTCTGAAATGGCGATGGTTGCTGGCCATCGCCGTCACCGCCGGCGTCACGCTTGCTTCGAAGCTGGCCTTCATGGGCTGGGGGATTGGCATCAAGAGCGTGCACTTCACCGGCTTCTCCGGGCACGCCGCGATGTCCAGCGTCATCTATCCGGTCGTTGGCGCGCTGCTGGCGGGGACCAGCAAGCTCCCCCGGAGAATCGGCCTGGTCATCGGCGTGCTGCTGGCCACCGCCATTGCCTGGTCACGAATCCCGTTGCATGCGCATAGCCTTTCGGAGGTCATTGCCGGGCTGATGCTTGGACTGGGCTGCAGCACGTGGGCAATGCACACCGCGGGCCCCTCGTCTCGTCCCAACGCAGTGGCAGCCGCTGCTGCCGTACTCGCGGGAATGGTCCTGCCCCTCGCCTTGCCCGATGTCCACACGCACCAACTCGTCATCGCGTTGGCAAAGCTCATCTCTGGCAGGGCCGAGATCTTCCAGCATTTCTGAGAACTGCCAACGCGACCGCACAATTCCTTCACGTTCCTTGACAGAGCAAATGAATAGCAGCCAACATAGCGGTGGAAAAATTTCCCTCACGGAGTAGGAGACCCCGTAGATGAAGAAGATGATTGCCGCCCTGGCCCTGCTGGGCCTGTCCTCGCCGGTGTTCGCCCAGGAAGCTCCTGTCGCCGCCGAAACCAGCGCCGAAGTTGCTGGTGCTGAAGCTGCTGGCGCTGCCGCCACCGGCACCCTGACCACCGTCGCTACCGTGGGCCTGGGCATTGCCGCTGCTGGCGTGCTGTACAGCGTTGCTGCGGACAGCAGCAAGGACGACGCGGGCAACAACGGCGGTACCGGCACCACCAACCCGCCGACCGGCACCACCGGTACGACCGGCACCACCGGCACCACCGGCACCAACTGATCGGTCCGCCGAAGCAGTAACCCCGCCCTCGCCGGGCGACGTTCGGCGAGGGCTTTTTCATGCCCGATCGGGCCAGGAACAGATTTCGATGGACTGCAAGCGTTTCGTAGCCACAATGACGGTGGCACTCACCCTGACCGGCTGCATGTGGGCGCCAGGCCAGCATCTTCGCTCGAGCACCTTCGCTCGCGATGATCAGCCCATTGGCAACGACCAGATCGAACTGATTCCGATCACGCCCAAGTTGATCGCCATGGAGCGCGCCACCCGCGACGTCACGGCGCTGCCCGCTGCCCTGACCCAGTATCAGCCAGGCCCCTACCGCATCGGTGCTGGCGACATTCTCTACATCACCGTCTGGGATCACCCCGAACTGACCGTGCCAGCGGGCCCGCAGCAGCAGCTGAACGCCGCAGGCCGCCTCGTGCAGTCCGACGGAACGCTGTTCTATCCCTACATCGGCAAGATCACCGCAACGGGCAAGACGCCCGGCGAACTGCGCGAAGAGATCTCCACCAAGCTGGCACGCTACATCGAAGCGCCGCAGGTGGACGTCTCCATGTTGACCTATGCCAGCCAGCGCGTCTGGGTCACCGGCGCCTCGCGCCAAGCCGCCACCGTTCCGCTGACGGTAACGCCGCTGACGATGGGCGATGCCATCAGCCAGGCAGGCCTTGACCCGGCACAGGCCGACCTCTCCGGCATTCGCCTGACACGTGATGGCACCACCTACACCATCGATCTCGATCGGCTGGGTCGCAGCGGCGGCGGTGACACCAATGTGTTCCTCAAGTCCGGCGATCACATCTACGTGCCTTATCTCGACCACAAGGAAGTATTCGTGGTTGGCGAGGTCAATCAGCCGGGTGCAATGAACTTCAAGACCGGCGAAATCTCCCTGAGCCAGGCCCTTGGACGTGCGCGCGGCCTGCTGCAGACCACGTCGAATGGCAACGCTGTCTACGTGATCCGCGGCTCGAACGACCTGCAGAGCACTCCGTCGCAGGTGTTCCATCTGGAAGCCAAGTCACCGACCGCATTTGCCGTGGCCAGCCAGTTCGACCTGCAGCCCGGCGATGTCGTGTTCGTCGGCGCCGCTGGCGTGACCCGCTGGAGCCGGTTCGTGAACCAGCTGCTGCCGTTCACCTCCATCATCAGCAACGCCGCCAGCGCGCGCAGCGACCTGGACAAGTAAGGTGGCCCGCACCATGAGCAGGATCGCTCAGGCCGCCACCCGACACGCAAACCGCCAGCGCCCAGTGGCGCTGGCCTTGCTTGTACTCATCACCGCAACCAGTTGCGGCGTGGTGGGCAAGACCAGCGTCAAGTCGGTCCAGATGGCGCTGCAGGGCAAGCCCGACGTGGAGCCCACGGCCGCCGAGGTAGCCGCCAATCGATTCCCGCAGATCAAGGTCACCGGTCCGGCAGGCGGCGCCGTCTTGGTGCTTGGCAACATCGACTCCGGGCGCCAGGCCTGGTACAGCTCCGAGCGAAGCATCGTCTTCCTCCGTGATGGTGTCGTCGTCGGAACCCACGGCAGCAGCCCGGAGCTTCAGGACATGACGCTCGAAGGGGACTCCCCCTTCCACGCGCTGCACCGGATAGCAGACGGCACGACCGTGCAACGCCGATACGACGTGATGCCTGATTATCGTTATGGAATGAAGGTCATCGGCACCCTGACCACCCTGGCCAAAGAGAAGGTCCATATCCTGGAGATCGAACGCGAGCTGCTGCACGTGCGGGAGCGGCTTCAGGGCGAAGGCTGGAAGCGCGACAACCACTACTGGGTCGATCCTGCCAACGGGTTCATCTGGAAGAGCATCCAAGCCATCGCACCCGACACCAGCCTTGAAGTTGTCCAGCTCAAGCCCTACTCGCAGGACCTGCAGAACCGATGACACTGCGACCGATCATCCTTGGGCTGGCACTGGCGCTGGCCACCTATGCGCACGCCTCATCGCCGATTGGCGTCGAAGCGGTCGGCCATGTCCGTAACCCTGGCGCACACACCCTGCCTGCCCGGGCCCGCCTCAGCGCGGCAGCACTCGCAGCAGCACCGGATGCAGAAGCCTACATGCCGGGAGCGGCGCTTCTGCGACAACGCTCACTGCTGCCTCAGACCCGCCTCAAGGCCGGCCTGCTCTTCGACCTTGAAACGCTCGCCTCTCAGCAGGACGCCCCGGAGCTTGCCGAAGCAGCCGCTCTACTGGCGCGCGAACTCGGGGATCTACCCGTAACGGGGCGTGAGCCACAGCTACTTGATCCGCGCCGCCTTGAAGCAAGCGCCACAGAAAATCGGCCCGCACTTGAGGGCGACCGCGTTGTCTATCCCGGCCGACCCGATACCGTGCAGGTGACTGGTGCCGTAGCACAACCGTGCAAGCTCGAACATCAGTTCTCGCTTGACGCACGACACTATCGCAGCACCTGCCCCATCTTGCCAGCGGCGAGCCGGGATGATCTCTACGTCATCCAGCCCGACGGCAAAGTGCAGCAACTCGGCGTGGCCCTGTGGAACCGCAGCACGCCCGTGCACCTTGCTCCTGGGGCGGTGATCTACGTGCCGCTGGACACCGCGAAGATCCGCACGATTGCCCCCGATGTCAACGAGGATGCCGTGCGCTTCCTTGCCACCCAGGTGCTGGATGCACCCGGAGTTTCATACTGATGCGCCATCGTTCCATCCCACTGGCACGCGCCGGTGTTGCCCTTCTCAGCCTGAGCATCAGTGCTGTATTGAACGCACAAACTGCCCCTGCTCCCACCGCCAGCGATTGGGGCGGCGTTGGCCTGCTGCAGACCCCTACCGCACGCATGGCCGACGACGGCGAGGTGAGCTTCACCGCAAGCCATACCTCGCCCTACAGTCGCTACAACGTGGTGATGCAGCCCCTGCCCTGGGTCGAAGGCGCGTTCCGCTATGTATCGGTAGCGAACCGACGCTATGGCCCGGAATGGCTGAGCGGCAAGCAGAACTACAAGGACAAGTCGATCGACCTGAAGGTCCGGCTGTGGCAGGAAAGCCGATGGGCGCCTGAGCTGTCCGCAGGCTTCCGCGATATCGGCGGTACTGGCCTGTTCTCCAGTGAGTATCTGGTTGCAAGCAAGCGATTCGGGCCCATCGATGCAAGCCTCGGCCTCGCCACCGGCTACATCGGCAATCGAGGCGATTTCTCGAACCCACTTCGGGTGATCAGCGATCGCTTTGAAGAGCGCCCGCGCGCGCAGGGCACTGGCAACTTCAACAGCAAGGGCATGTTCCGCGGTCCCGTCGGCATCTTCGGCGGCATCGCGTACCAGACCCCCTGGGAACCCCTGCAGCTGAAGCTTGAGTACGACGGCAACGACTACAAGCGCGAACCACAGAACAACAATCAAACGCAGAAGAGCCCGATCAACCTGGGCGCGAGCTATGCCGTGAATCCCAACGTGCAACTGCATCTTGGCTGGGAGCGCGGCGACACAGCCATGTTCGGCATTACCCTGCGCGGCAATGTGGCACGAGCGAAATCCACGCCCAAGCTGCTGGATCCGCCCCCAGTTGCGCGAGCATCCGCGGCCCCCTCTGCGCAGTCAATCGATGACATCGACTGGCCCGCCTTGAGCCGGACCCTGGAAGAGAACGCCGGCCTTCGTGTCACGGGCATCAGCCGACGTGGATCGGAAGTCATTGTCAGCGGCGAACAGCGTCGGTTCTACTACCCGGCGCAGGGAGTTGGCCGCGCGGCGCGCATCCTGGATTCCGAACTGCCATCCGATACCACCTGGTTCACGATCGAGAATACCCGCCTGGGCGTACCCGTCGTGGAAAGCAGCATCGAGCGCAGCACCTTCAACAGTTACCTCGACAATCGTACCCCGCTGAGCGAACTGGCCGGCCACATCGAGCAGGCAGCACCTGCTCAGCAGCGCCGTGAGAGCCTTTATGCGGCGCCACTTCGACGCTACGACGGCGCGTTCAATATTGGATACCAGCAGCAGCTCGGTGGTCCCGATGGCTTCTTCCTGTTCCAGGTCGCAGGCACCTACTCGGCCAATTTCCACTTCACGCGGAATACCTGGCTGAGCGGAACGCTCAGCTACAACGCGTACAACAACTACGACCGCTTCCGCTACGACGCCCCAAGCAACCTGCCCCGGGTCCGCACGAACATCCGTAAGTACTTGACTACGGAAGACCTGACCCTGACCAACCTGCAGTTCACCAGCAATCATCAGCTGGGCAAAGACCTGTATGGCTCGGCCTACGCCGGGCTGTTCGAGGCCATGTACGGCGGTGTGGGTGGTGAGATCCTCTACCGCCCCCTCAATGAGCGCTGGGCCGTGGGTGCCGAGCTGAACTGGGTGAAGCAGCGCGATTTCGATCAACGCTTCAGCTTCCGCGACTACAGCACCACCACCGGCCATGCCAGCTTCTATTATCAGTGGGGCGATGAGCACAAGATCACCAGCATGATCAGCGCCGGTCGCTACCTGGCAAAGGACTGGGGTGCCACGATCTCGGTTGCGCGCGCCTTCGACAATGGCGTCAACATGGGCGCATACGCTACCAAGACCGATGTTTCGTCCAAGGACTTTGGCGAAGGCAGCTTCGACAAGGGCATCTTCATTTCGATTCCCTTCGACTTCCTGCTGCCACGCTCAACCCGTGCGCGTGCGACGTTCGCTTGGAATCCGCTGTATCGGGATGGTGGCGCGCGCCTGAGCCGAAGCTATGCGCTGTACCAGCTGACTTCAGAGCGGGATCCGGACTTCTTCTTCGACAATCTCGACAGAATCGACGACTGACGACGGGCATCCACCCCACTCGACAGAGACCAAGGAAGGGCCGGCTGCCAGCGCAGCCGGCCCTTCTCGTTTGCCTGCGCTGACCTGGTGCCCCACAGCCAAAAGAAAGGGCCGGTTGCACATGCAACCGACCCTTCCTCTCTCGGAGGGGAAAGCCCTTCAGCTCACCCCCTTGGAGCAATCACTTCTCGCTTGAAGCGTACTCGTAGTAGCCATAGCTGTAATAGCCCGTGGCACGCTTCTCCACCGCATTGAAGATCGCGCCCTTCACCTTCACGCCATTCTGCTCGAAGCGCTTCATCGACAGCTCGATCTCCTTCGGCTGGTTCACGCCGAATCGCGTCACCATCAGGGTAGAGCCGGCGTGGTTGGCCACAATTGCGGCGTCGGTGACCGCAAGAATCGGCGGCGTATCGACGATCACCAGGTCGTATTCCTTGGCCAGGCCCTCCAGCAGCTGCAGGAAGCGCGGGTGCATCAGCAGCTCGGACGGGTTCGGCGGGATATCACCGCGGGTGATGTAATGCATGTTCTCCAGGCCCGGGACGGCATGAATCGCATCCTGCAGCGTCACCTTGCCGGCCAGCACGTCAGACAAGCCCCCGGAATGCGACACGCCCAGCACCTTGTGCAGGGTACCCTTTCGCATATCAACGTCGACGACAAGGACCTTCTGGCCCGCCTGAGCGACGACAGCCGCCAGGTTCGCCGAAATGAAGGTCTTGCCGACACCGGGCCGCGGGCCCGAGATGGCCAGAATGTTGTTCTTGGCCTCAAGCATTGCAAAGTGCAAGCTTGTGCGGAGGCTGCGCAATGCCTCCACCGCCAGGTCGGCGGGCTCGGCAGCGGCCAGAAGGTGGGACCGGCCATCTGCCACCACGCGCTTCTTGCCACCCTTGCCCTTCTGAACCTTCAGAAGATTCCGCGAGTTGCTGAGCGGAATGGCGGCATACACGGGCAACCCCAGTTCCTCGATCTGCGCCGGATCCTCCACGCCAGGATTGAGCATGCGGAGCAGGAAAACTGCGGCCGTGGACAGGAATGCGCCCAACAGGAACGACACAAGAACAATCAGCGGCTTGCGAGGCTTCACCGGCTTGCTGATATCAACGATCGCATCATCAACGATCCGGACATTGCCAACCGTACCGGCCCGCGCAACATCCAACTGCTGCGCCTGGTTCAACAGCGCGGTGTACAGCTCGTTGCTGACCTGCAGATCACGGGTATGTCGCAGCAGTTCCTGCTGCGTATCAGGCAGCGCGCTCACTTCACGACGGAATCCACTCTTGCGTGCCTCAAGCTCGCCGATCTGGTTCAGCATCGCACGGTAGGCCGGATGCTCGCGCGTGAAGCTGCGATCCATCTCCGCCTGCTTCAGGCGCAGCTGCTGGATGCTGGCCTCAACGGCGACCTCCTGCTCGAGCAGACCCTTGGTCTGCATCGTAATGTCGACGGAATTCGAACGGGACTGATAAGCCGCCATTGCCGCCTGCGCGTCCTCCACCTGCTTGCGCACGGTTGGGAGCTGATCCTTCACGAAGGCAAGCTGCGTCGCGGCCTCGGCAGAGCCGCGGTCGACGTTCTGCCGGACGTAGGCTTCAGCAATGTTCTGCACCAGCGCCTGCGCACGATCCGCATCGGTGTCTTCATAGCTGAGGCGAAGGATGCCCGAGTCCTTGCCCTGTTCGGACGCGCGGATGTCTTCCTGCAGCCCGGCGATGACATCGAGGCGACGCTGCTTGGTCAGCGTGAAGCGCATGCCCGGATTGGCATTCAAGCTCGCGACTTCAATCTTGATCCCGCGCGCCTCGGCGGGCATGCCGATCTTGCCGGCAAGAATGGTTTCGCCCTCGTCATCAAGCAGCGAGTACTCCCCAGCCTTGTCACCTGCAACAAGCATCATCGGCTCGTCGAGCAGCCGTGCCGGAACATCCAGGCGATGGATCTTCAGCTCATCGCCGCCCCAGCCATAGCTGGAAAGCCCCAGAACCGGAGCCGCCACTTCCCCCTTGGTCTCACCCGAGAAACGACGTGCAATCAGCCCTCCCACCAATGGGAAACGCCGGGGCTCGATGACCGTCTCAAGCTGCATCTTGTCGACTGCGGTACCGACGATCGTGCGCGAGGTCAGCAGCGCAACCTCAGTGGTGGACGCGGTACTGCCGCCGCCGCCAAGAGAGGTCAGATCTGCAAGACCCGGAATGGTCGGCATCTTCGACTCAACCTGCACCGTGGCCTCTGCCCGATACACCGGCGGCGTCAGGATCGCGTAGGCGGCGCCAACCATCGCGAACAGGAAGGTTGTTCCCAGGATCCACCACTTGCGGTCAATCAGAACGCCCAGCAGATCCCGCAGATCAATCTCGTCGTCTTCGCGGGTGGGCCGCGCACTGGTTTCCTTGGTCATAGCTTCCGTTTCGTGAAAAAACCGCACCAGTGCGGCAATTACTTGATGTGGCTGGCCCAGCGGGCAACGCCCTGCTCGATCAAACCGTAAACGTGTTCGAACGCGATCCTCTGCTGGCGGTAGGGGTCGGGGATCTCCACCCTTCCATCCCAATGCCCCAACAGGAATGTCTTGCCGCTTACCTGAGGAACCTCGCGGGCGATTCGCGCCACGTGGGACTGCTCCATCACCAGCACCAGGTCAGCCGCCGCCAGCACGGATGGCGTCGCCAGACGCCCTCGGTGGGCGCTCGGATCATGCCCCTTCTCCCGAAGCAGCTCTCCCGCGGTCTCATCTATCGGCCGACCGACCAATGCCTGAAGCCCTGCGGAAGAGACATCTACCCCTGTGCGATCCCTGAGTTGGTGCCGCATGAGCACTTCTGCGGTCGGGCTTCGACAGATGTTTCCGATGCAGACCAACAGCACCTTGTTGAACATGGGCCAATCCTCTGGCGGGGCGACGTGAGGTGCATAACGTCAGT
This sequence comes from Stenotrophomonas sp. YJH_SMC_20, assembly GCF_059367845.1. Taxonomy (NCBI): domain Bacteria; kingdom Pseudomonadati; phylum Pseudomonadota; class Gammaproteobacteria; order Lysobacterales; family Lysobacteraceae; genus Stenotrophomonas; species Stenotrophomonas sp. YJH_SMC_20. The sequence continues at coordinate 388,122 of NZ_JCAFRG010000003.1, read as the reverse complement.
CACCAACGCTTCGCATACGAAAGTTAGCCAAGCAGCATACCTGACATGAGGGTGTAACTGAACCCAGCCCTACCAGGCCGATGAGGAGGCGCCCCTGGCCCTAACCCCGGGAATCCGGACGCAGGTCACGTCTTGGTGAAGGTTCTGTTATCATCCTGTGATCGATTGTAACAGCTAACGGGTTGGACTGACGGCCGGATTGGCGCCGCCAGCCCGCCGGGCAGCGAGGCGATTGCTGGATGCACGGATCCTCTACAAGGAAGAAATCGACATGTCTTATATGCCTGCACGGCACCACGCTAGGCTCTGGAACGCTTCAGGAAACAGATTTGCTCCTGCGCTCAGCCTGGCGCTGAGAATCGGGGATCCTCTCATCCTGGTGGCCGCTGCACTGGCGGCCTATGCGATGAGGTTCGGCGATCTGCACATGCCGATGAACTATGCCCGCCTGGTCTCCATCACCGTTCTCTTCGCACTTCTCGTCCTTGGATCCTCGTCATTGTACGAGAGCTGGCGTGGGCGCGGGCTGCTCGCCGAGTTCGGCAAGGTCCTGATGAAGTTCGCCGTGATCTTCGGAGGCCTTCTCGCCTACTCGACCGCGATCCAGGTAACCGATGAGCTTTCACGCATATGGCTCGCCTCGTGGTTTGGCATGAGCCTGGCGGGCGTAATTGCACTCCGCATTGGCGTTCGCGGCATCGCCGGCTGGATCCGGGCCCGGGGCGCAGACTTGCGGAGCGCTGTCATCGTGGGCGCCACGACCGATTCGCAGCACATCGTCAACTCCCTGAGGTCGGCATCCTGGGCAGGAATTGAGGTGCGCGGCTGGTTCGGAACCCCCTCTGACCGCGGCAGCGTGCAGCATGCAAGCAAGCTGGGGGAACTGGATGGGCTCGGCACGTACGTGGAGGCCAATCATATCGATCAGGTGTGGATTGCCCTTCCGATGCGCGACGAAGACAACATCGCAACTGCCCTGAATCAGTTGCAGCATTCCACTGCCGATATCAAGTTCGTGCCTGACATGTTCGGGCTGCACCTGCTGAACCACTCCGTCGAGCAGGTCGCGGGCCTTCCCGTCATCAATCTTCAGCAGACCCCCCTTCAGGGCGGCGCCCGCCTGATCAAGGCCCTGGAAGACCGTATTCTTGCCGGCCTCATCCTGCTCATGATCTCACCGATCATGCTCGCGATTGCGGTGGCGGTGAAGCTGAGCTCCCCAGGCCCGATCTTCTATCGGCAGGAGCGGATGAGCTGGAACAACAAGACGTTCTGGATGCTGAAGTTCCGCTCGATGCCGGTCGACGCCGAGGGCGCCTCTGGCGCAGTGTGGGCGAAGGCCGGCGAGAATCGCGCTACCCGTGTGGGCAGTTTCCTTCGCAAGACCAGCCTGGACGAACTACCACAGTTCATCAACGTCCTGCTGGGCGACATGTCGATCGTTGGACCGCGGCCGGAGCGGCCGGTGTTCGTGCACAAGTTCAAGCACGAAATTCCGTCCTACATGAAAAAACACATGGTGAAGGCGGGCATCACCGGCTGGGCACAGGTCAACGGCTGGCGAGGCTCTACCGATCTTCACAAGCGCATCGAATGTGACCTTTTCTACATTGAGAACTGGTCGCTTGCGTTTGATCTGAAGATTGTCTTCATGACTATATTCAAAGGGTTCGTCAACAAGAACGCCTATTAGAAAACACCCAACCTCGCACAAACTTTCCGCTAAATATTGGATCGCGGATGAAAACGGAACAGAACGCACCCGACTATCAGAATGAAAATTAGGTCAAAGCTCAGCGAGAACATTGTCTCGCTCTTCGCACTTCAGGGAGCAAACTACGCACTCCCGCTACTGACCATTCCATACCTGACAAGAACCCTCGGGCCAGAAAATTTCGGCAAAGCTGCGGTAGCGCAAGCGATCGCCGTCTATTTTGTGATCCTGACCGACTACGGTTTCAATCTTAGCGCAACAAAGAAAGTGGTAGAGGCAAGGGGAAATATCGATGAGATATCCCAACTGGCCGCAAACGTATATGCGGCAAAACTGATTTTGGCAGCGATTTCACTCCTGGCAATGACCTTGGCCGCGACGATCACTCCCGGACTTGAAGGTGATTATGTATTGATCCTAGCTTCGTACACAGCAGTCCTAGGAACGCTAATGTTCCCACTATGGCTATTCCAAGGACTGCAGAAAATGAAACAGGTCTCGCTGATAATGATAGCAGCCCGCCTGACCACTACTGCATCAATATTTGCACTTGTACAAGATCCTCAGGATTTTCGTATCGCCGTGGGACTACAGGGCGCTGCCACAATATTGGCGGCGCTAATCTCTTTTGTAGTTCTCCCCAGAGACTTAAAAGTTTCACCGAGGCTACCTGCACTTCATCAGGTCATTGGTGAACTCAGGGATGGATGGCATGTATTCCTTGCCACAGCGGGCGGCATACTATACACAGGAAGCAACGTCATATTTCTCGCCCTTGTCGCCCCACCAATGCTTGTCGGGCAATACGCGGCCGCGGAGAAATTCATCAAAGCAGTTCAAAGTTTAATCTCTCCAATCTCCCAAGCAGTCTATCCACACATTGCAGCTACGCTTTTGCAGTCAAGAAGCAAAGCCCTTCTTCTTCTTCGAAAGCTTATAAGAATACAGTCCGCCGCAATTTTCGCGGCCAGCCTGGCAATATTCTTATTCTCAGAACATATTTCAAAACTGCTCTTCGGCCCTGAATTCCAAGCAGCAGGAAACTTAATAAAGATCATGTCATTTATCCCACTCCTAATCGCGATTAACAACGTACTGGGGTCACAGGTACTTGTTCAGTTCAAAGCGAGTCGGTTGCTTGTTGTCAGCATATTAATACCAGCCCTACTGCACTTGGCACTACTGTATCCTGCAGCACTTTCGCTCAGCGCGGTTGGAGTATGCATTCTGGCGGTCTGGAGTGAGTTCCTCGTGGCCGGGATCAGAGTAGTCGGAATCCGCAAGCAGCACCCCGACATTGCAAATGCCCTCTGGGGCTCTCAACACAAAGGCCAAGCTGCCAGCTCATGATGCATCCTCTCTCCGATGAACATTCTAAAGTAATTGCGGTAACTGTTACTTACGCGTCGCGCAGAGCGCTCCTGATGCAGACCCTACAAGCAGCATCTCGTGAGCGCGTCCATGCCATCGTGGTCGTCGACAATGGCTCCGATTGGGACGTTAGGGGACTAGAACAGCTGCCGGAGCTCCCTCCGATAACCGTCATAAGCCTTCCCTCGAATGTGGGGAGTGCCGGAGGCTTCTCAGCCGGAATGCGGGCGGCCTGCCAGATGAATGCAGAATTTGCATGGATCCTTGACGACGATAACGTTCCAAGTGAAGGATGTCTTGCTGCGCTACTTAGTAGACATAAGCTGGAGGCGCCGAAATGCGACGGCATAACTGCGATGCTGGCCTACCGTCCCGAGCACCAGCCGCTAATAGCAACAAATGCCCCAACGGGCGAGATAAATCATCGAAAATCCAGCTTCCTCGGATTCCACGTATTTGACCTACCCCGAAAGATTTGGCGGAGATCCAAGCTAGGGGCCCTGGAAAGGCGCGAGCCTGGGGTAGATCCCGTGCGACTAGACTACGCACCCTATAGCGGAATGTTGATCAGACTCAACGATCTTATAAAGATCGGCTTCCCACGAGAGGATTTCATCCTTTACGCGGATGATAGCGAATGGTCTTATCGTATAACTGCTACAGGAGGAAGAATCCTACTTGTTCCGGACGCAAAAATGGAAGACATCGAGTCGTCATGGAACGTAAAGGAAGACTTCGGCTCGTCGATGGCGGCACTACTCATGGGACCGGGCGACGCCAGGGCCTACTACGCGGCGCGGAACTCTACGTTCTTTTTCAACCATTCAATGGGCGGCAGCAGGACAATGAAGGCACTCAATCGTGCTGTATACCTGCTAATTCTCTCAGCAATGTCTGTTCGGCTTGGCGCCCAACAGCGACATTCAATTCTCAAACGCGCCATTGCTGACGGATTGGCTGGCAAACTTGGGAAGAGTGGAAAATATAGCTTGTGAAAATTATATTCATTAATACCTTTGATGACCCGTCGGACGGCGGAGGCACCGAATTCACTCTATGGACGCTAGTGCGCGGACTTGTGGCGGCGGGTCACGATTGCGTAATTCTTTCGACATCCCCCACAAGCGGACTCCACAAGTCTCAGCGAGACGGAATAACGATTTGGAAGGCAGGCTTAGCGAATATTTACTGGCCCGGAAACAAGAAGAAGCGCTCACAGGCCACCAAAATGATGTGGCATGGGATTGATTATCGCAACCCGCTGATGCAACGCCATATCCGCCGGGTTCTGGAGATCGAGAAGCCAGACATCGCCTCAGTTCATAATCTACCAGGCTGGTCGGGACTAGCTTGGCAAACAATTCGAAAATACGGGATCCCAATCGTACAGGTTCTGCATGACCATTATTCCGTCTGCGCAAACAGCGCGATGTTTTCCAACGGAATAAACTGCCATACACCATGCGGGAAATGTTTGATCCTAAGAAATTACCATGCGGAAGACAGCAACTATGTCTCTGCGGTAGTAGGCGTAAGCCAGTACATCCTGCAACGGCATATCGAACTCGGCAGATTCTCCCGCGTGGCGAGCAAGCATGTTATTCACAATGCTCGCGACCCTCGCCCTCTAGGGATTGATGCGAAAGCCCCGCCCAGGGACGAAGTTGTATTCGGGTTCATTGGAAGACTTGACTCAGCAAAGGGAATTGAGAATCTAATAGACTCTTTCACTGGATACCCTAATGATAAAATCAAACTTGTGATCGGCGGAACCGGGGAACCCGATTACATTGAAAACCTCAAGAGCCGAGCATCCGATGATCGCATTATATTTATTGGCAGAACCAATCCGAGAGATTTTTATCCATTTATTGACGCACTTATAGTTCCTTCGTTGTGGAACGAGCCACTTGGAATGGTGGTGGCCGAAGCATTTGCATTCGGAAAGCCCGTGATTGGGTCAAGGAGGGGCGGCATCCCCGAAATGATTCACCATGAAGTGAACGGCCTCCTTTACGATCCGACTAGCAAGACCGAGCTCGTGACTGCGATAAAAGCAATGGCGGAGAATTCCGAGATACTCTCTATGATGAGCACCCAAGCCAAATTGAGCTCACACCCATTTATTGATGTCCCAAGTTGGGCCGCGCGATATGTGAGCATCTATCAGTCCCTGCTTACCAATAAGCAATCAGCATGAACGAGCTTACGGCAGCGCCGAACTTCGATCAGAAGAAGCGGCAAGGGGCAAAAATTGGAAGCATTGCGAGTTTCGCTGCAATCTTATTTCTGACTTCACTTGTATTTGAGGCTCCATTCAGGCTTGCACTAGACTCCGCAGGCTTACCCGCGCTCATTTACTTGCCGAAGTTAGTACTTTTTCTAACCATTCCATTACTACTTAGCAGTGGAAGGCGCCTGACCAGAAGGTCTACACTTGCCTTTATTTTGATTGCAATCGCTTTTATCTATGGGGTTTTAAGCATAGGCTCAGTAAACCAGGTAACATTTGGACTTTGGATTCTCACGCCACTTGCGTTTGGAATGATCGTCTCGCAAGACGTCCTCGGCAATGCACAGCGCTTCAGAACCCCCATACTATTTCTATTCTTCTCAGCAACAACCGGAATATTTCTAGATACGTCATTGGAATTTCCATGGGAGGGCATGCGACTTGATTTAGGCGAGGCGAGCGTTGAGATATCGAGACAATGGACCGCGTTTGGCATTGAGCGATATGCCGGATTTTCCAGAGCATCCTTCAGCGCTGCCGCGCAAATTCTCGTTTTCGGCATCTGGATCGTCGCTACTCAGGGCCGTGTATGGCTTAAGCTCTCCATCTGGCTTCTCGCGGGATACGCGATCTTTTTGACGACATCCAAAGGCCCTGCTGGGGCTTGGGCAGTTCTTTCCATCTTCTTTCTCAGCAGACACATTCCTTTCGCACGCAGATTCATCCGGATAGCCTGGAAGATCATTGCTTGGGCAATCGCCACCGTTGCGATTCTTGCCCCAGTTTCGACCTTTTTTATTGACTATGATTCAAAGATTGAGAACTTCACTGATGCAGTTCTATTTGCGAGCTTTGGAGACCGCCTGACCTGGATGTGGCCTGACTCATTTTCACTCATTCACGCCCCCTTAGAGTGGATTTTTGGTCGATCAATTGGAGGCATTGGAGCTGCCCAAATGTACTTTGAGCCAGCCAACTATTTGCCCGGAGACAACATCTTCGTCTATCTCACAGTCACCGCCGGAGTACCCCTTGCAATCATGCTACTCATCCTTCTTACGAGGAGAGCAATAGCGGCTCTTGCAGATCCAGCGCAAGGAAATTTAGTATATAGTCTAACGGTATTTATTCTTCTATACGGTATCGTTGTTAATATCATTGAAGACCCGCTTCTCGCCCTAATTCTCGGAATGGTGATTTCCACACCAAGATCGGGCACCATTTTCGCTTCCAGATGAAAATACGAGTCAAGCACATCAATAGCTGAGGCGGGAACGCAGCGTTCAGCCAACCAGCTACGCACCAACAAGCTGCCCCCCCCTCTGCCAGATGCGCCATGAATACTCCCGACCTCTCATCAATCAAGGTTCTGATGATCACGGCCCGCGCCGACCACGGCGGCGGGCCACGGCATTTGGAATTGCTTATGCGTGACGGCGCGGACTGGATCATGCCATACGTGGCCTGCCCTGATGACAAGCCCTATTGGGCCCGATTCAACGAAATTGCTGGTGGCCGAATGTTCCGCATTCCCCACAGAAAGTTCGATTTTCGTCAGGCCTGGCGCTTGGCTAGGTATGCGCGCCGCGAAGGAATTGACATTGTGCACGCACATGGCAAGGGCGCGGGACTGTATGCCCGATTTATTTCCGCAATGGCGAGGATTCCAGGCATTCATACCGCGCACGGAATTCACGTCGGAGAATACGGCCGAATCAGCAGAAAGCTCTATAGCATTTATGAGAATGTGAGTTCACTCTGGGTGAACCACGTAATTCACGTATCAGACGAAGAAAGAGCGCAGGCGCAGATGATGGGGTTGTGGCGAAAGCGGCCATCGACCGTAATACCCAATGGTGTGACAAGCCACGAACCAAGTGAAATCAACGACATGCGCAACCGAGCGCGCCGAAAGTTGGGCGTACAGGACAGTAAGCCCATCGTCGTCACCGTCAGTCGATTCGATTATCAGAAGAACATGCCGGAAGCATACGCCATTGCAAAAGCTCTTCCGGAAATGCATTTCATCTGGATCGGCGCCGGCGCCGACTCGCCGAGACTGGAAGAGCGCGCCACATCAGAGGGAGTGTGCAATATCAGATTTCTCGGCCAGGTTGATAGTCCTCTGGATTGTTTGGCGGCTGCAGATGTCTATCTCTCAACTTCGCGCTGGGAGGGCCTTCCTTTGGCAGTACTGGAGGCAATGTCTCTGGGCATTCCTTCTGTTCTTTCGAACGTGACTGGCCATGTCGAGCTTGTCCGTACCCATGGCGTAGGACTTCTCTACTCACTGGGAGATGTCGAATCAGCCTCCGATGCATTGCAGCGCGTTGCATATGGGGAATCACTCAGGAATGAACTCTCGAAGCAGGCTCTTCACTCGCAGACGCGTGAGTTTTCATCAAAGGCCGTCGCGACGGAGACCGCCACCATTTACAAGAAAGTACTGAAAGCATGAAAGTAGCGATCATTCACTACTGGTTCGTTACATGGCGTGGCGGCGAGAAGGTAATTGAGCAACTACTCAAGCTCTATCCGGACGCCGACATATTCACGCACGTCGCAACACCGGAGATAGAGCATAAGTATCTTGCCGGCCATCGGGTGCAGAAAACTTTTGTATCCAGACTACCTTGGGCTCGAAAGCGCTATCAGAAGTATCTTCCATTCATGCCCATTGCTTTGGAGCAGCTGGATCTTACCGAATACGATCTCATCATCTCGAGCGAGTCCGGGCCCGCGAAGAACGTCATAACGCATCCTGATGCAGTGCACATCTGCTATTGCCATAGCCCAATGCGGTATGTCTGGGACATGTATCGGCTATACCTCGCGGATGCTGGATGGCTGACCAGACTGGTGATGCGACCGCTGATGCACTACATGCGCATCTCCGACTCCGTCTCAGCCTCTCGCGTTGATCACTTCATTGCAAATTCGAATTTCATCGCACGCCGTATAGACAAGTGCTACCGGCGAAGCGCTGAGGTGATTCGCCCTCCAGTTGAGGTGGATGACTTTGAAGCCCGCGCCGAGAAGCAGGACTATTATCTCCTCCTAGGCCAATTGACTGCTTATAAGAAGGCGGACTTGGTTATGGATGCATTCCTACGCAGCGGGAAGCGTTTGGTCATCATCGGCGAAGGCGAGCAGCTGGCAGCTTTGCAGGCACGCGCAACGGATCGAGTCATCGTTCTTGGGCGGCAACCGTTCCCTGCACTGAAGGAGCACTTGGCCAATGCGAGAGCTTTGGTGTTTCCTGGCGTAGAGGATTTCGGCATCGTCCCGCTTGAGGCGATGGCCTCCGGAACTCCCGTCATCGCATTTGCAAAAGGAGGCGCGCTCGAGACAGTTGTAGAAAGTGACGACCCCGACGTGGCCACGGGATTGTTTTTCCACGAGCAATCCGTTGAAGCGATCAATGATGCTATCGCTCGTTTTGAGGCGCGTCCAAGGCCCATTTCGGCTACCGCATGCCGTGCCAGGGCTGAGAAGTTTGGGCCTGATCGATTCAGGGAAGAGCTCTCGTCTTTCATCCAGGCAAAGATCCGCAAGGAAGCCTGATCCAATTAGCCTTTAGGGAAGAATATGAAGGTTCTCATCTGCGGCGGCGCCGGCTACATCGGCAGCCACATGGCCCAGTACCTGGCCGAAGCCGGCCACTCCGTAACCGTGCTCGACAACCTGTCCACCGGTCACCGCGACGCCGTCCGCTGGGGTGAACTGCTGGAAGCCGATCTGCTGGCCCCCGAAACACTCGAGCGCGCCCTCCAAGGCCGTCACTTTGACGCCGTGATGCACTTCGCCGCACGTTCGCTGGTGGGCGAATCGGTTTCCGCTCCTTACACCTACTACGCCAACAACATCACTGGCACACTCAACCTGCTGGAGGCCATGCGCCGCCACGACATCGATCGCATCGTGTTCTCTTCAACCGCTGCGGTATTCGGCAATCCGCAGTCGGACGTGATCGATGAGGACCACCCCAAGGCGCCCATCAACCCCTATGGCGCCAGCAAGCTGATGGCAGAGCGGATCCTCGCTGACGCAGCCACCGCCTACGGCCTGCGTTCGACCTGCCTGCGCTACTTCAATGCCGCAGGCGCCCTGCCCGACCACGGCATCGGCGAGGCGCATGCCTGCGAAACCCACCTGATCCCCAATGTCCTGCGTGCCGCATTGGGCATCGGCAACGCCATGAAGGTGTTCGGCGATGACTACGCAACGCCCGACGGCACCTGCGTGCGCGACTATGTACACGTGCAGGACCTGGCCCAGGCACACGCACTGGCTCTTGGGTACATGGAGCACACGCCCGGCGCGCACGCCTTCAACCTGGGCAATGGTCGGGGCTTCTCTGTCCGCGAGGTCATCGCCGCTGCCGCAGAGGTGAGCGGGCGAAGCATTCCATTCGAGTTGGCGGACCGCCGGCCGGGCGATCCAGCCAGCCTGGTCGCCTCCTCCACCCGCGCTCGGCAACTGCTGGGTTGGCGACCCATATGGACCGAGCTGGCGCCGATCATCGACAGCGCCTGGCAGTGGCATCGCAACCCGCCCGCATGGTCGCCGCAGCCAGCCATTCCTGACACCGCGCGCAGCCTGGACGAGGCCCTGCCTGCCTGAACAGGCACCCCGTCCAGAGATGGCCTATCGGTGCGGCCCCACCCACCCCGCACCGCACCAAAGCCTAACCACCACCCTCTGCTACCATCGGCGGTTCTGTTCATCGCGCCCCCCACCTGCCCGCGATGGCGCCAAACAACGTAACGAAACACAGGAGTCTGCATGTCTTCCGAGCTGCTCAAGTCCCTTGGCCTGGACGCGATCAACGCTGGCACGTACCTGGGCAACGGGGAGTGGTCGAGCGCGACCAGCGGTGAGCTGATCACCCCGGTCAACCCGACCACCGGCGAGCCGATCGCACAGGTCCGCGCGACCACCGAGGCCGAGTACGAGACCGTCGTCGCCCGCGCGCAGGAAGCCTTCAAGGTCTGGCGCACCACGCCTGCCCCGCGCCGCGGTGAGGCCGTGCGCCTGTGCGGCGAAGCGCTGCGCAGGCACAAGGATGCGCTGGGTTCGCTGGTCGCCCTGGAAATGGGCAAGAGCAAGCCGGAAGGCGACGGCGAAGTGCAGGAGATGATCGACATCGCCGATTTCGCGGTGGGCCAGAGCCGCATGCTGTACGGCTACACCATGCATTCCGAGCGCCCCGGCCACCGCATGTACGAGCAGTACCACCCGCTGGGCCTGGTCGGCATCATCTCGGCCTTCAACTTCCCGGTCGCGGTGTGGAGCTGGAACTCGTTCCTGGCCGCCATCTGTGGCGACGTGTGCATCTGGAAGCCGTCCAACAAGACCCCGCTGACCGCCATCGCCTCGCTGAAGATCTGCAACGAGGCACTGCGCGAGGCCGGCTTCCCGGACATCTTCTTCCTGATCAACGATGCCGGCACCGCGCTGTCGGAAAAGATGGTCGATGACCGCCGCGTGCCGCTGATCAGCTTCACCGGCTCGACCCAGGTCGGCCGCACCGTCAACGAGAAGGTCGCGCGCCGCCTTGGCCGCTGCCTGCTGGAACTGGGCGGCAACAACGCCATCATCCTGGACGAAACCGCCGACCTGAAGCTGGCCGTGCCGGGCATCGTGTTCGGTGCGGTCGGCACCGCCGGCCAGCGCTGCACCACCACCCGCCGCCTGATCGTGCACCGCTCGATCTACGCCGACGTACTGGCCACCCTGGTCAAGGCCTACAGGCAGGTGGAAGGCAAGATCGGCGACCCGACCGATGCCGCCAACCTGATGGGCCCGCTGAACAGCGAAGGCGCCGTACAGCAGTTCCTCGATGCCATCGCCCAGGCCAAGGCCGCCGGCGGCACCATCGAAACCGGCGGCACCCGCATCGACCGACCGGGTAACTTCGTACTGCCCGCCATCGTCTCTGGCCTGAAGAACAGCGACGCCGTGGTCCAGCACGAGACCTTCGCGCCGATCCTGTACGTGATGCCGTACGACAGCATCGACGAAGCCATCGACATGCAGAACGGCGTGCCGCAGGGCCTGTCGTCCTCGATCTTCACCCAGAACCTGAAGACCGCCGAGAAGTTCCTGTCGGCCGCCGGCAGCGACTGCGGCATCGCCAACGTCAACATCGGCACGTCCGGTGCGGAGATCGGCGGCGCCTTCGGTGGCGAGAAGGACACCGGCGGTGGCCGCGAATCCGGTTCGGATGCGTGGAAGGTCTACATGCGCCGCCAGACCAACACCATCAACTATTCGGATTCGCTGCCGCTGGCCCAGGGCATCAAGTTCGACCTGTAACGCTTTCTGTAGTGCCGGGCCATGCTCGGCAGGATGTGCAATGAACACCGCAGGAAATGCAGCCGAGCATGGCTCGGCGCTACAGCGTGGCAAGCCGGTGATTGATTTCACCGGCCGCCGCGTGCTCATCGCCGGTGGCAGCAAGGGCATTGGCCGTGAGATGGCGCTGGCATTTGCCGGCGCCGGTGCGCGGGTCTCGGTCTGCGCCCGCGGCCAGGCCGGCCTGGATGCCCTGCGTGCCGATGCAAAGGTACAGGGCGTCGAGTTGCACACGTTTCCTGCCGATCTGGGCGAGGCCAACCAGATCCAGGCCTGGCTGCAGGCTGCCGCCGATACACTCGGCGGCATCGACGTGCTGGTCAACAACGCCACCGGCTATGGCATGGCCGATGACGAGGGCGGCTGGGCCGCCAGCCTGCAGATCGACCTGATGGCGGCGGTACGGGCCTCGCGCCTGGCACTGCCGTGGCTGCGCGCATCCAGCGATGCCTGCATCCTCAACCTGTCCTCGATCGCCGCCCAGCAGCCGCGTCCCTGTGGCGCGCCCTACGCTGCCGCCAAGGCCGCGCTGTCGCACTACACCACCTCGCAGGCACTGGCGCTGGCCAAGGACCGGATCCGGGTCAATGCCATCGCCCCGGGCTCGATCGAGTTCGATGACGGCCTGTGGGACCGCCGCCGCACCGAAGACCCCGCCCTGTACCACGGCACCCTGGCGAAGATCCCGTTCGGCCGCTTCGGCCACCCGCGCGAGATCGCCGACGCTGCCCTGTTCCTGTGCTCGCCGCTGGCGCGCTGGATCACCGGTCATGTGCTCAACGTGGATGGCGGCCAGGTGTTGATGGGCTGAATCTGTAGAGACGAGCCCATGCTCGGCTTGCACGCAAGACGCGGTCGATCCCGCATCAGCCCAAGGGGGCAGCCGAGCATGGGCTCGGCTCTACAGGGCACTGCCCATGGGATTGCCCGGGCAGAGGCACTATCATGTGCACACTGCCAAGGAGGACCCCGATGAGCGTGGCACCCCGACAGACAAGCGCCCTGGCCGTGGTCAGCCTGGTCATGGGCATCGCCAGCTGGACCGTCCTGCCCTTCGTGGCCAGCATCGTGGCCATCATCACCGGCCACATGGCCCGCGCCGAGATCCGCCGCCGCCCGCTTGAACTGGAAGGCGATGGCATGGCCGTCACCGGCCTGGTGCTGGGCTGGGTGATGGTCGGCGCCGTGATCGCCGCCATCCTGGTCTTCATCCTGTTCTTCGGCGGCCTGGCGTGGCTGGCGGCAGTGTCGAAGTGACGCCATGACTGCCTCCGACAGCACTGAACGCTTCAGCAGCCGCGTCGCCGACTACGTCCGCTACCGGCCCGATTACCCGCCCGCCCTGTTGGAGTGGCTGCATGGCCCGATGGGCGTCAGCCACGAGGCCGTGGTCGCCGACATCGGCGCCGGCACCGGTATTTCCAGTCGCGTGTTCCTGGCCAGCGGCCATCCAGTAGTCGCGGTTGAACCCAACGCCGCCATGCGGGGCGCGGCCGAGGAATGGCTGGCACCGCAGTACACGCAGTTCCGTGCGGTGGACGGCCGCGCCGAGGCCACCACACTGAACGATGCCAGCATCGATCTGGTCAGCGTCGCGCAGGCCTTCCACTGGTTCGACACCGTGGCGGTGCGCGCCGAGTGGCAGCGCATCCTGCGCCCGGGTGGCCTGGCACTGATCTACTGGAACTCGCGCCTGCTCGATGCCAGCCCGTTCCTGATCGGCTACGAGCAGCTGCTGCTGGACTACGGCACCGACTACACCGCCGTTGCCGAGCGCTACCAGGACGACGCCACCATGCAGGCGTGGTTCGGCCCCGGTCTGCGCGGCATGGTGGAGCTGCCGAACGTGCAACATCTGGATTTCGACGCCCTGCGCGGGCGCCTGCTGTCCTCCTCCTACGCACCCCAAGCCGGTCATCCGCGCCATGCGCCGATGATCGCCGCCCTGCAGGACCTGTTCGCCGCCCACGCGGTCGACGGCCAGGTTGCTTTTGAATATCGAACCCGAGCCTTCCTCGGCACGCTGGACTGAACCGACGCATGTATTCGCTTGCCCGCCCCTTCCTGTTCTCGCTCGACGCCGAGCGCGCCCACGGCCTCGGCCTGTCCGCACTGGACCTGGCCTATCGCACCGGCACCACGCCGCTGCTGGCCGCACGCATCGCGCCGATGCCGAGCACCGTGTTCGGGTTGACCTTCCCCAATCCGGTCGGCCTGGCCGCCGGCCTGGACAAGAATGGCGAGCACATCGATGCATTGTTCGCGCTGGGTTTCGGCTTCGTCGAGATCGGCACCATCACCCCGCGTCCGCAGGCCGGCAATCCGCAGCCGCGCCTGTTCCGGCTGCCAGCGCACAACGCAATCATCAACCGCATGGGCTTCAACAATGCGGGCGTGGACGCGCTGGTGCGCAATGTCGAGCGCGCGCGCAACCGCCGCGGCCTGCTCGGCATCAACATCGGCAAGAACAAGGACACGCCCAACGAACAGGCCGTGGACGATTACATCGCCTGCCTGGACAAGGTCTATCCGCTGGCCGACTACATCACCGTCAACATCTCCTCGCCCAACACTGCCGGCCTGCGTGAACTGCAGGAGGAAACCGCGCTGCGCCAGCTGGTCAGCCAGTTGCGCGACCGCCAGGAAGCACTGGCCGCGCAGCATGGCCGCCGCGTCCCGATGCTGGTGAAGGTGGCGCCGGACCTGAGCGAGCGCGACATCGATGCCGCCGCCCGCGTGCTCGGCGAGCTGCAGGTGGACGGCGTGATCGCCACCAACACCACCATCGACCACAGCAAGGTGGCAGGCGATCCACTGGCCAACGAGGCCGGCGGCCTGTCCGGTGCGCCGGTGCTGGAGCAGTCCACGCTGGTGCTGCGCCGCCTGCGTTCGCGCCTGCCCGAATCGGTCCCGCTGGTCGGTGTCGGCGGCATCCTGTCCGGTGCCGATGCGGTGGCCAAGATGGCCGCCGGCGCGGCGCTGGTGCAGTGCTACAGCGGCCTGATCTTCCGTGGCCCGGCGCTGGTCTCCGAATGCGTGGAGGCGATCCGTCGCCGCCGCGAAGCGCCGAGCCGCGGCGCGGTGGCCCCACTGTGAGCGCGCCCATGGATACCGTCGATGGCAACGCCCCGCTGCGCTGGACGCTCACCCGCAATGCGCCGCTGCAGGCGCTGAACACCTTCCACGTGCAGGCCAGCGCCGCGCAGCTGCTGGAACTGCACGATGCCGCACTGCTGCCGGACGTGCTGGCGCTGCCCGAGGTGGCCAGCGGCCCGCTGCTGGTGCTGGGCAGCGGCAGCAACGTACTGATCGCCGAAGACCTGCCTGGCACCGTGCTGGTGTTCGGCAACCGGGACATCAGCTTCCTGGAGCACCGCGCCGACCATGCGGTGATCCGCGCCGGCGCTGGCGTGTCCTGGCATGGCCTGGTGATGTGGTCGCTGCAGGAAGGCCTGTCCGGCCTGGAGAACCTGGCGTTGATTCCCGGCACGGCCGGTGCCGCGCCGATTCAGAACATCGGTGCCTATGGCGCGCAGGTCGGCGAGTTCATCCAGGCCGTTGAAGCCTGGGACTGCCAGGAGCAGGCCTGGGTGCGGCTGGACAACGAACAGTGTGGCTTCGCCTACCGCGACAGCGTGTTCAAGCAGCAACCCGATCGCTACCTGATCACCGCCATCGAGCTCAGGCTGCCGCTGCTGCACGACCTGCGCATGGACTACGCCGGCATCCGTGAGGAACTGCAGGCACAGGGCGTGGAGCTGCCCAGTGCCGTGGACGTGGCCAATGCGGTGATCGCGATCCGCCGCCGCAAGCTGCCCGATCCGGATGTGCTGGGCAACGCCGGCAGCTTCTTCAAGAACCCGGTACTGCCACTGGAACAGGTGGACGTACTGCTGCAGCACTTCCCCGAGCTGCCGGTGTTCCCGGCCGAACAGGACGACAAGCGCAAGGTCTCTGCGGCCTGGATGATCGAGTCCTGCGGCTGGAAGGGCTTCCGCGAAGGCGATGCCGGCGTTGCGCCGAGCCACGCGCTGGTGCTGGTCAATTACGGCAACGCCACCGGTGCTGAGCTGCTGGCGCTGGCGCGACGCATCTCGGCCTCGGTGCTGGAAAAGTTCGGCGTGCCGATCGAACCGGAGCCCCGCCTGCTCGGCGCACAGTGGTGAACACCCCCGCCCTCTCCCCCAGCGCCACCCCGATGCGGGCGGCGCTGCTGATGCTCGGCAGCACGATGGCATTCGGCCTGATGGCCGTCGCCATCCGCTACGCCACCCGGTACGTACCAACCCAGGAAGTGGCGTTCTTTCGCAATGCCTTTGGCCTGCTCGCGTTGCTGCCGATGCTGCTGCGCCCCGGCCATGCACCACTGAAAACGCAGCAGCTGCCGCGTTATTTCGTCCGCAGTGCGATTGGCCTGGGTTCGATGCTGTGCGCATTCTGGGCACTGGGCCATCTGCCACTGGCGCAGGCGGTTTCCCTCTCGTACTCCACGCCGTTGTTCGTCACCATCGCCGCCGTGCTGTGGCTGGGCGAGACCGTGCGTGTACGCCGCTGGGCTGCGGTGGTGGTTGGATTCATCGGTGTGCTGGTGATCGTGCGCCCCGGTACCGCCGGCTTCACCGCGGGCAGCCTGGTAGCGGTGGCAGCCGCCGTGCTCAGCTCATTGGTGGCGATCCAGATCAAGCAGCTGACCCGTGTCGACAGCGCTGACACCGTGGTGCTCTACACCTACGTGTTCTGGGTGCCGCTGTCGCTGGTCCCGGCACTGTTCGTCTGGGTCTGGCCCTCCGGCATGGCGTGGCTGTGGCTGCTGGCCACCGGCGTGCTCGGCACCGTCGGCCAGCTGTTGTGGACCCGCGCGCTACGGCTGGGCGAAGTCTCCGCCCTGACCCCGATCAGCTTCCTGCAGCTGCCACTGGTAACGCTGTTCGGCTGGCTGCTGTTCAACGAAACGGTGGACCGCTGGACGATCATCGGTGCCGGCATCATCCTTGCCGCGAACGCCTACATCGCCCACCGCGAAGCCGTACTGTCGCGGCGTGCCGCAAGTGCAGCGGCCTCGGCAGCGGCCAAGCCCGCCGAGTAGATCCACGCCACACGTGGATGACGCTGCACTCCTCTGTAGAGCCGAGCCTACGCTCGGCTGCTCTTCGCGCCTCCACCGTTGACTGAGCGCGCAGGGTTCATCCACGCATGGCGTGGATCTACAGTGCGCGATACACCCGCTCCGCCGCATCGAACACATTGCCCGGCGCGAACTGCTCGCCCAGATAGTGCAACGACTGCCGGCGCAACTGCGGCGAACGCTCCTCGCCATCGCTGCCCAACAGCACCTGCTGGAACTCGATCAGGTCCTGCAGGATGCGCCAATGCCGGTACCAGGCGATCCAGCGCGGATCGCCGCGGTCGCTGCCGTAGCCCTCCTCGAAGCCCAGCGGATTCTCGCGCCCCCAGCGCCCACCAACCGCCGCACCAATGAACATCAGGTCGCGCTCGCGCGGGGCCAGCGAAAGGCCGTCCCAATCGATCAGGTGCAGGCCCCCGTCATTGCCCATCAGCAGGTTGCCGGCATGCAGGTCGGTGTGACATAGATACAGATCTACCGGTACGTCCTGCAATGCCACGAGCAGCCCCCGTGCCTGCGCATGCAGCGCCGCGATGCGCGCATGCTGCTGGTCCCATACCGAAACAAATGCGCGGCCCAGCCCGTCCTTCGCGGCCGCCAGGCCTTCGCCGGCCAGCCATTGACCGACCGTCTCCAGCGCCGCGGTTTCCAGCCGTACGATCGGCAGCGCCTGCTGCAGTTGCGCTGGCAGTTGCGCGCCGTGCAGGCGCCGCAGTACCTCGCCCAACCGCTTCCACTGCGTGCGGCTCAACGCCGCCTCGAATCCGGACTGCCCTTCCACATAAGGGAACAGGGTGAACTGCAGCCCCCACCGCTGTACCGATGCGCCGCCGGTCAATGCTGGCCACGGCGCAACGATCTCATCGATACCCAGCGTGCCGCGCAGCCAATGCAGGCTGTCCCACACCGCTGGGGCGACCTGGTAGGTGCGGCATTTCAACCACCACTGCCCGTGCCGCGCATCGACGCGATACACGCTGGCATTGGCGTCGGCACCCACCGGGCGTGGCACCACGGCGGTGGCAGTGATGCCATAGGATTGTTGCAGGACTTCGCCGAGATGCTGCGCCGAAGCGAATGACATGGATGCAAGCGGAAAGTATTGCCTGCTGCCACTATCGCAGATGCATTCGCCGCGACACAGACATGTCCGTCACAACATCAGCTCGCCGCGACCAGAGAACTAGCCTGCGATGCGTCGCATCACCATCTCCAGCGGGCCGCGTGCGAACTGCCACGACCACAGCCAGGCCGCGCCCGTCGCCAGCATCAGGAACAGCATCGCCCACAGCAGCACCGATGCGAGCGACGCGCTGCCATCGAGCAGGCCCAGGCTTTCCAGCGTGCCCATGCCCAGCAGGATGTGGCCCACGTACAGGGTCAGGGTCATGCGCCCGGCCGCGGTGAACGGCTCCAGCCAGTCCCCGGGTTGCACACGCGTCAGCCACAGGCAGGCGGCAATGACACTGAACGCTGCGCCCGCACCCGTGAGTACGTAGGCCGGTCCCGGCGGCATCGGTTGCGTTCCCAGCCACACCTGCCAGGGCGTTCCCTGCGCAAGCTGCTGAACGCCATGGCCGGCCGCGATCAGCAGCAGCCCCAGCACCAGCAATGCTCGCTGCACCCGCGGTTGCGACAACTGAAGGCGTGCCAGCAGCATCCCCAGCAGGAAGAAGCACAGCCACGGCAGCAGCGGATGGAAGCCGTTGAACAACAGGTTGCGGGCCGCGCCCGGCCATTGCCACAGGTCTGCGTATTCCAGCGTCTGCCAGTTCCATCCCTGGCTGTAGTCCCAGTGCAGCAACGCCCAGAACGAACACGCCGCCAGGCCCACGATGCTGGCCAGCAACACCCGCGGCGACGCACGCAGCCACACCACCGCCAACGCGAAATACACCGCGTAGTAGTGCAGGATATCGGCCGGGAACAGAGTCAGGTTGAGCAGGCCCAGCACCATCAGGAACAGCGCGCGCCTCCAGGTCTGCACGCTGGCCGGCCACCACCCCTGCCGCTGCGTGGCCAGCACCAGGCCAAGACCGGCCAGAGTGACGAACGTCGCCGAGGCTTTGCCTTCCAGCAGATGGAAGAACCCTGCCAACCAACCCTCACCCTCTGCCGGCACGGCCATCGCCAGGCGGAAGTTGACCAGCACCATGCCGGCCAAGGCCAGGTAGCGCGCCAGATCAAGGCCGTGCAATCGCCGGTCAACGGCACTCATGCGCGTGCCCCGAGCAGCAGCGCGAGCAGGCCAAGATCCAGCGAGGCCTCATCGATGCCATCGGCTTCGCCCAGCCCCCGACGCAGCGCATCGCTTTCAATGGCATCCAGCAGCACCTGCGCCTGCAATGCCGGGGCCAGCACGGGACGCCGACGTTCGCGCCGTGCCACCTGCTGCAGGGCTTCGGCCAGGGTCGCCTGCAATTGCCTGCGATTGGCCGCAAATGCCTCGGCCACGGCCGGATTGCGTGCGCTCTCGGCCAGCACTTCGACGGCAAGCGTCGCCCATTCCGGCTGGCGGCACAGTGCGTGGAAGTCCTGAAGGAAACCCAGTACCTGTGCGCGCTCGCCTTCGGACGCGGCCAGTCGACGCAGCAACGGTGCCAGTTCTTCGCTCTCGGCCACTGCCACTGCAAGGATGATCGCTTCCTTGCCCGGGAAGTGGTTGTAGAGGTTGCCCAGGCTGACGCCAGCCGCTTGCGCGATGTCACGCATGCTGGTCTGGTGGAATCCCTTGGCGAGGAAGCACCGCAGGGCCGCCTGCAGGATCAGGGTCACGCGCTGCTCATTGCGGTCGATTCGGCTCATGCCACAAGCATGAACGAACGTTCGTTTATTTTGTAGATGTCGACCTGGCCACCATCGGGCTTCGTTCAGGCAGCCTTGACCTCAACTGCGGTTGAGGCCCGATGCTGCGCGACCTGTTCCATGCCCAACCCGGAGTTCCTGCATGCCACGGATGATCACCACCCTGCTCGACAGCCGCGTGCTGTGGTTCCTCGCCCGGCTGCTGCTGGCCGTGGTGTTCCTGTCCTCGGGCCTGGCCAAGCTGCTGGCGTGGGACAACAGCGTGGCCGAAATGCAGGCGGCCGGGCTGCAACCGCCTGTGCTGTTCAACCTCGCCAGCGCGGTGGTGCTGCTGGGCGGCGTACTGTGCCTGCTGCTTGATCGCCTGCTCTGGCTGGGCAGCGGCGCGCTGGCAGTGTTCATGCTGCTGACCATCGCCGTCGTGCATACCTTCTGGACCAAGCACGGCGCGGAACAGCAGCTGGCCCTGTTCTTCGCGCTGGAACACTTGAGCGTGGTCGGTGGCCTGATCTGCGCGGCCATCGCCAGCCATGCGCGGGCTCAAAAGAACTCGTCGAGCAACCGGTAGAACGCCAGCCGACGCTCGTCGGCCACCGCGCCATAGCGCTGGAACAACGGCGCCACCCAACGCGTGTCGCCGAAGTTGTGGACCAGGCTGCGCGCGGCCAGCGCCAGGTCCTGGTAGCGGTCCGCCAGGCCCAGTCGCCCACAGTCGATGAACCCGCTGAAACGCCCCTCGGCCACCATCAGATTCGGAAGGCAGGCATCGCCATGGCAGATCACCAGATCTTCATGATCGGGACGGGTGCTGCACAGTTCAGCGAAGACCTGCTGTGGACTCTGGCCCAGGCGCTCATCATCGAAATCATCGGCATCCACCAGGCTCGCTTCGACGCGGGCCTGCGCGGCCTCCAGGCGCGAGGCCAGTCGCTGGTCGAACGGGCAGGCTGCCACCGGCAACGCATGCAGCCCGCGCAGCGCGTCGGCCAGCAGTTCCACCAACTGCTGCGGCGCGAGTTCCGGCGACGAAGCCAGGTCGCGGCCGGGCAGCGCGCTCATCAGCAACCAGCGCCGGCCCGCTTCTTCGGCGGTGGCAATCACTGTTGGCGCCGGCAGTCCCTGTGCCTGCAGCCAGCGCAGGCGCGTGATCTCATCGCCCAGCTCACTGAAGGCGTCGATCACTTCCGACTTCAGGAAGGCGTCAGCCTGCCCGGGACGATGCACCCGCGCGACATCCGCACGCGACACGCCGATCGACTGCCGATCGATGCGCGCATCGGCCAACGCTTCCTGCCACGCCCGCGGCAGCGGCAGGCCATCAGTGAAGGGATCGGGTGCTCCCATGTCGGGATGCTCCTGTTGCTGGGGACCCTACGGATTCTCGCCGATCCCGAAGCACACCGCCCAGCAGAGCGCGCAATGGAAGGAAGCAACATGAAATTGATGGTCATCGGCGCCAGCAGGGGCCTGGGTCGGGCATTCGTGGAAGGCCTGTGCAGTGCGGGCGACACCGTCATCGGCGTTTCGCGCAGCCGTCCGCGCGACTTTGAATGCCCAGAGGGTGTCACCCTGCAGTGGATCGAGGCCGATCTGTCCCAACCCACCCTGGCTGCCAATCACATCGCAGCGCAGGCACCGGCCGATCTGGATGTGCTGATCCACAACCTGGGCATTTGGGAAGAGACCGCCTTCAGCGACGAGTACGCCTTCCTCGACGAGAGCGATGCCGCGCTCACCCAGCTGGTCGATGTCAACATCACCGCGACCCTGGTGCTGCTGCAGCGCCTGCTGCCGCGGGTACTGGGCGCACCACGCCCGCAGCTGGTGCTGACCGGCTCGACCTCGGCGCTGCCACGCAGCGGCCGCCCGGAAGTGGCGTTCGGCGCATCCAAGTTCGCGCTCAACGGCGTTGCCGATGCACTGCGCGAGGGCTTCCGCGATCGCCGGCTGGCGGTGACCAGTCTGCAGCTGGGCTACCTCAACACCGACGATGCACTGTCGGTGCCGGTTGCAGAGGCCGCAGCGCGCGGCGACGGCGAATTAGTGCCCGTGCATGACGTCGTTGCGATGGTGCGCGCGTTGCTGCAGTTGTCACCGTCCGGCTTCGTGCGCGAACTGGTGCTGCCGGCCATCGCCGACCCGCGCTACTGACTGCAGAGGCCTCGGCCCGGGGCCCTTGGTGGCCGCTCGGGCGCCTGTGGTTTACCCTGCTCCTCACTGGCCGTCGGTCACAGGCGGGAACCTGCTATGGATGCGCTTTCACGGGTCTCGGCCCAGGTCCTGGACAGCGGCCTGCCCAGCCTGCCGCTGTACCTGCTGCAGGCCACGGCGGTGATCGGCATGATCGGCGTGCTGCTGATCGCCACCCGCCGCGCCGGCCACGCCATTGAAGGCCGCCGCCTGTATGTGGGCGTGGCACTGGGCCTGATCTACCTGTTCAATTCCTGGTTCGTGGCCCGTTACACCCAGGGCGTGGTCAAGCTGCACCTCGGCTTCGACATTCTGCTGGTCAGCGGCCTGCTCGGCGGCTGGCGCGGTGGCCTGGTGTGCCTGGGCGCCAGCCTGCTGGCCCGCTACCAGTTCGCCGGCACCCAGTACTTCCTGCCTGCCGGCCTCGAGGCCACGCTGCAGATGCTGGCCGGCGTCTGGCTGCGCAGGCGCCTGCACCCGCACATGCTCAATGAACTCTCGCTGCGCATGATCCTGCAGGCCTGGGGCGTTCGTGTCGTCGTCACTGCGTTGGGCTTGGCACTGGGCGTAGCAATCATTGGTGCCAACCAGCTACCCGTGGAGGAGCTGGCAATCCAGCGGCTGCTGGCACTACCACTATCGCTGCTGATGCTCGGCGCGGTGTTCGCACTGGTCTACAACGATGCGCAGATCGATGCCCAACGCCAGCGCGAACAGGCCTGGCTGCGCATCGATCCAATCAGTGGCCTGCCCAACATGCGTGCGCTCGGCGAACGCCTGCAGCATTACTGGCGCGACAACGACGGCATCGGCAAGGCCTGCCTGATCGTGGCCGAGATGGGCAACCTGCGCGACCTGCGCCTGCGCTACGGTCCGCTGCAGGACAACGGCCTGTGGCAGCGCGACAGCACCGAAGAGGTGCATCGGCTGCTGCCCTCGCTGCCGGCCGGGCAACTGGAGATCTACCAGTTCGGCGATGCCGCGCTGGCAATCCTGGTGCGCGACCTGTCCTTGTCCGAACTACGTACGCAACCGCAGATCACCGAGCTGGCCAGCAACCTGGCCGAACGGGTGGGCCGCGATTGGCCGGGTTTCCGCCCGTTGTTCCGTTGCGCGGTAGTCGAACTCAAGCCCCCCACCGATACAGACGACGGTCACCTGCCGTTCCGGGCGATCACCCTGACGATGAGTGCGATCGAATCGGGCGTCGTGTTCTTCGACGACCCGATCCAGCGCGACAGCGAGATCGACACCCTGATTGAAGTCGCCCTTGATCACTGGCTGCAGCAGGGCGACGCCCCGCTGTGCTACCAGCCCAAGCATCGCCTGCAGGATCGCCAGCTGGTCGGCGCCGAAGCGCTGCTGCGCATGCGCGATGGCGAAGGCCGGCCGATTGCACCGATGCGGGTGATCTCGCTGCTGCGCCGGCAGGGCCGGCTGGCAGACCTGGAATGGGCCACACTGCAGTCGGCGGTGCACTTCCTGCAGCACTGCCGGCAGGACGGCGCGGCGCTGACCATCGCAGTCAATGTGTCAGCCGAATCCCTGCGCCTGCCCGACTTCGGCCTGCGCCTGCAGGAGCTGCTACAACTGCGTGACATCCCCGGTGCGATGCTGCGCCTGGAGATCGTCGAATGGACCGAAATCGTCGAGCGCGACGTGGTCGATGCCAACATCACACAGCTGCTGGCAGCCGGGGTCACCCTGTCGCTGGATGATTTCGGCGCCGGCTATTCAACCCTGATCCTGCTTTCGCAGCTGGCCATCGCCGAGGTCAAGATCGAGCAGGCACTGATCGCCACGCTGTCCGACGCCAAGTCACAGTCGATCGTGCGCTTCATCGTCGAGGTCGCGCACCGCTGCGGCGCGATCGTGGTGGCCGAAGGTACCGAAACCCTGGCGCAGGAGCAGAAGCTGCGAGCCCTGGGCGTGGATGTCGGCCAGGGCTATCTGTACTCGGCGGCGCTGCCGGCCGACGAGTTCCGTCGCTTCGCCGCCAGCTAGACCGCGTAGAAGCCCAGGAACATCGCCACCGCCGATTCGGCCACGCGCGCACGTTCCTGCGCGGTCAGCGGTGGCTGCCCCATCGTGACCTGCGGCCAGAACGCAAAGCTCTTCACCAGGCCGTGCAACTGGTGGCCGGCAAAGTCCGGATCCACCTCGCGCAGGCGGCCATCGGCAATTGCTGCGCGGATCCAGGCACTCTCGCCACTTTCCTTCTCGCCCATGCGGCAGACGATGGCCTGCGCCCGCTCCGGTGAGTGGATGACCTCGGCCATCGCCACCCGTGCCAGGTCGATGAAGTTGGCATCGCTGAGCAGTTCCAGCTTCTGGCCCAGCAACTGCAGCAGCTGCGCCTGCAACGGCTGGTCCGCGCGATACGGCAGTGCGTCGCTGGCCACGCTGCGTTCCCACAGCTCCTCCAGGATCATCGAAAACAACGCTTCCTTGCTCGGGAAATGGTTGTAGACGGTGCGCTTGGAGACCCCCGCCGCCTCTGCAATGCGGTCCATGCTGGTCGCCTCGTAGCCCGATGCACGGAACTCCTCCACCGCCGCGCGCACGATGGCATCGCGTTTACGGTCGGTCAGGCGTTGCGGGGCACGGGGCATGGCGGGAACCGGATAACTGAACGGACGCCACCATTTTACACCCATCAGTGTACTTTTGAAAAAGACGAAACTACACTGTGCAGTGTACCCAGCGGACGTCACCCATGAAGCGCCTGCTCCTTGTCCTCCTGCTTGGAATCCTCGCTGTGACCGCCTACACCTTCTGCAAGTCCTGGTCCCTCCCCGACTTCCCCGATTCGCCGCAGTACCGTGATGGCAAGTTCCGCAATGCCCTGCCCCGTCCGGCGATGGGCCTGCGCGACGGTGCGGAGATCTGGTGGACGTTCCTGTTCAACAAGCCCAAGGGCACCGTCCCGGCCCACCCCATTCCGGTGCAGCCGCTGGACCGCGCCACGCTGGACGCCGCGCCGGACCGCAGCCTGTTCCGGCTGGGGCACTCCACGATCCTGCTGAAGCTGCGTGGCCAGTACTGGCTGACCGATCCGGTGTTCTCCGAGCGCGCCTCGCCGGTGCAGTGGATGGGCCCGGCGCGCTTCCACGCACCGCCGATCAGCATCGACAAACTGCCGCCCATCGCCGGCGTGATCCTCTCGCACAACCACTATGACCATCTCGACCATGCCGCGGTAATGCAGCTGGCTGGCAAGACCGCGCGCTTCATTGCACCGCTCGGCGTCGGCGACCAGCTGATTGCCTGGGGTGTGGACGCCAGCAAGGTCGAACAGCTGGACTGGTGGCAATCGACCGAGGCCAGCGGCCTGCGCCTGACCGCCACCCCGGGCCAGCACTTCTCCGGCCGCGGCCTGGGCGACAGCGACCGCAGCCTGTGGGCGTCGTGGGTGATCCAGGACGACGACTTCCGCATCTTCTTCAGCGGCGACACCGGCTACTTCGACGGCTTCAAGGCCATCGGCGAGAAGTACGGCCCGTTCGACCTGACCATGATCGAGACCGGCGCCTATGATCCGCGCTGGGCGTTCGTGCACATGCAGCCGGAACAGACGCTGCAGGCGCACCTGGACCTGCGCGGCAAGTGGCTGCTGCCGATCCACAACGGCACCTTCGACCTGGCCCTGCACGCATGGCAGCAGCCGTTCGAGCGCATCACCGCATTGGCGGCCGCGAAGAACGTGCCGGTGGCCACGCCGATGATGGGCGAAGCGCTGGACATGCAGGCGCCGCAGGCGGGTACGCGCTGGTGGGAGACGGTGGAGTTGTAACGCCTCGCTTTCCGGGTGGGTGCCGGCCGTGGCCCGCACTACACCTTTGGCTGCAACCTGCGCCCTTCGCGGGCCAGGTTGAGCTGCAACGCCGCGGTAGCAAGCTCCGCCATTTCCGAGGTGACTTTCCCACTGCCGCGCGCCTGCAGCCAGTGGAGGATGTCAGCCAAATGCCAGATCGACGTCGTCCCTTCGTGGACCGGTGAAGGAAATGACTGCGGGTTGGCCAGCATCAGCTTGCGCATGTTCTGGCGCGATACCCCCAACAGGTCCGCCACATCGGTCAGCCCCACCAGATCGGGGCTTACTTCGACCAGCTCGGCCCCCGGCACGGCACGCTGTACATCGCCCAATGCCGACGCCAGGGCAGCACCGGCATTGTCAGCCTCACGACAGAATGCCAGCGCCATCCGGCCGGGTCGCCCGATGCCCAGCAGCGCATCAT
Source organism: Stenotrophomonas sp. YJH_SMC_20 (assembly GCF_059367845.1). Lineage (NCBI taxonomy): Bacteria > Pseudomonadati > Pseudomonadota > Gammaproteobacteria > Lysobacterales > Lysobacteraceae > Stenotrophomonas > Stenotrophomonas sp. YJH_SMC_20. The sequence continues at coordinate 362,089 of NZ_JCAFRG010000003.1, read as the reverse complement.
CGCAACCCGTTTCCACAAGTCGCTGCTCCAGCATGCCGCCATCGTCGTACGCGTCCGGTAGGCGGTACTTGAGGGTGAAATTGAACTCCATCATCTGCCCACCTCGTTTCGGCTCGCACCGTTTCTCATTGCTCACGGCTGCAGTTCTCGACCACACGGCGCAGCGCTCTGGCGTGATTGCAGGTGTTGCGTGGCGTACTCCAGATGCTCACGACGCAGAATTCCCCGAACCGGCATTTGCTGTCGTTGTAGGGGCAGTACATCCGCCCCCACGCATGGCTGCCGCCTACCCGCAATCTCCAACCCCTTGCTTCCGCAAATCGCAATGTGGCTTCAATGTCCTTGTCGGGGTGACGCACACGAGACATCCGCCTTCTCCGAAGTCTGCACCTGCCCAACGAAGGTTGTCAAATGACAACCGAATATTGAACTCCTTGACCTCGACCCAAGCTAGCCCTTCCAGGGCGCGCGTCCAGAGGCATAGCCGTCAACGCGGTCATGCCTCCGACACGCCACGCACAGCCTGGCGCTATTGCAGCGCGTCATGTAACCGATTACATCCCTTGCTAGCGTAGCGCTCGCCCGATTCCGGTCGAACCTGCGAGGCTGTCCGTAATGACGTTGCGCGCCGAACGCTCCAAGGTCTCCACCCCGCTTTTCCCGTTGTGCCCTGTCGCTGCCCTGCTGTTGGCCGCGCTGGCCTACAGCGCGCAGGCACAGACCCTCCCCCCGCGCAGCCAATGGCAGGCCAGCAGTTCCTCACAGCAGGTGCCGGCGATGGCGATCGGCCACCTGATCGACGGCGATCCGAAGACCGTCACCGGCGGCGCCTTCAGCCCCGGCCACTGGTTCCAGATCGATCTGGGCACGCCAACCCTGCTGGCTGGCGCACGACTCACTTGGGATGTCTCCAACCCGGAAGGCTATTCACTGCAGACCTCACTGGATGGTACGCAGTGGCAGACCGCGTACACCATGGCCGATTCACTGGGCGATGTGGAAACGCTGTACTTCGCGCCGCGGCAGGCGCGCTATCTACGACTGGCCAGCCCGCAGCGCACCTCCGATTGGGGCGTGTCGATCTTCGAGCTGGAGCCACTGGACAGCACGCTCAGCGCACGCGTCAGCGGCGTGGATGCAATGCAGGCAGCGGCACTCTGGCAAGGCGGCGGCACCGTCGCGGTTCCGACCGGAAAAGGTGGATCCCATGCGCTCGAGATCACGCTGCCGCAGGCTCAATCCACGGCTGGCCTGGTGGTCGACTGGGCCGATGGCGCGCGCGGCGCTGCGCGACTGCAGGCGCAGGATGCACAGGGCCGTTGGCAGGACCTCGCACACGATGCACAGGCGGCCAATCATCGGCAAAGCTGGCTGGCTGCTGACACGGCACAACCCCTGCGTGCGTTCCGGCTGAGCGTGGACGGCCCCGCACCGCAGGTCGCGCGACTGCGCCTGCTCGGGCCAAAGGCGGTAATGACGCCGATGAAGCGATACCAGATCACCGCCAGCGGCGCTCAGCGCGCGTTGTTCCCGGCATCGCTGCAGATGCAGCAGACCTACTGGACCGCCGTCGGTGTGCACGCAGGACGACAGAAATCGATCTTCGACGAATACGGCAATCTGGAAGCCTTCAAGGGCGCGCCGCTGGTGCAGCCGATCTGGCGTGGCGCTGACGGGCGTGCCGCTGGCGCGGCAGGACAGCCGATACAGCACGCATTGCGGGATGGCTGGAAGCCGATGCCCTCCGCCACCTGGTCACCGCAGCCCGGCCTGGAGCTGCGCAGCGAGGTATTCGCCATCGAGCGCGACGGCCAGCCGGTAACGTTCTTGCGGCATCGCCTGCACAACACGGGCAGCGCCAGGATCGAAGGCACGCTCAGCCTGGTCGTGCGCCCGATGCAGATGAATCCGCCGTGGCAGAACGGCGGGCTGTCACCGATCCGCGATGTGGCGATCGATGGGCAGGCCGTGCGCGTCAATGGACGCACGCTGCTGCAGTCGCTCACGCCGGTGGCTGCGTCGGGCGCGGCGCCGTTCGGCAAGGATGGCGCAACGGAAATCACCGCGACCCTCGCTGCCGGCCAGCTGCCCTCCACGCAACAGGCGCGCGACGACGAGGGTCTTGCCTCGGCTGCGTTGAACTACCGCGTATCACTGGCACCGGGGGCCAGCGATGCCATCGTGGTCGCGTTCCCGCTGGGTACTACCGCCGCCGATACCAAGGGCGCACTGCCCGAAGCGCCTGCGCTCGATCTAGCCACGCTGCCCCGCGATGCCAATGCGGCGTTCGATTCCCTGGCCACGCAGGCCTCCGCGGACTGGCAGGCACGGCTGGGCCAGGTCGGCCTGCGCCTGCCCGATCCCTCACTGGTCGACATGCTGCGTGTGCAGGCCGCCTACATGCTGATCAACCAGACCGGCCCGGCCATGCAGCCCGGCCCGCGCAACTACAACCGCTCCTTCATCCGCGACGGCATGGCCACCTCGGCGGTGCTGCTGCGCATGGGTGAAGCCAAGGTCGCGCGCGACTATCTGGGCTGGTACAGCGAACACGGCGTGCATGCCAACGGCCTGGTCTCGCCGATCCTCAACGACGATGGCAGCGTCAACACCGGTTTCGGTTCGGATATCGAGTACGACAGCCAGGGCCAGTACGTAGCGCTGGTGGCCGATGTCGCGCGCCTCGATGGCGGACCCGAATCGGTACGTGCCTATCTGCCGAAAGTGAAGGCAGCGCTGCGCTTCCTGCAGGAACTACGCGAACGCACGCTGGTGCCCGGCTACAAGGCCGACCAGCCAGCGCCGGAACGCTTCGCGGGCATTCTTGCGCCGTCGATCAGCCATGAGGGTTATCCGTCTCCCACCCACAGCTACTGGGACGACTATTGGGGCCTGAAGGGCTGGCACGACGGCGCGTGGCTGGCCGAATCGCTGGGCGACCACGAGACCGCAGCGTGGGCACGCGAACAGTACAAACTGCTTTACGACGCGCTGCATGCCTCGATCCGGGCGACGATGGCGTGGAAGGGCATCGACTTCATTCCCTCCTCGGCCGACCTGGGCGATGGCGATCCCACCGGCGTTTCGATCGCACTGGACCCGACCGGCGCACAGAGCGTGTTGCCCGCCGAGGCGCTGCGGACCACCTTCGCGCGCTACCTGGAGGACGTCCGCAAGCGCAGCCAGCCCGGTGCGCTGTACGCGTACACACCGTACGAGATCCGCAACGTGCTGAGCTATGTGCACCTCGGCCAGCCACAGGTGGCCGATGAGCTGCTGCAGGGGCTTCTGCATGATCGGCGCCCGCTTGAGTGGCAGGTGCTGGCCGAAGTGGTGCATTCACGGCTGCGCTTCCCGCGCTATCTGGGTGACATGCCGCATACGTGGATCGGCGCGGAATACGGCCGCACGCTGTTCGGCATGCTGATGCGCGAAGACGACGATGCGCTGTCGCTGCTGCCGGGCACGCCACCGTCTTGGGTGGCTGGCGATGGGTTGGCGGTGGAGCGGCTGCCGACCGCGTATGGCACGTTGCAGATGCAGGCGCGGCAGCGCGACGGCATGCTGACCGTCACGCTGGGCAAGGGGTTGCGCAGCGGGACGGCAGTGAAGGTCTGGTGGCCGGCGCGCACGATGCCGAAGACGGTGCGTGTGGATGGACGTAGCGTTTCCGACTTCGACGCCGATGGCGTGCGCCTGGCGAAACCGTTCAGAACGCTGGAAGCGCGTTGGTAAAGCAGCCGAGCATGGCTCGGCTCTACAAAGACGGAGGTAGCGCCGGGCCACGCCCGGCGTCATTGCAGCGTCGGCAACCCCGGCGGATTGGTCTGCGACTGTGGCACGGCTTCCTCGGCCACATTCCATCGCTTCAGCGCCTGCGCATAGGTGCCGCTGCCGATCTGGGTGTTCAGCGCCTGCGTCACCGCGTCGGCCAGGCCGCTGCCCTTGCGCGTGGTCACCGAGATCGCTGCGGCATTCGGCCAGCCGCCAGGGAACAGGCCCACGCGCCGCACCTTGCCGTCGCGCGCCGAATAGGCGCCGGTAGCATTGGGCTCGAACGATACATCGGCGCGGCCGGTGATCACCGCCAATCGGCCGACCAACGCGTCATCGAAGTACTGGTATTCCACGGGCTTCAATCCCGCCGCGATGTTCTGCTGGTCCCACTGGCGCAGGATCTGGTCCTGGTTGGTGCTGGCGCCCACCACCACCTTCAGCCCGGCCACATCGGCGGGCTTTTCGATTTTCTGGATGGGCCCGTCGCTGCGCGTGTAGATGCCCAGCAGGTCGTAACGGTAGCTGGAGAAATCGAACTTCTTCTTGCGTTCTTCAGTGACCGTCACGTTCGACAGCACCGCATCGTACTTGCCCGACTCCAGCCCCAGCGGCCAGTCGGCCCAGGCCACCGGCACGATCACCAGCTTCAGGCCCAAAGCATCCGCGATCAGCCGCGCGATGTCCGGTTCGATGCCGACCACGTCCTTGCTGTCGGCGCCGTAGTCGGCCAGCGGTAGCTGCCCCGGGTGGGTCGCCACGGTGAATGCGCCCGGCGTGACGAAGCGGTAGCCCGCAGGAATCAAGGCCTGCGCCTTCGGGTCGAGCGTGCCCTTCAGCACGGCGGTGTTGGTGCCGGCCAGGCTGGCCGCGGCCACAGCGGCAGCCTCCGGGGCCTGGCGCACGCGCGAGTAGACGATGCCGGCGATGCCGATGATCAGCACGCCCACGATCAACAGGGTGCTGCGCGAGGGACGACGCGGTGCTGCAGGGCTCATGATGTTCCTTCCGGGGTTACAGGGTCTTGGCCAGGAAATCGGCGGTGCGTTGCTGGCGCGGGCGCTCGAACAGGGCCTCGGGCGTGCCCTGCTCGATCACCCGGCCCTGGTCCATCATCACCACGTGGTCGGCCACGCGGCGGGCGAAGCTCAGCTCATGGGTGACGATCACCAGCGTGGTACCCGAACGGGCCAGTTCCTCGATCACGCTCAGCACCTCCGCCACCAGTTCCGGGTCCAGCGCCGACGTGGGTTCGTCAAACAGCAGCACCTTCGGCTGCAGCGCCAGCGCGCGGGCAATCGCGATGCGCTGCTGCTGGCCACCGGACAGCTGGCGCGGGAACGCATCGGCCTTGTCGGCCAGGCCGACCCGCTCCAGCAGCGTGCGCGCCTGCTGCTCGGCCTGCGCGCGCGATACACCACGTACCGCGATCGGTGCCTCGATGATGTTCTCCAGCGCGGTCAGATGCGGGAACAGGTTGAAGCCCTGGAACACCATGCCCACCTCGGCACGCCGACGGCGGATCTCGCGCTCGGGAAGTTCGTACAACGTGTCACCCTCGCGGCGGTAACCGATCAGCTGGCCGCCGACGGTCACGTAGCCGCTGTCGGCACGTTCCAGGTGGTTGATCAACCGCAGCAGCGTGGATTTCCCGGCACCGGACGGGCCGATCAGCACCGTCACGCTGCCGGCGCGCAGCTCCAGTTTCACGTCTTCCAGCACCGGCTGATCGCCGAACACCTTGCCCACGCCATGCAGCGATACCGCCGCACCCTCGCCCGCCTCCACCTGGGTGGCGATGCGCGGGCGGTTGGCCACGCGCGGCGCAGCATCACTGGATGTCCGCACCGGTGACGACACCCGCGACACCGAGCGCTCGCGCTGCAGCTGGCCGCGCGCGAAGCGCTGTTCCACGCGCCGCTGCAGCAGCGACAACACGGTCAGGATCACCAGGTACCAGACCGTGGCCACCATCAGCAGCGGCACCACTTCCAGGTTGCGCCGATAGATCACCTGCACGGTGTAGAACAGCTCCGGCAGCGCCAGCACGTAGACCACCGAGGTGCTCTTGGCCAGGCCGATCACATCGTTGAACGCGGCCGGCAGGATCGAACGCATCGCCTGCGGCAGGATGATGCGGCGCACCTGGCGGCCACGCGGCAGGCCGAGCGCGGCCGCCGCCTCGTACTGGCCGTGGTCGACCGAAAGAATGCCACCGCGGATCACCTCGGCCGAGAACGCTGCCTGGTTCAGGGTCAGGCCCAGCACCGCGGCGGTGAACACACCGATCAGCTGTGTAGTCGGGTACGAGAACAGGCTGATGCCGGTGAACGGCACGCCCAGTTCGATGGTGCTGTACAGATAGCCCAGGTTGTTCAACAGCAACAACAGCACGAGTAGCGGAATCGAGCGGAACAACCACACATAGTCCCACGACACCGCCGACAGCAGCGGCGAACCGGAGACGCGTGCCAGCGCGAGCAGCGTACCCAGCGCGAAACCGAGGCCGGTGCCAAGCGCGGTCAGCAGCAGCGTGCGACCCAGGCCTTCCAGCACCGGGCGTGCGAAGAACCACTCGGCAAAAGTGCCCCAGCCCCAGCGCGGATTGCCCAGCACGGACTGCAGCCCGATCAGGATCAGCGCCAGTGCCAGTACCGTGCCGAAGACCTGCAGCGGATGCCGGGCGGGCACGATCTTCAGTGCCGGTCCGGGCGCCGGACGAGCGGCGATGCCCTCCAGCGCGGTCGACGGTGTGCTCATGCGTGGGCTCCGTGCAGCAGTGCCTGTGCAGGGGTAACGACAGGCGTCGTCGCCCGCAGGTGCTTCTCGAACGGCAGATGCGCAACCGTTTCCGGGTCGGCCTCCAGATCGAACAGCGCGGTGTAGCCGTGGCTCAGGTACAGGCCAACAGCTTCCGGCTGGCGGAAGCCGGTCGTCAGGAACACCCGCCGGTACCCTTGCCGCGCCGCCTGCTCTTCCAGCTCCTGCAGCACGCGCCGCGCAATGCCCTGGCGACGCAGCCCGGGTAGCGTCCAGATGCGCTTGAATTCGGCGGTATCCGGATCGCGGTGCGGCATGAACGCACCGCCGGAAATCGCCACCCCGTCGCGCAGCAGCAGCACGAAGGCGCCCACCGGGGCCGCAAAGGCCTGCGCCGGGTATCGCTGCAGCTCCTCGCGAGCGCTGCCGCCGATGCGTCGACGCACATCAGCGTAGCGACTGTCATATTCCTGCTCCAGGCCATCGAACAACGGCCGCGCCAGCGGGTCGTCGACCGAGGTATAGAGGAAGCGTTCGTCGTGGCTCATGTCGCGTCCTTCACCAGGTAATCTTCGGCCAGCCGCGCCCACAGGCTGGCGGCGGGGGCAATGGCGGCGTCGTTGAACACATAGCGCGGGCTGTGCAACGGTGCGCTCTCGCCGTTCCCGACGAACACGAAGCTGCCCGGTCGTGCCTGCAGCAGGAAGGCGAAATCCTCGCTGGCCGTGCGCGGTGCGAAGTCGGGCACCACCTGTCCGGCGCCGAAGCCCTGCACGGCCACCTCGCGGATGTAGGCGGTCTGCTGCGGATGGTTGATCACACTGGGGAAGCCGCGCGGGAATTCGATCTCGGCGCGCGCACCGAACGCGGCGGCAGTCTGCTCTGCAAGTTCGGTGACGCGGCGCCGCAGGGTGTCGCGCACCTCCGGTAGATAGGCGCGAACGGTCAGCTTCAGCTCGACCACGTCCGGAATCACGTTGGCGGCCTGCCCGCCGTGGATCGAACCGACGGTGACCACGCCCATCTGCCGCGGATCGACATTGCGCGACACCACGCTCTGCAATGCAGTGATGATGTGCGCGGCGACCAGGATCGGGTCCACGCTGCCCTGCGGCTCGGCACCGTGGCCGCCCTTGCCGATCACCTTCAGCCGCGCCCAGTCGACCGACGCCATCGCCGGGCCGTCGACGAAGCCGAAGTGGCCCACCGGTACGCCGGGCCAGTTGTGCAGCCCATAGATCGCGTCCACGGGGAAGCGCTCGAACAGGCCGTCGGCAATCATCTTCGATGCGCCCGAGCCCGTCTCCTCGGCCGGCTGGAACACCAGCTGCAGGGTGCCGTCGATATTGCCGTGATGGGCCAGATAATGCGCCGCAGACAGCAGGATGGCGGTATGCCCATCGTGGCCGCAGGCATGCATCAGGCCCTCGGTCTGGCTGGCGTAGGCCAGGCCGGAGTCCTCGTGGATCGGCAGTGCGTCGATGTCGGCGCGCAGGCCGAGACGACGGCTGCCCTGCCCGCGCTGCAGCGTGCCGACCACACCGGTGCCGCCGAGCCCGGTGGTCACCTCATAACCCCACTGCTGCAGCAGCTCGGCCACACGTGCACTGGTGCGATGCTCCTCGAAGGCCAACTCCGGGTGCCGATGCAGATCGTGGCGAATCGCGATGGCAGCCTCGGCGCGTGCTGCAATTTCCGGCAGCACGCCGATGGACGCGGAATCCCGCCGGGCATGGCCCGGCGCTACCGAGTTCTCTCCGCTCATCGCCCTACCCCACCTTCCGCGCCGGTTCGGCGTCGGTCGAATAGCGGCTGGCCTTGTACGGCAGACCCAGATGCTCGCGCAGGGTCTGTCCTTCCAGCTCGCGCTGGTGGTAGCCGCGCGCCTGCAGGATCGGCAGCACCTGGGTCACGAAATCGTCCAGGCCTTCGCGTTGTGCGGCGAAGCCGAGAATGAAGCCATCGCTGGCACCGGCATCGAACCAGCGGATCAGCTCATCGGCCACGTGCTCCGGCGTGCCGATGAAGTTTGGTCGCGGGCTCACCGCTTCCAACGCCACCTGGCGCAGGCTCAGGCCCTTCTCACGCGCATCCTGCTTGATGCGGTCGGTGGTGGAACGGAACGAATTGCTGCCGATGTCACCCAGCTCCGGGAACGGTGCATCCGGGTCGTACTGGCTGAAGTCGTGGTGATCGAAGAAGCGCCCCAGGTACGCCAGTGCATCCTCCAGCGTGGCCAGTGCGGCAATCGCCTGGTACTTGGCCTCGGCCTCCTCGGCGGTGCGGCCGACGATGGGGCCGATGCCCGGGAAGATCTTCACGTCATTGCCGCTGCGGCCGTGCGCGATCGCCGAGTTCTTCACTTTCTGGGTGAATGCACGGGTTTCTTCCAGCGACGGCGAATGGGTGAACACCGCATCGGCGTACTTGCCGGCCAGCGCGATGCCATCGTCAGACGAACCGGCCTGGAAGATTACCGGCTGGCCCTGTGGCGAGCGCTGGATGTTGAGCGGGCCTTCCACCTGGAAGAAGCGGCCTTTGTGGTCGAGCCGGCGGAACTTCTCAGGCGTAAAGAACGTGCCGCTGTCGCGCTCGCGCACGAAGGCGTCGTCATCCCACGAATCCCACAGCCCCTGCACCACCTCCAGATATTCGTCGGCGATCTGGTAGCGCAGCGCATGCTCCGGGTGCGGCCGGCCGTAGTTGCGGCCCGAACCCTCCAGTGGCGAGGTCACCACGTTCCAGCCGGCGCGGCCGCCACTGAGCAGATCCAGCGAAGCGAACTGGCGGGCGACAGTGAACGGGTCGCTGTACGAGGTCGACAGCGTGCCGGCCAGGCCGATCTTCTTCGTTGCCGTGGCCAGCGCCGAGAGCAGCGAGATCGGCTCGAAGCGGTTGAGGAAGTGCGGGATCGACTTCTCGTTGATGTACAGGCCATCGGCCACGAAGCCGAAGGCAATGCCGTTGTCCTCGGCGGTGCGCGCAATGTCGATGTAGAACTGCAGGTTGACGCTGGCATCGGCCGGATTGGACGGATGCTTCCAGGCATGCATGTGGCTGCCGGGGCCCTGCAGCATGATGCCGAACGGAATGTGGCGCGGGGTGGTGCTCATGGGAATCGCTCCTGCAGGTCAGGCCACCGCCGCGCGCGGCGCGGGCGACAGCAGTTCGAGGGATGTCAGGCGTGCGTCGAAGTCGGCCACCGGCGCGTCGAGGATGAATTCACCCACGCCGAAGCGTCGGTGCAGCGCATCCAGTTCGCCGCGTACCTGTTGCGCATCGCCGGACAGCACGCTTGGCCGTGTTTCCTCGATGCGGAAGTCCGCCACACCTACCTGGCGTGCATACTCGGCAGCCGCCTCGGGGCTGGGCAGGTTCACCGTCTGCCCCGGGCCAAGATACAGCTTGTAGACGCGCAGCGCGCCGATATGGCGTGCGGCTGCTTCGGCAGTCGGTGCGGCGAAGGCCACCGTGGCGAGCAACGGCGGCTGCGAGGCGACGCTGCGGTAAGCGTCGAACGCAGCCTCGATATGTTTCGGGTCGCCATCGAAGTGCGCGGCGTACACGAAGCGCCAGCCGAGCTCGGCCGCCTGCCCTGCACTCTGCGGGCTGGCACCGAGCAGGAAGCGCTCCGGCGCCTGCTGTGGAATCGGGCGCGCCAGCGCCTCGGTCGCGGCACCGGACAGATAGCCCTCCAGGTCGCGTAGCTGCTGGTCGAAATCGGCGAATGCCGGGCGCCCGGCCGCCAGCGCGGCGGTCGATGCTGGCAGGCCACCGGGCGCCTTGCCCACCCCCAGATCCACGCGCCCCGGCGCCAACGCCGCCAGCAGGTTGAAGTTCTCCGCCACCTTGTACGGCGCGTAGTGGCGCAGCATCACCCCGCCGCTGCCGATACGGATGCGCCGGGTCTGCGCCAGCACCCACGCCGCAAGCACCTCCGGTGCGGGACTCGCCAACGTCGGCGCGGCATGGTGCTCGGCAAACCAGTAGCGGTGATAGCCCAGCTGTTCGGCGCGCTGCGCCAGCTGCAGGCTGTTGCGCAGCGCCTGCTCCGGCGAGGCGCCTTCGGCCACCGGGCTCTTGTCCAACACGCTGATCTGATAGCTCATGGTCGCGTCCTCGCTCAGGGATGGGCCACGGGGATGCCGAGCAACCCGTTCAGCGCGGCCAGGATCGGCTCGGCACCGGAGATGTACTGGCGGTCCTGGTGCACGCCACTCGCGAGGTCACTGCGCACGCCCTGCGGCAGCACCAGCTTCGGCAGCGACTGGTCCTGCTCGCCGATCTCGGCGATCACCTCCCGGCGCGGCCGTGCGAAACCGATGCGGCGCACGTCCAGCTGCGCGTCCAGGCCGTCGATGCTCGACAGCGCACCTTCCAGCAACAGGCTGTGCCGGCAGAAGAAGCGCTGGCCGGGAATCTGTCCGTCCTCGAACTCACGGTCGAGCAGGAACAGGATGGGCTTGTCGGTTGCGTCCAGACTCACGGGGTCGTCCTCATCGGGGGGCGGCAATGCGATGCCGCTTCGATATCGATGCTAGAGATGACGGCGGTCGGCACGGCGATGCCAGGCGACAATCGGCGGTCAGATCCGGCCATGCAGATGCGCCTTGGCCATAAGCAAAGCGCCGCCGGTTATGCCGTCAGGCGATCCTTCGCAGCGGCGCCGGTACCGCCAGCGCCTGCGAAGCCAGATGCCCTGCCGCGCGCTCGGCCGCCAGTGCGATGCGCGCCTGCAAGGCTGCACTGTTGATCTGCTCGCCATCGAAGTCGGCAGGCGTGGCATACACCCCGATCGGCAGCGTGTGCGCCTGCAGGAAGCTGAACAATGGCCGCAGCTGGTGGTCGATCACCAGCGCATGGCGCTCGCTGCCGCCGGTCGCTGCCAGCAGTACCGGCGTATCCACCAGCGCTTCCAGCCCGATGAAGTCGACCAGGTGCTTGAACAGTCCCGGATACGATCCCCGATAGACCGGCGCAGCCACTACCAGCAGCCCGGCCGCCTCGATCGTCTGCAGCGCCTGCTCCACGGCGGGCTCCACTTCGTCGCGCGACAACGACTGCCCCAGCGAACGCGCGATCGGTGCCAGCTCCACCAGCTCCACGCTGGCATGCACCCGCTGCTGCAGCGACGCCAGCAGGTGCCGCACCAGCAGCAACGTGCGCGACGTCGCCGAACTGGTCGGCGACCCCACCACTGCAACCACCCTCAATGCAGAAGACATGAACTGCTCCTCGATGATGCCGAACTGCCGCCGGCCGCCTTTCGCCTTGTGTAGAACCGAGCCATGCTCGGCTGCTTTCGCCTTTGTGGAGTCGAGCCATGCTCGACTGCTCCAGATCAGAACCGGTAATTGATCCGCCCGTACCAGAACGCCCCGATGCGGCTCAGCACGTCGCCCGAATCCCAGGTCGTCTCGATGCTCGCCACATCGGTGGCACTGCGCGCGTACTCCGGCACCTTGCGGGTGCGCTTGTCGAACACGTTGTTGATGCCCAGCGCCGCACTCCAGCCCGCACCCAGTTCCACGCCACCGGAGAGATTGGTCACCAGCACAGGCGGCTGTTTGTACTCCACGCCGTTGTTCAGGCGCTTGATCGGGCCGTAGTAGGTGAAGTCGACGTTCGAGCGCCAGCGCCCGTTCTGCCAGCCCAACCCCGCCACCTGCGTGTAGCTGGGCGTACGGAAGCGCAGCGCGTACTCGCTGCTCTTGGTCAACAGGTTGATGTTCGGCAGCCCCTGCAGCGCCGCCGGAATGTCGCTGACCTTCTGGATGGTGGTGCGCCCCACGTTGGCCGCATAGCTCCAGCGCAGCTTGCCCCACACGGTTTCTTGGTTGGCCTCCAGGGTCAGCTCGACACCGCGTGTGCGGGTATTGCCCACGTTGGTGAAGTAGCTGGCATAGAACGCATCACCCGGCAGGATGCTGATGCCGGCCGAACCCAGCAGCGCATCGATGGTGTTCTTCTGCGCCGCAGTCAGCACCGTGCCGCTGTTGTCGGTGATGCGCGCTGGATCCTGCGCGTTGTAGCCGATCTGGCTGGACTGGCCGAGCTGGCCACGGATGTCGATCTGGTAGGCATCCACGGCCAGGTGGAACGCCGGGCTCGGGTCCCAGGTCACGCCCAGGCTGTAGTTGGTGGCTTTCTCGGGCTTCAGCGGCGTGGCACCCAGCGCAACCGCCGCCGGCGAAGACACCTGCGCCACCAGCGTGGTGCCGCACGGGCAGCTGCCGGTGGCCTGGTAGTACTGCGCGCCCAGGCTGGGCGCGTGGAAACCGTTGCTGACCGTGGCACGCACGCCCAGCGCGTCGGTGAAGTCGAAGCGCGTGGTCAGGCGGCCGGTGGAGACACTGCCGAAGTCGGAGTGATCTTCCCAGCGCGCGGCCGCATCCAGATACCAGCGCGAGGTGATGTTGCTGGCCGCGCCCACATAGACCGCCTTGCTGTTGCGGGTAGCCTTCACCGCGTCCGCAGTGGAATAGCCGACGAAGGCCGCAGCACCAAAGCCGGTATACGACTCCCACTGCCCCGCCCCACGTTCGTACTGTTCGTGCTGGTACTCGGCACCTGCGCTCACTTCCAGCGGCGAGGCGAACGCAGCCACCTCGAAGCCACGGCGCAGGTCGAGGTTGGCGATACCCTGCTGGTAGTCCAGCTTGCCGTCGTAGAAGTCGGTAGGCGAACCGGGGTATGGCAGCGAGTAGTTCACCGAGTTGCGCGTATAGGTGCGCACCGTGCTGCGGTTGCCGGTAAGGCTGGCGTCGTAGTCCCAGCCTGCGATCTGGCCTTTCACGCCCGCGGTGCCGGTGTACTGCTTCTCCTTGGTTTCCAGCACCGGCAGGAAGCCATCGGGAAACACGCTCAGCACGCCTGGAGCCTTGTAAGTGGTGAAGATGGTCGCCGGCAGACGGAAGTTCTGGATCGCCTGCGCGGTGCGGTCACTGGCCGTAGCGTTAGCGTAGAACTGCGCGCTTTCGCCCAGGCCATGGCCCACGTTCACCGCGAAGGCCTTCAGCGCATACGATGGCGAACTGAGGATGGTGTTGGCCTCGGCATTGCGGCTGGCTTCGGCCGGGTTCAGTGATGCGCCGGCCGGCAACCGGTTGTTCGGGCGCAGTGCGACCAGGTTGCCGTTGGCGTCCACCGCCGGATAGCTCAGGTAGCCATCGATGTAACGGCGGGTACGGATCGCGTGGTGCTGCCGCGTGGTCTCGCCGGACAGGTTGACGAAGCCATCGGCACCCCACGGCAGGCCCACGTTGGCACGCACGCTGGTTCGCGATCCATCACCGTCGATGCTCTGCCCGCTTTCCACGGCGAGCTCGCCACCGTGCGCCTGCGACTTCAGGATCACGTTGACCACACCGGTGATCGCGTCCGAACCATAGATGGCCGATGCACCGTCGCGCAGCACCTCCACATGGTCGATGGCCGAGACCGGAATCAGCGCCAGATCGGCCCAGGCATGGCCGGGGAAGCCGCCGCCGTTGGCGCCGCTCACATAGGCGCTGGCATTGCGACGCTTGCCGTTCACCAGCACCAGCGTGTAGCCCGGCGACAGGTTGCGCAGCTGGTAGCCACGGATCAGGCTTTCCTGGTCGCTCTGGTAGCCACCGATCTGGCTCAGCGACGGCAGCGCACGCTGCAACGCTTCCAGCAGGTTGCCCTGCCCGGTAGCGGCAAGGTCCTCGGCAGAGATCACATCGATGGGCGTGGAGCTGTTCTTCACCGTGCGCGTGCTGGTGCGCGAACCGGTCACCACCACTGCATCCAGCGTGGACGCTGCCACGTTGGCCGTCGCGGCGGCGGCAGCAGGATCCGCATCGGCTTCAGCCGCAAGGCTGGGCGAAGCGGCGAGGATGGCTGTGATCAGGACAGCGAGAGTGCTCAGGACAGGGGCGTGGGCGGCAGGCATGGGGGCTCGTGGGGGTGGGCCGGAAACACGCTTCCATTCAAGGGCCTGTTCACCCACCGCGACAGGCGCGATCGCGTCACCCAACCGTCATATCCGGCCAGCCACATGACTGCTGGTAATGAGGTTAGGCAGCCGCAACGGTGCGCGGCTGCCTGTAGAGCCGAGCCCACGCTCGGCTGCTCCTCGCGACGGCGTCAGATGCATCCCCCTGCCGGTATTGAGCCGAGCGTGGGCTCGGCCCTACAAGAGGGGAGCGACCGCTCCATATGCCTCGCCGGCATCACCTCATGCCCGCGCACCACTCAGCGCCATGCATCTGCACCCGTAGCATCAAGCCATGCCCAGCCCACCCGCCGACCCCGCTGCGCCGCTCGTTGCCATCGTCGCCTGCCACGGCCAGGGGCTGTTCGAATTCGGCTGTGCGGTGGGCCTGTTCGCGCCGATAAGACCCGAGCTCGGCGTGGCCTGGTATCGCACCCAGCTGTGCGCGGGTGAACCCGGTGCGCTGCGCATGCTTGGCGGAACGCAGGTGCAGCTTCCCTACGACCTCAGCACAGTTGATGATGCCGACATCATCGTCATTCCCGGTTGGCGCGAGCCCAGCGAGCGCCCGCCACAGGCGCTGCTTGATGCACTCATCCGTGCCCACGGCCGTGGCGCGCGCATCGCTTCGATCTGCTCCGGTGCCTTCGTGCTGGCGTGGGCCGGGCTGCTCGATGGCCGCCCGGCCACAACCCACTGGCGCCTCACCGAAGCGCTGGCGCGCGACTTCCCACGCATCGATGTGCGCGAGGACGTGCTGTACGTCGATACCGGCAGCATCATCACCTCGGCCGGCTCGGCCACCGGCATGGACATGATGCTGCACATGGTGCGCAAGGACTACGGCGCGCGCGTGGCCAACCTGGTGGCCGAGCGGCTGGTACTGGCGCCATGGCGTGATGCCGGGCGCAGCCAGCGCGTCAGCCGCGCCATTCCCCATGGCGAGCCCTCGCGTCTGGCAAAACTGATGGAATGGATGCGCCGCAACCTGCGCGAGCCGCACTCGCTGGGCAGTCTTGCCGAGCAGGCCGCGCTCAGCCAGCGCACCCTGCAGCGGCAGTTCCTGGAAGCCACCGGCCTGTCACCCATCGACTGGCTGATCCGCGAGCGCGTGGCATTCGCCCGCGAGCTGCTGGAAACCACTGATCGGCCGCTGCAGTGGATTGCCGAGCAGGCCGGCTTTGGTTCGCAGGAGTCGTTCCGCCGGCACTTCCGCGGCCAGGTGGACGCCAGTCCTACCGAATACCGCAGCCAGCATCGCGGCGGAATTGGCGCGGATCGGCTGGTGGGCTGCTGATCCAACGCATCACTCCCAGGTGATGCGTGAGGAAAGGCTCACGGCAGGCTACGGCGCCCCACGTATAGTGACGGGCGTCACAAGAAGCCCCTTCCATGCTCCACGCATTTGCCTACTCCAGCCACATGTCGGCTGGGCTTTCCGATGAAATCCTCCGGCAGATCGTCTCCTGCTCTGCCACGTTCAACCGTCGCGTGGACGTTACCGGAGCGCTGCTCGTCGACGGTCAGCGGTTTTTCCAGTACATCGAAGGTCCGCCCGACGGGCTGGAAGCGGTCAAGCGCCGCATCCAGGACAGCCGATCGCATGCTGCCGTCGTGCCGGTACTGGACATGGCCATCAGCGCGCGCGCGGTTCCGTACTGGGCCATGACCCGCATCGACACCGGGCAGATCATGGTGTCCGGCCTGGTCAATGCGCGATGGGACGAATTTGGCCATTCCGTTCCGGGCATGGATCAGCTCGTCGGCCTGCTGCGTCCGCACTTTCCGCGCATCGGCCCGCTCAGTGCGCAGCATGCGCCCGTCGGATCCAGCTGAACCGCCGCCTTGCGCGCGTAGTCCCACGCGGCCGCGTGCTCCCTGCAGACGTCATCATTCAAGCCGCGTTACCCATCGTTCCTGCCAGATCCACAGCATGCCTGTACCCGCTCAACCTTCAACGCAAACACGTGCCTCGCCCGCCGAGTTGTTCGAGGTCGTCGTCCTTCGTGCAGGCACGGCCCTGTTCGCGATCGACGTCCAGGCTGCCGTGGAAATACGCGGCCCTGAGACCTTCGGCCCCGCAGATCATCAGGGCCGGCGGACCCTGGAGGTACGGGGGCAGCCGTTGCCGGTAGCCGACCTGCGCAGGCTCAGCGGTCAACCGGCATTCGGTGGCGGCAGCCCTGCCTTGCTCTTGATCAACGCCGGTAGCGCAACCCTGGCGCTGGCGGTGGATGAAGTGCTGGAGATCGAGACGCCGGACGCAACGCCAGACGTATCCGCGCCTGCCGAGGGTCGGGTGTTCAACTTCTGCAGCCGGCATGTTCGGGTGGATTCCACACGTTCGGCTGCGCTGATCGAACCGCAGTCGTTGCTGGCTGAAATGGCGGTGCGGGACTGAGGTGCCTCTGCTCAAGGGCGCCTGCGAACCGGTTGAGACCGCATGCGCCAGCACTGCGCGGCAAAGCCCAGCACAAACACCGCAGCCAATCCCAGCAGCGTGTGCAGCACCACCGGCGCCATCGGCGCCGCAGCAATCGGATGCGCTGCCGGCAACCGTGTCAGCGTTTCATTCACGCCCGGCACCAGCGACAGCAGGAAGCTGAAAGACAGCGCAAATGTCGACACGTAAGGTGCGGCGCCACCCAGCCAGCGCAGCCGGGCCGCCAGCACGCCGCCGAACGCCACCAGCAGCACGATCACTCCGAATGCGTGGCCCGGGTTGATCCCGCCCGTACTGGAGACGGTGAACGACGTTGCCACCGACAGCACCAGCCCAAGCAGGTACAGCTTGCCGGAGCGTGTCGCGGGGTCGATCGCGCGATGGCGAATGAAGGCATACAGGCCGGCGAACACCGGTACAAGGCTGACTGCCGTGTGGATCACGCCCAGCGTGGACAGCGAGTGCGACATGGAACATCTCCAAGGGTTGATTGAACCTACTAGTAGGTAGACTTCTGAATCAAAGAAAAGGCCTACGTTGCCGCAGGCCCAGCACACATCAATCAGGCAGCCGCGCTCACCCGCGCGATGGCCAGCCGTGCCAGCGCAGCAAACGTCGCCGCATCGCCGAAACCGCGCGCGGCCAGCATCGCGCCATGCACCGATGACATGAACGCCTTGGCCTCATCGGCCACCGAACCCTGCAGGCGCAGTTGACCCAGCGCCGCGCCCTTTTCCAACGTGAGCGCCAACCAGCCACTCAAATCATCGAAATGCCCGCGTACTTCTTCGGCAATCTCCGCAGGGATCATCGGCGCCTCTGCCGCCAGCATCGCGCAGATGCAGAACGAAGACGTGCCACCGGCAATACAGCTCGACCAGTAGTCCACATAGGCGTTGAGCTCCCGCAGCGGGTCGTCCAGCTGCCGGTCCAGCAGCGCCAAGCCTTCGCGCGCCTCGGCCCGGTACAGTTCAACCACCGTGCGCACCAGGTCCGCCTTGCTGGGGAAGTGGTGATGGATGCTGGCCTTGCTGATGTTCACCCGCGCGGACACGTCGGCGTAGCTGAAGCCGTTGTAGCCACCGGCCTCCAGCAGCGAGCGGGCATGGGCCAGGATCTCCTGGGCCTTGGGCGAGAGCGACTCTTTCATGCCGTCAACCTACTAGTAGGTTGACGCCCTGTCAACTATCCGCGGCCGGGTGGGCAGCATCTGGTAGTGCCGGCCGCAGGCCGGCAACTGCACGCACCCAACTCCACCGGGATGCCGGCCAGCGGCCGGCACTATCGCATCCGGGCGTCCGTGGCCGGCTTTGACATGCAGGTAGTTACCTGCATATAGTCCACTCAAGGGCGGCACCTGCCGGCCCATGCGAGGACCTGCAATGGTGGATATCGCACACCGGGTCGGCATCAAGGCCCCCGTAAGCCAGGTGTACCAGACCCTGGCCACCCCCGAAGGCGTGGCGGCCTGGTGGGCTGAAGACACCCACGGCGACCGCAACGTCGGCAGCACGGTCAGGGTGCGCTTCACGAACAACGGCCAGGAAATCGGCGCCATGGAAATGCTGCTGGAACAGCTCATTCCCGGCGAGCTGGTGCTCTGGAAGTTCCTGGCCGGCCCCGCCGAATGGATCGGCACGCATGCACGCTTCGCACTGAAACAGGAAGGCGACTACTGCATCGTGCTGTTCACCCACGAAGGCTGGAAGGAACGCGTCGAGTTCACCTCCCACTGCAGCACCAAGTGGGCGGTGTTCCTGATGAGCCTCAAAGCCCTGCTTGAAACCGGCAAGGGCCAGCCCAACCCCCGCGACGTCAGGATCGACAACTGGAACTGAAGACGCCCCGCATGAATGCAGACAAGGTGTTCAAGGCCTTGGCCGACCCCACGCGCCGGACGCTGCTGGACCTGCTCTGCGAAGACAACGGCCAGACGCTGGGCCAGCTGGGCGAGCACCTGGACATGGCCCGGCAATCGGTCACCCAGCACCTGGGCCTGCTGGAAGACGCCAATTTGATCAGCACCGTGCGCCGTGGCCGCGAGAAGCTGCACTTCATCAACCCGGTGCCACTGCATGAAGTCTATGAGCGCTGGGTACGCAAGTTCGAGCAGCAGCGCCTGAGCCTGCTGCATGACCTGAAACGCGAACTGGAAGGAGAATGACGATGTCCGCAGAGTCCACCCGCTTCATCCACGTGATCTACATCGCCTCCACGCCACAGAAGGTGTTCGAGGCCATCACCCGCCCCGAGATCGCCCGCCGTTACTGGGGCCACGAGAACATCTCGGACTGGAAGCCCGGCTCGCGCTGGCAGCATGTGCGCGCCAACGAAACGCGCTCGGTCGAGCTGGTCGGCGAGGTGGTGGAAAGTACCCCGCCCTCGCGGCTGGTCATCACCTGGGCCGCCACCTCGCAGGCCGACAACCCGGACGCCTACAGCCGGGTGACCTTCGACATCGTGCCCTACCAGGACATGGTGCGGCTGACCGTTACCCACGAGGAGCTGGAACCCGGCAGTGGCATGGATACCGGCATCCGCCAGGGCTGGCCGATCGTGCTGTCCAGCCTGAAGTCGCTGCTGGAGACGGGCAAGGGGCTGGATGTGTTTGCTAAGCCGAGTTGAGCGAGCAAAAACGTTCCTTCCGTTGGTGGTCCGCCCGCCACGCCTACTGATGCGCGTTGTCCACAACGCGTTTGACACCTAACTGATCGAGAGTTCTATCCAATCCTCGGCTGTAGTTAACCACGTTCTTCTGGTACGCCCCCATCAGATCCGACATTTCCTCTCTATACTTACGATTATCTTCAAGATGATCAATTAACTCAGCTTGCAGATTCCTTCCGCTTTCCTTGTCGAAGACCATCGTGCTTATCGTGGCGCGCCGTATGGAGTACTCGATCGCACCCGCATGATCCTTGAAGCTATAGCTTTCGGCATCGGCCGCCAGCACATTTGACCCAGCCGGCCTACTGAGATCAACCAGCTTCTTTGCTGCACCAGTCCCAAAGTACCGCTCAATCTTAAAGTAGTGTGCAATCAACTTCTGATTCCATTGGCGGTTGAACTCCATGTAATTCAGCCAAGGACCGTCTTTCACTTCCTCCCATCCCTTTCCGTCCGTCGCCCATTGCAGCTGCTTCAAGGCCAAGTAGCCTTCATTGAGGAGAACTACCGTTTCCTGGAAGGTAAGCTGGGCGCCTTCGGCGAACCTTTCAGCTTCGCTCTTCTCTGATATGTACGATTGCAGCATCAGACCGCCCCCTAGAGTCAGGACAGAGCTGAGTACGGAAGAGACAACTGCAACAATTATGCTGGACCTTAGCGATACGTCGGACATCCTTGACTCCTGAAGCGGTGATTCTGTGCGGATCAATCGCTTACGCGATTGCCTATGATATCGACTGACCAGCGCCGGCTGAACGCCGCCCCCCGCCCAGCTTCGCCGAACCCGGTTCCGACCGTGCTCCGACGCCGCCCGCCACAGCATCGCCCACAGACATCCTTGGCGACGTTCGATGCGCGCTTCAGACGCAGATTCCCTGCACAGCAAAGTGGCGGCGGTCACCCTCGGCTTCTGGGTGATGAAGATCGCCGCCACCACGCTCGGCGAGACCGCCGGCGACCTGCTGTCGATGACACTCAACCTGGGCTACGTGGCCAGCTCGGCCATCCTGCTGGCGATCTTCGCCGGCCTGCTTGCTCTGCAGCTGTCGGCACGGCGCTTCCACCCGGTACTGTTCTGGTCGGTAGCGCTGGCCACCAGCACCGCCGGCACCACCCTGTCGCACCTGATCAACCGCACGCTCGGCCTGGGCTATGACACCGGCGCCAGCCTGCTGGCCGGTTGCCTGGCACTGGTGTTGCTGGCCTCGCGGTTATCGGAAAAGTCGATCTCGGTCAGCAACATCGCATCGCGCCGCGCTGAAGGCTTCTACTGGACCGCCGTGCTGCTCTCCAACACGCTCGGCACCGCGCTGGGTGATTTCCTGGCCGACGATTCCGGGCTGGGCTTCACCGGCGGCGCACTGCTGATCGGCAGCCTCATCGCGCTCACCGCATTGGCCAGCCGCATCAAGGGCATCAACCGGGTCATCCTGTTCTGGATCGCCTTCATGCTCACCCGCCCGTTCGGCGCCACCTTCGGCGACCTGCTCACCAAGCCGCTGGAGAAGGGTGGCCTGGGCTTCGGTACGGTCGGCTCGTCGCTGGTGCTGTTCACCCTCCTCGCCACACTGGTGGCACTGCCGATGCTGCAGCGTAAGGCGCAGCCGGCCAGCTAGCGCGCCGTCCAGCCCCCATCCACCGGCAGCGCCGTGCCGGTGATCTGCGCCGCAGCGTCCGAGGCCAGGAACACCACCATCTCGCCCAGCTGATCGGGCGTCACGAACTGCAACGACGGCTGCTTCTCAGCCAGCAGCGCACGCGCGGCCGACTCCTGATCCGTGCCCTCGCGCTCGGCCAACGCGGTGATCTGCTGCTCGACCAGCGCCGTCCGCACCCAGCCCGGACAGATCGCATTGGCGGTGATGCCCGCGCCCGCATTCTCCAGCGCGGTTACCTTGGTGAACCCCACCACGCCATGCTTGGCCGCCACATAGGCCGACTTGTTCACCGAGCCTACCAACCCGTGCACCGACGCGATGTTGATGATGCGGCCGGCGCCCTGCTGCTTCATGTGCGGCAACGCCGCCGCCGTTCCATGGAACACCGCCGACAGGTTCAGCGCCAGGATTGCGTCCCACTTATCTACCGGGAATTCCTCGATCGACGCGGTGTGCTGGATGCCGGCATTGTTCACCAGGATGTCGATGCGCCCCATCGTCGCGACGGCGTGGTCGATCAATCCGCGCACTGCCTCGCCATGGGACAGGTCGGCGCCGTCATGCGCCACCCGTACCCCGAACTTGGATTCCAATGCGGAAAGGATGCGCTCGATTTCCGCCGCATCGCCGAAGCCATTCAGCACGATGTCCGCGCCCTGCCGTGCCAGCGCCGTGGCGATGCCAAGACCGATACCGCTGGTGGAGCCGGTGACCACCGCAACCTTTCCACTGAACATGGGCGAGCTTCCATCAAGTACAGGCAACCAGTTTAGCCCCGCAGATCCACGCCACACGTGACTGCCGCGACTCCAGTAGATCCACGCCACGCGTGGATGCTCTCCCTCAACGTAGCCTCAACTCGATGATCCCAAGGACGGAGGCCGCTCGGGCACTCCGCCTGATGTCGCAAATGATATTGGACCCGCCAGGGAATATGCGGATACTCTTGAATCCGCATGGGTCTGCCGAAAGGGTGATAGTCATGGCTTTTGCTTCCCCTCCTGTCCCGGCGAACCTCCGGGAAATGCTCAAGGACTATCCGGAGCTTATCGAGAGGCTGCGGGAAGCGCTCATTTCCGTCAACACCAGAAGCACGGGGTCTTTACCGCCGTTTGAGGATGCAGTGTGGAAGCTCGAGGATTGTCTCGACAGCTTTATCAATGACGCCCAGGCTGAGCTGACGGCAGCTAAGGCATCAGGTGATGCTGAATTGATTTCAGCGACCGACGGCAAATTCAAGCTGATGTTCCGAGCGCGATCCGGCAATGGCGGAATGAAAGGTCTCCATGAACTTCGCGATTATTTCAAGGAATCGGAGAAGCGGCGCTAGTTGGAGCCGCATCTGCAATTGAGCCCCGCAAGTCATTTCGTCCGCATCTCTGATGTCATCCTTCCGGAAAGCCGTTTGGACCAAATTACAAGCCAGCTGATGCCTCATGCCTTCATTCTTGCGGAGTAGACATGACCAAGGTGAAGGAGAATTGATCCGTACCGTCGAATTTGAGATTCCCGAGCCAGCATGCTGAACGTCAGCGATCTGGCGGGCTACTTCTTGGCCAAAGACCGAGGCACGTGAATAGTCTTGTGGTGGCCGGCCAGCGCTGAAACGCCGACTGCCAGGAGAGAAAGTAGTCCCAAGAGCGGCATGAATGGGGCCAGCGCCAGGATCACCCCAAGACGGGATTCCAGCTGGCCAGCCGGGAGACGATAGCCGACCTGCCGTGGGCAGCATTGAACTTGCCACTGCAAGTGCAGATACTCGTGAGAACGCATCAAATCGCCAGATAGGTGAAAGCCATGCCTCAGCCCCTTCCCCCGGTACCGGCAAAGCTCCTTGAATTGCTCAAGGACTATCCGGATCATATCCAGCAACTGCAGAAGGCTCTCAATTCGATAAAGAATAGAAGAATCAAGTCCACCCCACCCTTCGAGGCCGCAGTCTGGGAGTTGGAGGACTGTCTTAGCGCCTTCAAGATTGAAGCGCGCGCTGAAATTGACGCCGCTGTGGCATCAGGCGATCCGCAAGCGATCGAACGAGCCAAAGAAAAGGAACGAGTGATGTCATTTGCCAGGTCCAGCAACATTGGCCTAGCGAATCTCAGCGAGCTGCGTGCCCACTTTGACGCCAGTATGGAGTAAAGCTAATGGCCTCCAAGGATGGTCAGTTGCCGGCAGACGTGCATCAGCGGGTTCTTCGGGAAACGATCATTCCCGAGAGTGGCTTGAGTCACCACACCTCACAGACAACACCAAAGGCCATCCTCCTCGCAGGGCAACCAGGCGCAGGAAAGGGCACGCTGAAGGACATCAGCAGAGCGGAACTTGGCGGGAATGTAGTTGTCGTGGATCCCGACGAACTACGCGACGCGTATCCAGACGTAGAGCGACTGTATGAGCGGTACCCGTACACTTGGGCCGGGCACACCCACGAGGACGCCAGTCACTGGGCGAAAGAACTGCGTGCGGGAGCAAGGGTCGTAGGAACCTCATCCTCGACACGACGCTAGGCAATGGTGATAGTGCGATCACGCTGATCAAGGATCTTCAGGCCAAAGGCTACGAAGTGGAGATTCGAGGCGTCGTCGCGCATCGGCTGGAAAGCGAACTTGGCGTGGATGCACGCTTTTCCAACTCTCTGGACAACTATGGCTTCGGCCGCTACGTCCCGGAAGACGTGCGCAAACACGTTTACGATGCCCTACCCGGAAATCTGGACAAGGTTCAGGCCGAGACAGGCATCCAAATTCGACTCTACGGACGCAAAGGCGCTCAGGTCTACGACAGCCATAGCGATACCCGCCTACCCGGCACAGCCCTGGAAGCGGAACGCGAAGCTCGGCTGAATGACCCGCGAATCACCCAGACACTGCGCGATGACTGGCGCGCACAAGGCCGCTGGCACGCCGAGCTTGGGGATACCCTGCCCCACAACACAAAGGTCAGCCCACCAACAGCGGCAGCCGTTCTCGATGAGCGCGCAACGCTCAAGGTTGTTGAAGGCATTACGCCCAACATCCAGGAAGCACGCGGCATCGACCACACCATCCGCGTGCGCCCAAACATGGTGCGGGGCGCCGTCATCGGTGGCGCCACAGCCACGGTCGTTGAAGCCGCCACGGAAGGAACAAGGATTGCCGACCTATACGCGCGCGACAACCGGACGGGCGCAGAAGCCGCGCTGTTGGACTTCGGAGCACGCAGCGTCGGCGGTTGGACCGGCGCGGCAGTGGGCGCCAAGGTCGGTACGCTGCTGGGCATCGAGTCCGGCCCCGGCGCCATTGTTACCGGCATCATCGGTGGCGGGTTAGGCGCCTGGGGTGGCAGTGAGATCGTCGATTGGATCGAGAAGTACCAGATCAACAATCAGGCCGACAGCACCGGTAGGGTCTGGACGTTTGACCCGGCGCATCCCGAGAATGGCTGGACACACAGCGAGCGGGAGATCGTAGGCACCGTCGGTACCCTGGCCGATCGCCCGATCTACGGCGCGACCACGCTGCTCACGGCCGACGCCGAATTGACCCAGCAACTGAACTACCAGGCCTCAAGCCGGGCCGTCGGGCTGCGGCTGTCCGAGCCTGATCAACCGATCAATCCCTTCAGCATTGCCGGCGACGCCAGCGATACACCCAGCGCCCTTCCGCGCTCCTGGGAGCGCAACCCGGAGACCGGCGAATGGCGGCGCGAGGTCGTCCATCAGGTCCTCGAGCACGGCATCAAAAACACCACGGTCGAAGTAGCCGACGCCACCAAGGCTGCCCAGCTTGATGAAGCTGCACAGGGCATCATGGCCTTCAATGCCGCCCGCAGCTCGGCGGCCTTTGCCAAGCAGTATGAGGAGGCCTACACCGCACAGGGCTGGTCCCAGTACGGAGCTATTCCTGATGAAGTGATCTGGGCCCGTGAGCATCCCGATCACGTACTCGCCTCCGACGGACGCACCTATCAGCATCAGGGCGATGGTGAGTGGCTGCATGACGGTTGGATCTACGATTCGCTGGCCGAGGGCAACATCCGCGACGAGTTGAACAGTACCTACCCGCAGATCCGGGCCATCCAACAGATGGAGGCGCCCGTACCCAGCGCCCACGAACGCAGTATCGAGGCATTGACCGCCAACGAGCGCGATGCCCGCGACCAGGCCATGCAGGAAGCCAATCGACTTGGCGTCGCTGCACCGCAGGTGCAGCAGGTGGCCGCCGCTGCTGTGGCTGAGGTTCGCGGCGAGCACGCCGAAGAACGCCTGACGCCACAAGCCGTGATCGATACGCGCACCGTTGAGCATGCTGCACTGGCGCCCAGCACATCACCCTTGTTACAGGAGCATCGCGCTCCTACGCCTGCAGTGCCGACGCCATCGAATCCTGCGGAACCCGTGCGGGAACCGGCTCGCCGCGAAGTATCCCAACAGGAGCCGATCGCTGCCTCCGCAACGCAACCTGCGCGGGATGAGTCAAGCGAGCGACAAGCGCATGCCGAGGCAAACCCTCCTGCGCACACGATGCCGGCAGCTCCTGTGCCGTCACCCGGGATTCCCTCCGCTGAGCGATCTCCCGCGCAGCCAGAAGTGAGTGTGCTACCGACGCCGGATATCGGGTACCCGGCTCCCGCGCAGGAGCCCGTTGCAACTGACCCACACTCCCCGGCCCCGTCAATCCAGACCGAAGTGGCTGAAGCCGTGCCGGCTACTGCCCGCCTCCACGAAGCCGAAGCGAAGTCGGCGCCGATCCAGCCGGAGTCAGACGTTCCAGTCACCCTCGCAGCAGCCGAGCCAGCTACGCCCGCGCTGATGACAGACGCGGCGACCCAAGTCTCGCAGCACGAGCCTCCCTACACGCCACCACCCGTGGAGGCACCGGCGGCATCACCCTCAAGCGCAACGATCCAGGAACCCGAAGCGCCGCCCGCGCCCCTGCTGCCTACCAAGCCCGAGCATCCCGATCATGCGCTCTACCAACAGGTGCGCGAAGGCGTAGCGGCGCTGGACGCCAAACACGGTCGCACCTTCGACGAAGCCAGCGAGCGCATGACCGCCAGCCTGCTGGTACTGGCCAAGGACAACGACCTGGACCGCGTCGACCACGTACTGCTGAGCAACGCCACCGCAGACAAACCGGCCGGTCACACCCTGTTCGTGGTCCAAGGCGAGCCCAGCGATCCCGGCCACCAGCGCGCAGCGATGCCGACCGAACTGGCTGCGCAGACCACGGTTGAAGAATCCATGCAGCAGTTCGACGCCGTCAGCCGCGAAGCGCAGCAGCGCGCCATCGCCAACCAGCTTGAGCAGCAGCTGGAAGATCAGCGCGTGCAGCAGGATATCCAGATCCGCGCCGCCAGCATGGGCTGAGTGGGTGAAACACGTTCGAAATAATTCACAACAACCCGCTCTCCTGGCCCCTCTGTTTGCCAATCGGTGCCACTGCTATCGCCGCACAATCAAAAGAACAGACCGGCCCGATCAACGGTCGCCAGCGGATTGGCCTTCCGCACCGCCTCCAGAAAGAGCAGGAAGTCGCGGTTGAACAGCGACAGGTTGTTGGTGAACGTCACGCACTTTCTACCCGATGCTCTGCTGAAGCACACCTGCCAGACATAGCGCGAATAGATGACGTCGGACGTTCGTGTGACTGAGGTGATCTGCGAGAGCGGAACCGCCGTGGGCACCGGCCCACGCCGCAGGTAAAAGGACGCCGCATCAAAGAAGTAGTGCTCGCGATCCTCTTTGCCATCCACCATCACCAAGGTCATGGATGTTCCGGAGATCCGGCGCGGGGCATGCAAATGCAGCCCCGATTTCACGGACGAGCGAGCAGTTGCTGACATTCGCCGAAGGGTGAACCAGAGGATCACCAACGGAAGTGCCGCGAGGACAATGAAGCCTACTGTCTTCAAAACAGTTTCCAGCGTGCTGGGCATACAGATCTCCAGGATGAACGTTCAGGCGATGCCCAAGTAGATCCACGCCATGCGTGAATGCTCTCCCTCAGCGCCCCATCACTTCCAATGATCCGGCCCCAAAAACGGTAGGCTCAACACAAACACCGGAACCGCCACAGGGATCAACGCCGCGCCCAGCACTTTGCCAGCCGCCGACCCCACACCCGGCTTGTCCTCCCTCTCCGGCAGGATCCGCTGCGCCCGCGCATTGATCGGCTGTGCCAGCTTCCCCTTCTCCGCCAGTGCCGCAGCCTCCGGCAACTGCACCTGCTCGCCGTCGCCCTCGAACAGCGCGCTGTAATAGCTGCCGCCCTTCCGTGAAAGATTGCAGGCGCGATCAAACGCCAGCGCGTAGCGGGTCCGGTCCATCGGCAGGTAGTAGCGCGCCCGCTCCTCCACGGCCCTGGCCTCACGCGGGGGGACCTCAATCCGCTCCAGCTTGAACTGCGCGGCCTGTTCCGCCGTCACCTGCTCCGGCCGCAGCAGCAGCGCATAGCTGCCGTGCACCTTGGCCTTGTTGGCCGGGTCGCGCCAGTCTTCATGGAAGTACATCTGCGCGCAGGCCACCGCCTCGCGCAGCGGGCTGTCCATCAGCGCACGGTACTCGCGAAACGGCGCGGCATTGAAGCGCATCGGCTCGTCATAGCGCGGCAACAGGTACAGCTGGCCGTCGTCGGCCACGAATGCGCCGGTGATTTCGCGGCTTGAGGCGTGCTCCTCCGGGCCACTGGCACAGCCGGACAGCAAGCCAAGGCACAAGGCGGAGAGAATGAAAAAAGACGTTCGCATGTCGTGTTCTAGAGCTTCCGTGGAAAACCGGCCCCGCCCAGAAGGATGAGGCCAGTCCACCATGGTGCCACGGCACCACACGCGATGCAGAGCCCCGCCTTACTTCAACCGCTCCACCAGCCGCTGCCCCACCTCCAGCGCCGAAGCCGGGTTCTGCCCGGTAATCAGCTCGCGGTCCACCACCACATGCCCGGTCCACGGCGTGGTGTTGCTGCTGAAATTCGCACCCGCCCGCTGCAACGCAGTCTGCGGGTAGAACTTCATCTCACCGCCGCCCAGCAGCGGCTTGGCCTGCTCTTCTTCCTGGTTGCTGATCACCGTCATCTGGTAGCCGCTGTAGATCCACTTCGGCGTGGCCGGCATCGCGCCCGCCTCCAGCTTTGCCACGAAACCCGCAGCATCCGGTAGCGTGGACAGCAGCGCGATCGGCCCGTGGCAGACCAGCGCGGTAGTCTTGTTGCGCTGGTGGAAGTCGGCCAGCAGCCGGCCCAGCGCCGGGCTTTTCAGCAGGTCCTGCATCGGTGCGTGGCCACCGGGAATGTAGACCGCATCGAAACGCGCGTAACCCTGCTGCTCGATGCGCGCCAGGCTGACCACCGGCGAGGCCGTCGGCGAGGTCAGCGCCAGCTTCTCCAGCAGTTCCTTGTGCAGCGTCAGCTGCGCCGCATCGTTGCCGAAGTACGCCGCCGTCACCGAGGACGCATCCACCGTCGGCGCCCGCCCCTGCGGCGTGGCGAAGGTCACCGCGTGGCCCGCGTCCAGCAGCAGCTTCACCGGCTGCATCAGCTCGTTGAGGTAGAAGCCGGTGGACAGCACCTTGCCGTCCTTCAGGTCCAGGTGGTTTTCGTCGGACAGCACCACCAGCACGTTGGCGGCGTGCGCGCCGCTGGCGGCCAGGGTCAGGGCCAGCGCTGCGGCCAGCCGGGTCATCAGGTTCATGGGGAGCTCCTATCGGGGAATGGCCGCCACTTTATTCATCGCCCCAGCGGCGATAAATTGGCCTCATCGCAAAACATCTGTTCCCCGGAGAGCCAAATGAGCCGTAAGTTCGACTACCTGGGCGATGTGGAAGTGTTCCTGGCGGTGGTCGAGCACGGCTCGTTCACGGCGGGCGCGGTGGCGCTGTCCACCACGCCCTCGGTGCTGAGCCGCGCGGTCACCCGCCTGGAAGCGCGACTGGGCCGGCAGCTACTGCAGCGGACCACCCGCCGCGTGGGCCTGACCGACGCCGGGCGGCTCTATCTGGAACAGGTGCGCACGGCCTTCGGCCTGCTGGACGACGCCGAGCGCGACGTACTGGCCCAGGACGGTGCGCTGGCCGGCCGCGTGCGCCTGAGCGTGCCCACCACCTATGGCCACTACCGGCTGCCGCCCGTGCTGGCGCGCTTTGCGCAGCAGTACCCGCAGGTGAAGGTGGAACTGAACATCACCAACCGCAACGTGGACCTGGTGGCCGAAGGCTTCGACCTGGCCATCCGCCTGGGCCAGCTGCCGGACAGCGGGCTGGTGGGGAGAAAGCTGGAAGACGCGCCACTGTTGCTGGTGGCCGCACCCGATTATCTGAAACGCCGCGGCACGCCACAGACGCTGGACGACCTGCAGCACCACCTGTGCCTGCCCTTCGTGATGCCGCGTACTGGGCGGCTGGCGCCGTGGATCTTCCGCGACCACGGGCGCGACGTGGACTGGCTGCCGCGTTCGTCCATCGAAACCTCCGACGATGTGCTGGGCGTGGTGTCGCTGGCCGAACAGGGCATCGGTATCTGCCAGAGCTATGCGTTCATCGTGCGCGAGCGGTTGCTGCGTGGGCAGCTGGTGGAAGTGCTGCCGCAGCTGCGGGGAAGATCGCGGCCGTTCTCGGTGATCTATGCGCCGCATCGGCGGCAGTCTGCGGCGGCGCGGGCGATGATTGAGTTGCTGGTGGGGAATGCGGCTGAGGATCGCACTTGTTGAGGCCGCGAGGCGCGCTGGCGATGTCGGGTTTGAACCGCTTTCCGGGCCGTGCGGCTGATCGCGCGCCGTTACTTGGCGAGCCGGACTAAGAACTGTTGCAAAGCAGGCTGTCGCGCTATTCGCTTGTGGCGTGGGCGATTGCGCCACGTTGATTCGCTATCAGCAGAGCGGATGCGCGAATGCGTCTGCTGGCGTCGCGTGCTGCACGAATGGCGCGTGCAACAATAGTTCTTCGCTCTCGGATTCCGCGATTCCTTCGCGAATTTCTATTGGCATTCGGAGCGGCGGCGTAAACACCATGACGTGCCACCGATAACGGGTGGCCGGGTCTGCAAACCCGCATTGATGTACGCGTCTGTAGTTTGCGCTTGCCCGCCGGCACCGCCCTTAACCGGTGCCGGCGGGCAATCCGTCGGCCTTTCTGGCGGGCGGTGCGTGGGGATCTTCGGATCCACCGGTTCTATGACGCTACATCATCCCGGTTTGCAGCCATGCATCGTCCGCCACCTCTTCACGGTGGCGCTGTTAAGCACAGCCACGGAAGCCGACGCCATGAACGAATCCGACACCTTCTCCTCGTACACCGTTGTTGAGCCCATCAACGACGACACTCCCCTGCCCGACCTGAACTCCCTGCTAGGCATCCTCAAGCGCATGCGTGGGTGTGAGGGTGCAGATGGGCATCCTTGGCCGGAAAACGACGTGTCACCCGGCCGCCGCGTGAGCCTGGCCAGGAGCGAGCGCGCGATGGTGGGGTTGCTGACGGTGCTGGAGGTGCTGCACTCGGCAGACCGCTGCCGGGTGGCAGCGGAGCCCGAGCGGCACTTGGATGAGGGGGTGGTTGATGGGTTGTTTCTGGCATGCCGTGGGTTGTGCGAGTGGGCTTGCCGGGAAATCAGGCCGGAGTAACTGAGTCCAAACGACCAAATGAGCAGAAGATTTGTTCCAGCGAGGTATCAACAAAGGCCTGCTTCCGGCCAAAAGCGGTCCTCCAAGACCTAACTGCTCAGCGGGGTTAGCACTGAACTCCAAACATCGGCAGGCCACCGCAATATGGTCTCCATTAAGATTTTCTCAGTTTCGTTGCAGACGCCGCCAGGTCCAATCTCCGATTCCCGCCATTGATGCAGGGTTCCGGGAAACTCTGGGTACGGTGCAGCTGGGGGCGATAGCCAAATAGCTCCAGCTTGCCTGCTCCAACGGCGTCTCGGATACTGACAGGGCATCGTGTCAAGGTAGTTCCCCCTCTTTCGCCCGAACTAGTCCGTCGAACATGGCCACCCCGACAGAATCCGAACAACCTAATCTCCTATCCAAGAACGACCCTACGAATAATCCGCCGGGGCTTCCCTCATCCAAGGATTCCCCCAAGCGGAAGTGGTTGCGAAAACTGCACTGGCAAGCCTACTGGCTCCTGCCCAATCTGATCCCGGGTCCATATCGGTCGGATCGTGACTACGAACGCGAGCGCGACCGGAAGGAAAACGAACGCATCCGCGTGCCACTCGAGCTGGATCTCCGGGTAAACATGATCTGGGGCGTCGAACTCTATGGATCGGCGGAAGTAGAGGGCCTGTATAGCGGACTGGAAAAGCTTGGCTGGAAAGGCGTGGGTGCCTGGAACGAGAAGGACAGCGTGCTGAGGTGGGTCCGCGAGAGGCGGTCCTTTGGCGCAGAAGCCTGGTTGAACGTGGGGTTGGTGCTAGGAAAAGAGCGTCGCGGCAACGCCTCATTGATCCACAACTTCGCAACGCTGCCGCCGGGTGTGGAATCGTTGACGGTTCGTGTCCATCAGATCACCTCGTCCCTCACTGCGATGCTCGTGGGATTCGAGCTGGATGAGTCCTTGGCTCAGCGCTATGCGACAGAGCTCAACCGGGACCGCACGACCTACCGCCGGCGCAGCTTTCGGTCCCGCCGATCAATCGAATCCATAGGCCCAGAGAACCAGAAGCGCGAAGCCATCGAGCTAGCCCGGAGAGACCTTCGCCGCATGGTCGGGAACTGGTTTGGCCAGCACATTCCAGGCTTCTTCAGCGGACTGAATCGCCGCGAGAGGTTTCCAACAATGGAATTGCTGACGTCCCAGAACGGCTCAATTTTCCAAGAACCAGAGCATTCGCCAAACAACGAATTTCTTAGCTGGCGCTGGGCATTGGCCAATGTTTCTCGGCATGAAACATGGGCCTACAAGGACTTGCCTGGGCTTCAATTATCGATGGGAGGATTCAGGGCGGAAGAGGAAGGATTGCATATCCTGACTGCCTTGGATTTCGCGGCCTTCCCGGAGGAGAGGGTGAAGTTCTACGGCGGCAAGACCATGAATGCCGTTCTCTATATGTGCCACGAGGAACTTCAGGGATTTCTCATCCATGCATCGACGCTAGAATATCTGAAGGAGCAATTGCGCGACATCAACGTTACTCGCGAGAATTTAAAGAAGGCACGATCAGGTCGACGTAGCGTCAAGCGCTCGCTGCACGAGATCAGCCAATTCTTTGATCGAACACTGGGATCACCTGCAATCGCAAGGGACCTTGCTCGGAAGTCCAAGGATGTGGGTTGGTACAATCACAATTGCCCATCATTCACCACACCAGGCTGGAGGGATGGTGACAAGCCGCGAGAATTGACTGAGGAAATTCGAGGCGGAGTCAATTACCTGGCGAATCGGCTAACCGAGGAGGAGGTTTCGATACGTGAGCATTTCGAGCAAGTATCTGCAGTCCTCAGCGTTCGCGAGAGCATCAAGGCCCAACGCCGTATGGAATGGCTGACGGTGCTTGCACTGGTGGTAGCATTCGCTTCGCTGATGGTCGCCTTCCTACCACGGGTCAAGCTCGCCGGGGATCTCGACGCCTTCAGGAAAAACGTCGTCTCGGCAATCTGGCAGGCGAGGGAGGGATAGTTAAGAATCTGCAGGTTGATAATCCCAACGCCGCGCTGAATCAACCAAGTTCACCTTTGATACGAATCGATCTTAGGACGGCTAGGCCCGGCGCACGAGCCAGCAAATAGCCGACCCCAACGCTTGGCCCGGCGGCCGCACCAATATCCGCTTTGCGTCGATAGCGAGCTCTAGCATTATTAGTCACGTTGTCTGGCCCCGGCGCATGTGCGTTCGTCCAGAACCTGACATTCATATCACAGGGTGGCTGTGGGCAAGACCTAGGTGATTGATGAAAATCCTGGATGCATACAAAAATCAAATTGGTTAGTGGAGATGCCCGAACGCAAGCGCAATTACATCGCGGGTATCAGCAAAGCTAGCGCGATCAATCATTGCCACTTTTTTCCCAATGCCATTAAGCGAAGTTCCGACGATCACACCTTTCGTTCGGCCCACGTCTATCCAGTAGCGATCATGGAAATCTTCGCTGATGACGTCATCGATCCGCAGGGAGGGCGCTACTGAGCGGAAGATCCGATGCATCATGGGTCTAGCGGCAAGCCTCTTGCCATGAGTTATAAGTGTAACTCGCTGCAACCTGCTGCCTAGACATCTGACAATTTTCTCAAGAAGCCTCAGTGCCTCTGGCTTTTCATCGTAAAAGTATCCGTCAACAATGAGCAGGTGCTCAACACCATCCAACTTAGCCATGACCCCGATAACAATGTCTTCAATCTGGTCGAACGTGAAGCCAGGATGCGTCAACGCATCGCGGTAATGTGACCATGGAAGAGGGAGGACATGCCGTGCTCCACGATATGATCCCTAATGCTTTCACCCAGGGCATCCAAGGAGAGGCGGTAGACTAAAAAATCTCTACTCAGTTCACTCTCATTGAAGCGTCTAAAAAATACCCCGATGTCGGCTCCTTGGGAAAGACCCTTGATTCCGATAATTGATGCAGCACCACAAGAATTCTTGATTTTGTCCATGCGCGTTTTGCAATTTACAGATTGAGACCGCCCAATAGCAGGGCCATCAGCCGGGAGAGACTCCACTCTCTTTTGGCATCAGGAAATTTGCTTGGGACCCGTATTCTCGTGAAAATTCCGTAGGAATTTTCCATGCCGGTGCATTATGAGGGAGCTTCTCGTTATAGAAGCGCCGCCACACTCCATGACCTTGCCGGCAAGCTCACGCCGTTGTCCAACTTGATGCATGGGGACCGCCCTGTTGAGTGCCCAGCCGCACCACCGCTTCGGCCACATCGTCTGCGCGCAAGCAATGATCCAACGATCTCCAGGCACTCGTGCGTGACCGGACTTTGCAACTCAGTCACCCTTTTCGCATCTGGCTGCGCAACGATTCAACCGCATCCGCCAACAGCTCGACATCAGGCATATTCGCCCCCCATTCCTTCCAGAACTCCCGAGTCGCGCTGTCTGGCTTCACGTGGGGCTTATCAAGCCGTATGCGTGTTGGAAGAAGAACTGCATCCCCTAGCAGCAGCGCCTCGCCAATATCCAAAAGCGGGAGCATCGCAGTTAGTCCAACTAGGGAATCCGGCATAAGCCGCTTGATTACATTTTGATCACTCTCATTTGTCAATCTAAGAGCCAAGAAATTATTGCACTGAGAAAGTATCGTTCGACTCACATCAGATGGCCGCTGGCTAACAACCAACAACGAGAAGCCGTACTTCCGCCCTTCCTTCGCAATACGCTCGAACGACCACAATGCTTGACGCTGCACTGCATCAGCATCGTCTCTCACCGGCAGATAGAGATGTGCCTCATCACAGAGCAATGTAACCGGAGTGCGCGCCCCGGAACTCATCCAAAACTGCACATCGTAAAGCAAACGCGCAAGCGTACCGGTAACAACAGGAAGTACGTCGGGCGGAACTTCAGAGAAGTCAATTATCTTTATACCATTTCCCGAATCAGAACGTAGCAACCTGACCACCTGCCTCGCGAGCCAATCATAATCTTGCGCCTCAACAGGGGGCGCAAACATGAAGCCGTAGCGACGATCCTCAAGCTTTGACTCCAATCGAGAAATAAATCTTGTTAGCTTATCCTCCCAATCACCCTTGACCGGAGCCCCCCGAGCCCCCACCCCTTTGGCCGTGTTATCAGCCTTAAGCCGATTTACCAAATCAGACATCGCATAAGGAATCGGCGAATCCACTGTGAACGTTTCTTTGACTTTAGTTTTCCCCGACGCATCGAGCGTTTCGCCCTTCAACTCTCTAACGTGGAGCGTAAAGCGTGATGCTTGATTGGGAGCATTCTGATCGCTCCGATCAACGATCATCGATAGCATTTCATCGCGATTCAAGAGCCAATACGGCAAGAACAGAGCATCATCCTTGGGGGATGACAGGTCAGCAGGGCCCGCAATTCGATATCGCTGAGCAAATCCGCCGCCCGCCTTATCTGCCAACGGGGCATATTCGCCATGCATGTCAAACACGACAATGTTAGGAAATTTCAGCTTTGCTGCGCGCTCAAGAATTAGAGCTACAGCCCAGCTTTTTCCTGATCCGGTACTACCAAGAATCGCAGCATGGCGTTGAAAGAACTTGTCGCCACTAGCGATCGCTTCTGCACTACGATCTGCAACGAATACACCAAGCTTAAGTCTCTCATCATCTGACAACCCCGCCCCCAGAATCCCCATGAACCGCTGGAGATTGCCACCCTCTACAACGAAACAGTCTCTGTCAATTTGAGGGAAACTATCCGCCCCACGCTTGAATGTATCAGACCTATCACCATCAACCGTCCTGTAGGTGCCAATAACAAAGGCCTGCATGTAATCGGCTGGCGACACTGTCAGCTGCCCGAACTCACCTTCGGATGGATCCGGAAGATCCTCCCGAAGCGAGCGAGTAACTCGATCCGCCATTGCGATTAGATATTCTGACTGCGTCGCTCCTTTAATTGCAATGAGCTGACCAATTCCCACGCGCGTTAGCATTTGAGAATTAGTAACATCGATTGCAATCCTACTGGTATCTACACCAGCCACACGTCCAATTTGATCGACTTCCGAAAAATCCAGAGCAGACTTCTTCATGCTATAGAACTCCTTCCACAAATTCGCCGAGGTCCCAGTAGCTCACGCCGGGCATAAATTCCTCCACGCCATCAACTATAAAGCGCGTCCCGACATCATCACCTTCCCTGTGAAATTCAGCTGCAACAACGTTTCGATTTTTTAGAGCGATTTCTCGCGCCTTGGCGGAAAGCCCATGCGTAAGCACCAGAGTCTTTACGCCAGACTTTATTCGAGGCGTGAGATGCGTCTCCAAATGATCATCATTGAATCCATAGCCAACAATCAGGAAGGTTCGTGCATTGTCGATAGCTTCGTTTGCTTTTTCGCGATGCTTATCAAACGGGCTTTCATAGCCGCTCCTGAATTTATTTAACCCGGGCGTAATTATTAGGCGCGGCAATGGCAAAACACCAGAAAACCGAACTGGACGCCCCTCACGATGGTACCAATCAAGGCTCCCATGAGGCTTAAAAACATTAACCT
Source organism: Stenotrophomonas sp. YJH_SMC_20 (assembly GCF_059367845.1). Classification (NCBI taxonomy): domain Bacteria; kingdom Pseudomonadati; phylum Pseudomonadota; class Gammaproteobacteria; order Lysobacterales; family Lysobacteraceae; genus Stenotrophomonas; species Stenotrophomonas sp. YJH_SMC_20. The sequence continues at coordinate 325,712 of NZ_JCAFRG010000003.1, read as the reverse complement.
TAGGAGCAAATTTGTACTTTACGCTTCTACCAATAAGCTTAACGTTTCTACAAAAACTCCAAATGCTGCTTTGAGGATCAAGGCGCGCGGCAACATGCCCTATGAACATGGTATCCACGCCCAAACCAGCCTCTTCGCAAGCAAGTTCCACCAACCGATCGTAGTTCGTCGTGACAATTGGAATTCCGGCATCAGGATTCAAGAGATGCGGGATCAATTTAGTCAACCTTAGTACTTTTGATTTGCTAAATACTTCAGCCACTATCCTCTCCTCGGCGAGCGCAATGAAATTGCCCGTACTCTGGACAATCGCCGCCTCGAGGGATGGCGTGGGAGCATATTTTAGCAACGCTGCTTCTAGCCCCTCTTTTTCTATGAGGGGTTGAATCTGGCCCCATAGATCTAGATCTTCGGGTGAGAGAGCAGCCGGAATACTCATAACGAGATGCTCGCCAAGCCCCCCCATTCCCGGCACCCCTTCTGCACAAGACAGGCCCGAGCCAACAACCATTACTAACCCATCGCCAAGAAGCTGCTGAAGCCGCCTCTTTAGCTCACTTAGCTCCATGTGCCCCCCCCTTCGCTTCCGATGTCATCTCATCATGGCTCAGCGAAGGTAGCATGTGAGGCGCGGCTTCAACAGCTTCTGCAAGCTGCGGCAATCGAAGGCGTTGCAAAAGCATGCCTCCACCTGCCTCTGATTACATGCTAGGGAGTGCAGCCTCCACATAGCACAAGGCCCGCAAGTTTGCGGGCCCTGACACGTATTCGACTAGAACAGATAAGAAGCAAACTGCTTCGGAAAACCGATCACTCCCACTCAATAGTAGCCGGCGGCTTCCCCGAGATGTCGTAAACAACCCTTGAAACCCCCCGCAACTCATTGATGATCCGATTGCTCACCGTCCCCAGGAACTCATACGGCAGATGCGCCCAATGGGCCGTCATGAAGTCGATCGTCTCCACGGCCCGCAGCGCAATCACCCACTCATAAGCACGCGCGTCGCCCACCACGCCCACCGACTTCACCGGCAGGAACACGGCAAACGCCTGGCTGGTCTTGTCGTACAGATCCGCCTTGCGCAGCTCATCAATGAAGATGGCATCGGCCTTGGCCAGCAGCTCGGCGTACTCGCGCTTCACTTCGCCCAGGATACGCACGCCCAGGCCCGGGCCCGGGAACGGATGGCGGTAGACCATGGTGCGAGGCAGGCCCAGCTCGACGCCCAGGCGGCGCACTTCGTCCTTGAACAGCTCGCGCAGCGGCTCCACCAGGCCCAGCTTCATGTGCTCCGGCAGGCCGCCCACGTTGTGGTGGCTCTTGATCACATGCGCCTTGCCGGTCTTGCTGCCGGCCGACTCGATCACGTCCGGGTAGATGGTGCCCTGCGCCAGCCACTTCGCGTTCTTCAGCTTGTTCGACTCTTCGTCGAAGATCTCAACGAACAGGTTGCCGATGATCTTGCGCTTGGCTTCCGGGTCGCTCACGCCTTCCAGCGCCTTGAAGTAACGGTCGGCGGCGTTCACGCGCACCACCTTCACGCCCATGTGCTCGGCGAACATCGCCATCACCTGGTCGCCTTCCTGCCAGCGCAGCAGGCCGGTATCCACGAACACACAGGTCAGCTTCTCGCCGATGGCCTTGTGCAGCAGCGCGGCCACAACGGACGAATCGACGCCACCGGACAGGCCCAGGATCACTTCGTCATCGCCCACCTGTTCGCGCACACGGGCGATCTGGTCGTCGATGATGTTGGCGGCGGTCCACAGGGTCTGGCAGCCGCACACATCCACCACGAAGCGGCGCAGCAGCGCCTGGCCCTGCAGGGTGTGGGTCACTTCCGGGTGGAACTGCACGCCGTACCAGCGCTTTTCTTCGTTGGCCATGGCGGCCACCGGAATGCGGTCGGTGGTGGCGGTGATGGTGAAGCCCGGCGGCGCAACGGAGACGTGGTCGCCGTGGCTCATCCAGACATTCAGCTTCGGCTCTCCGCCGTGGTCGCTCAGGCCCTTGAACAGCGCATCCGGGTTGATCACGTTCACTTCGGCGTGGCCGAACTCGCGCTGGTCAGCGGCTTCGGTGGCACCGCCCAGCTGCGCGGCCAGGGTCTGCATGCCGTAGCAGATGCCGAAGATCGGCAGGCCGCTGTCGAACACTTCCTGCGGCGCGGCCGGGGCACCCGGCAGCGTGGTCGATTCCGGGCCACCGGACAGGATGATGCCCTTGGCGCCAAACGCCGCGATCTCGGCCGGGTTGTGGTCCCACGCCCAGATTTCGCAGTAGACGCCCAGCTCGCGGATGCGGCGGGCGATCAGCTGCGTGTACTGTGCGCCGAAATCGAGGATGAGGATCTTGTCGTTATGGATGTTGGTCATGGCGCCCCGGCAATGCAGTAGGGAAAACGAAATCAGATTTACGGCGGCAGATGGAGAAAGAGGAACGGGAAGTGCTTCCCCGTTCCTCTTTGCTCGGCCCGCGTCAGGCGCGGTAGTTCGGCGGCTCTTTGGTGATGGTCACGTCGTGGACGTGGCTCTCACGCTGGCCGGCGCCGCTGATCTTCACGAACTTGGGCTTGCTGCGCATCTCGTCGATGGTGGCGCAGCCCACGTAGCCCATGGTGGCGCGCAGGCCGCCCATCAGCTGGTGGATGATGCCGCCCACCGGGCCGCGGTACGGCACGCGGCCTTCGATGCCTTCCGGCACCAGCTTGTCGGCGGTGGCGGCGTCCTGGAAGTAGCGGTCCTTCGACCCCTTCTCCATGGCAGCCAGCGAACCCATGCCGCGGTAGCTCTTGTACGAACGGCCCTGGTACAGCTCGGTCTCGCCCGGCGATTCCTCGGTACCGGCCAGCAGGCCACCGACCATGATGGTCGAGGCACCGGCGGCCAGCGCCTTGCCGATGTCGCCCGAGTAGCGGATGCCACCGTCGGCGATCAGCGGGATGCGGTCCTGCAGGGCTTCGGCCACCAGATCAATGGCGGTGACCTGCGGCACGCCGACGCCGGCGACGACGCGGGTGGTGCAGATCGAGCCCGGGCCGATGCCGACCTTCACTGCGTCCGCGCCGCTGTCCAGCAGCGCCAGTGCGGCTTCGCCGGTGCAGATGTTGCCACCGATGACCTGCACGTTCGGGAAGTTCTTCTTCACCCAGCTGACGCGGTCCAGCACGCCCTGCGAGTGGCCGTGCGCGGTATCGACCACGATCACGTCCACGCCGGCGGCGACCAGCGCTTCCACGCGGCGATCGGTATCGCCACCCACGCCGACGGCAGCGCCGACCAGCAGGCGGGTCGACAGATCCTTGGCAGCGTTCGGGAAGTCGGTGTTCTTCTGGATGTCCTTGACGGTGATCAGGCCACGCAGTTCGAACGAGTCATTGACCACCAGCACCTTCTCGATGCGGTTGCGGTGCAGCAGCTGCAGCACTTCGTCAGAGGCGGCGCCTTCCTTGACCGTGATCAGGCGATCCTTCTTGGTCATGATGTGGCGGACCGGATCGTCCAGCTCGGTTTCAAAGCGCATATCGCGGTGGGTCACGATGCCGGCCAGCTGGCCGTCGCTGCCCACCACCGGCACGCCGGAGATGTTGTGCGCCTGGGTCAGGGCCAGCACGTCGCGGATGGTGGTTTCCGGGCCGACGGTGATCGGGTCGCGGATGACACCGGCCTCGAACTTCTTGACCTTGGCCACTTCCGCGGCCTGCTGTTCCAGGCTGAGATTCTTGTGGATGATGCCCATGCCGCCGAGCTGGGCCATGGCGATGGCCAGGCGGGCTTCGGTGACGGTATCCATCGCGGCGGACAGGATCGGAAGCTTCAGCTTCAGGTCTCGGGTCAACCGCGTTTCGAGGTTGACGTCCTTGGGCAGGATGGTCGAGTGGGCGGGGACGAGCGAGACGTCGTCGTAAGTGAGTGCTTCAGCCTGGATGCGCAGCATCGGCATACCCGAGATGTGGGGAAGCGCGACATTTTACCCTGTTTTCGCGCCGCGTGGCAGGGGGTAGATGCGACGCAGTGTCGCGCGGGCGGCGATTGGTTCAGGGGGCGGTGAAACCTGCCTCGGTGGGTGCGGACCGTTGGTCCGCACTACCTTCATACACCTGTGCACCGGCATTGTGCCGACCAACGGTCGGCACCCACCTTGACCTTGAGAGGATCACCTGGGCCAGCCCTGGGGCATCTTTGGTAGGTGCGGACCGTTGGTCCGCACTACCCTTCAGACACCTGTGCCCCAGCATTGTGCCGACCAACGGTCGGCACCCACCAACAGCAGATAGCCCCAATTGGGGTCAGCTCAGCGCTTCCGCGGCTTCCAGGGTGTTCTGCATCAACGTGGCCACGGTCATCGGTCCCACGCCGCCCGGCACCGGGGTGATCCAGCTGGCCCGCTGGGCAGCCGCTTCAAACCCGACATCGCCCACCAGCCGGCCGTCGTCCAGCCGGTTGATACCGACGTCGATCACCACCGCGCCCGGCTTCACCCACTCGCCCGGCACGATGCCCGGGCGACCGACCGCCACCACCAGGATGTCGGCGTTGCGCACGGCCTGTTCCAGCACGTCCTTGGGGGTGAACTTGTGGCAGCTGGTCACGGTGCAGCCGGCGATCAGCAGCTCCAGGCCCATCGGGCGGCCGACGTGGTTGCTCACGCCCACGATGGTGGCGTTGCGGCCGCGCACCGGCTGGTCGGTGTGGCCCAGCAGCGTGGTGATGCCGCGCGGGGTGCACGGGCGCAGGCCGAACTCGCGCAGGGCCAGGTGGCCGACGTTTTCCGGGTGGAAGCCGTCCACGTCCTTGCGCGGGTCGATGCGCTGGATCAGCCGGCGCGCGTCGGGGATGCCCGGCAGCGGCAGCTGGATCAGGATGCCGTTGATCTTCGGATCGGCGTTGAGCTGGTCGATCAGCTCGAGCAGCTCGGCTTCGGTGGTCCCGGCCGGCAGATCGTAGTCATGCGCCTCGATGCCGACCTTCTCGGCGGCACGGCGCTTGTTGCGCACATACACGGTCGAGGCCGGGTCGCCACCGACGAGCACCACGGCCAGGCCCGGACGGCTGCCACCGGCGGCCACGCGGGCGTCGACGCGCACCTTCAGGCTGTCGAGCAGGTCCTCGGCGATACGGCGGCCATCAAGGATGCGGGCAGGATGCTGGGGGGCGGAATCGGTCATCGGAGGCAGGCGTGGGGCGGCGGGGACGCTATTGTCCCCGATTCAGGCCCCCTCGCCCACCGCCACGGCACCGACCCACCCGCCCTTGTAGAGCCGAGCATGGGCTCGGCTCTACAGCCGACCGGCCCGCCCTTGTAGAGCCGAGCCTACGCTCGGCTCACGCGCGCAGCGCGGCTTTATCGCAACCTGACCGAAGAGCAAGCCGAGCATGGGCTCGGCTCTACTCTTCCTCCTCCGGCACGTCCTGCGGGTTCAGCGTCTTGCTCTCGCGCTTCGGCGCGGTGAACGGCGTCGGCGTCGGCACGCCCTGGCCGGAGTTGCCGAACACCATCTTGGCGCCGGCATTCAAGCCACCACCGGCAATCTCCAGCTCGAAGCGCTCGGCATCGCGGCGACGGATCTGCTCGGCAATCTCCACCGCATCGTCTTCATCCGCACCCAGTTCCACCAGCGCGGCCTGGCCGAACAGCACCGCCGATTCAAACGTCTCGCGGATCTGGAAATCAACACCGGCATGGATCAACCGCAGCGAATGCTCGCGGTCGAACGAGCGCACCATCAGCTTGGCCTGCGGGAACTCGTGCGACACCAGCTCAACAATGCGATCAGCCGCCTCGGCCTTGTCCACGCACACCGCAATCGCACGCGCGGTGGCCGCGCCCGAGGCATGCAGCACGTCCAGTCGCGTACCGTCGCCGTAGTAGATCTTGAAACCGAACCGCGCGGCGCTCTGGATCATCTCCACATCGTTGTCGATGATGGTCACGTCCACATCGCGCGCCAGCAGCGACTGGCTGGCAACCTGGCCGAAGCGGCCGAAGCCGATCAGCAGCACGCTGCCGGACAGGCCCTCGGCCTCGTCCACGCCGTCCATGTTCACCGTCGGCTTCGGTGCGATGCGCTTGTAGACCAGCACCACCAGCGGGGTCAGCGCCATCGACAGCACCACCACGGCGGTGAAGTTGGCATTGATCTCCAGGTTGATCACGCCGGCCGATGCGGCGGCGGAGAACAGCACGAAGGCGAACTCGCCGCCCTGCGCCATCAGCACGCCCCGGTCCAGCGCCTGCGCGTGGTCGCTGCCCATGATGCGCGCGACCACGTAGATGCACAGCGCCTTGGCTGCCATCAGCGCCAGCACCAGGCCGAGGATCAGCTGCCAGTTGCCAGCCACCACGCCCAGGTCCAGCGCCATGCCCACGCTGAGGAAGAACAGGCCGAGCAGGATGCCGCGGAACGGCTCGATGTCCGCCTCGATCTGATGGCGGAAGGTCGACTCGCTCAGCAGCACGCCGGCCAGGAACGCGCCCATCGCCATTGACAGGCCCGACAGCTGCATCAGCAGCGCCGCACCTAGCACCACCAGCAGCGCGGCGGCAGTCATCACCTCGCGCGCCTTCGATTCGGCCAGCACGCGGAACAACGGGTTGAGCAGGAAGCGGCCGACCAGCACCAGGCCGACGATGGCACCGACGCCGATCGCCACCGACAGCCAGCGCGAACCCTCGCCGTCGGCACTGCCCGCGCTCGGCGCCATCCACGCCACAAGGGCCAGCAACGGCACGATCAGCAGGTCTTCGAAGAGCAGGATCGAAACGATCTTCTGCCCCGACGGCAGCGCGATGTCACCGCGCTCGGCCAGCAGCTGCATCACCACTGCGGTGGAGGTGAGCACGAAGCCGGTGGCACCGATGAAGGCCACCTGCCAGGGGAGGCCGAACAGCTTGGCGATGCTGGTCAGCACCAGCGCACAGGTGACGATCTGCAGCGTGCCCAGCCCGAAGATCTCCTTGCGCAGGCTCCACAGGTGCGAGGGCCTCATTTCCAGGCCGATCACGAACAGGAACATCACCACGCCGAGCTCGGCGGTATGCAGGATCGCCTGCGGGTCGGAGAACCAGCCCAGCCCGAACGGTCCGATCGCCAGGCCAGCGGCGAAGTACCCCAGCACCGAGCCCAGGCCGGCCCGGCGGAACAAAGGCACCATCACCACCGCCGCGCCCAACAGGGCCACGACCTTGACCAGCTCGCTGGTCGCTGCTTCTACCGCCATGCGGTGTGTTCCCCGAGATCCAGAATCGGGTTCAACAATAGAGCAATGCCGATGACGGCAATAGCACGCATGTTGCGCCGGATTGTCTTGGAGGTGGAACGATGATGGGCGCCCGCCCCGGCATCATCCCGAAACCGTTGCAAGTCGCTGTAGAGCCGAGCCCACGCTCGGCTGCTCTTCGTGCCGAGGCCAGAAGCAGCCGAGCATGGGCTCGGCTCTACAGTAGATCCACGCAATGCGTGGATGACGCACAGCCGCCGCGCCCCGGTAGATCCACGCCATGCGTGGATAACGCCCCGACGCGGTTACCCGCCCCGACAAAACGCGACGTAATCGATATACCCCGGGAACGGCATGCTCGGCGCGCACACCGGGCAGTGCGGGTCCGGCCGGACACCGGTCTCGCGGAAGCGCATGCCCAACGCGTCGAAGCGCAGCAGCCGCCCCACCAGCGGCTCGCCAATACCCAGCAGCAGCTTCAGCACTTCGGTGGCCTGCAGCACACCAGCCAACCCGGGCAGCACGCCCAGCACCCCGGCCTCGGAACAGTTCGGCGCGAACTCCGGCGGCGGCGGTTCCGGGAACAGGCAGCGATAGCACGGTGCCACGCCACGCTGGCGACCGGCATCAAACACGCTGACCTGGCCGTCGAAGCGCTCGATGGCGGCATACACCAGCGGCTTGGCGTGCTTGATGCAGGCGTCGTTGAGCAGGTAGCGCAGCGGGAAGTTGTCCGACCCATCCAGCACCACGTCCACGCCCTCCAGTAGTCGATCCACGTTCTCGGACGTGACCCGCTCGGGAACGGCCTCGACGTCGATCGACGGGTTCAACGCCAGCAGCCGCTCGCGCGCCGAATCGACCTTGAGCTGGCCGACGCTGGCCTCGGTGTGCACGATCTGCCGGTGCAGGTTGCTGCGCTCCACGCGGTCGTGGTCGGCGAGGCGTAGGTGCCCTACCCCAGCCGCTGCCAGGTAGAAACCAGCCGGTGCGCCCAGCCCGCCCGCGCCCAGTACCAGCACGCGCGCTTGCTGCAGCCGGCGCTGGCCGGCTTCGCCCACCTGCGGCAGCAGCAGGTGCCGCGAATAGCGATCAAAGAAATCACGGTCGGCGGCGCTGGCCAGCGGCTGCACCAGCGGCAGCGACTGCTCGCGCCAGGCCACGGTACCGCCGGTCACGGAAGCGACGTTTGTGTAGCCGGCCTCCAGCAGGAACTGCACGGCATCGGCCGAGCGCTTGCCGCTCTGGCAGATCAGCAGGATCTCCTGGTCGCGCCGCGGCAGATGCGCGGCCGGGTCGGCCTGCAGCTCGCCCTTGGCCACGCCGCGCGCGCCCTCGGCCATCCCGCCGGCCCGTTCATGCGCCTCGCGCACATCGATCAGCACCGCGCCATGGGCCAGGCGCTCACGTGCCTGCGCGGGGGAAAGCTCTTGGATGCTCATGGCGGCATTATCACGCACGTGGCGGCAGGCCGCGTTGACCAGAATCTGTAGAGCCGAGCCCATGCTCGGCTGGCGCGCGTAGCGCGCCTGCGGCAATGCGCGAAAAGCAGCCGAGCGCAGGCTCGGCTCTACAGGTCCACCGCAAGCCTACGGTAGCGCCAGCCCCGCGCCCGGGATCAGATCCCATTTCCCAACAACGAAAAAGGCGGCCCTGCGGCCGCCTTACCGTGAATCACTTGCCCTTGACGTGCTTCATCAAGCGCCGCTTGGACTTGATCTGCCGCTCGGTGAGGACGTTCTTCTTGCCCTCGTACGGGTTGGTACCCTCGCGGAAGATGAAGCTCACTGGCGTGCCGATCAGCTTGAAGCGCTTGCGGAAGAAGTTCTCCAGGTAGCGCTTGTACGACTCCTGCAGTTCCTTCAGGCGGGTGCCGTGCACGATGAAGGTCGGCGGGTTGGAACCGGCCGGGTGCACGTAGCGCAGCTTGGAGACATGGCCGCGGATGGTCGGCGGCGGATTGGTCTCGTACGCCACTTCCAGCGCCTTGTTCACTTCGCTGGTGGTGAAGGTCTTGTTGGCCGATTCGTGCGCGCGGTGCACCGCACGGAACAGCTCGCGCAGGCCCGAGCCGTGCTTGGCCGAAATGCGCACCGATTCGGCCCAGGGCACGAAGCCCAGCTTGAGCGACAGCATGGTTTCAGCCTGTTCGCGCTGGTACTCGGTCAGGCCATCCCACTTGTTGATGGCGATCACCAGCGCGCGGCCGGCGTCGAGCACGGCACCGAGCACGGTGGCGTCCTGGTCGGTCACGCCTTCGGTGGCGTCGAGCATCAGCACGGCCACCTGGCACTGCTCGATCGACTGCATGGTCTTGACCACCGAGAACTTCTCAACGACCTCGTCCACGCGCGAGCGACGGCGCAGGCCGGCGGTATCGATCAGGCGGTATTCGCGACCGTCGCGCTCCAGGTCCACTGCGATCGAGTCGCGGGTGGTGCCCGGCACGTCGGAGGCGATCATGCGCTCCTCGCCGAGGATGCGGTTGACCAGGGTCGACTTGCCCACGTTCGGGCGGCCGACGAAGGCGATGCGGATGCGGTTCGGATCGTTGTCCAGCTCTTCGCCGCTACCTTCTTCCGGCAGGCGCTGGATCACTTCGTCCAGCAGGTCGTCCAGGCCCTGGCGATGCGCGGCCGAGACGGTCAGCATTTCGCCGAAACCGTAGCGGGCGAACTCGGAGCGGACGCTGTCCTCGTCGGTACCGTCGATCTTGTTGATCAGCAGCAACGTCGGGCGCGACAGCTTGCGCAGCCACGCCAGGATCTCGTCGTCCAGCGCCGAGGTGCCCTCGCGGGCATCGACGACGAACAGGATCAGGTCCGCTTCGGCAGCCGCCGCACGCGCCTGGCGGGTGGTGGCACCGGCCAGGCCTTCGTCCTCACCGGCAATACCGCCGGTATCCACGACGAGGAAATGATTGTCCTCGTCGAGGCGGCAGACGCCGTAGTTGCGATCACGGGTGACGCCGGGCTGGTCATGGACCAGGGCGTCACGGGTGCGGGTCAACGCATTGAAAATGGTCGACTTGCCGACATTCGGCCGTCCAACCAGGGCGACCAAAGGCAGCATCGCGAGTACTCCGTATTAATTTGCCAACCGAAAGGCGGTCAGCTTGCCATCCACGTTCTGCACCAGCAGCACCCCGTCTGCGACGACCGGCTGGGCCAGCAGGGCGTCACCGCCACTCTTTGCCCGTGCCGCCATCGCACCATCGGAGGCCTGCAACCAGTGCACGTATCCCTTGTAGTCGCCGACCACGACGTAGTCGCCATGCAGCGCCGGGCCGGTCAACGAGCGACGGGCCAGTGCCGTCTGCGACCACATGGCTGCGCCGCTGGCCTTGTCCAGGCCGAACACGCCGCCCTTGTTGTCGGTCACGAACACATTGCCCGACGACACCGCCACGCCACCCGCACCGCCGTGGTCGCGCGCCCACAGCGGGCGACCGGTCGGGCCTTCAATGGCCATCGTCTGGTTCTTGAAGCTGCTCACGAACAGGGTGTTGCCATCCAGCACCGGCGCGCCGTCCACATCGGCCATGCGCTCCAGCTCGGTACGGCCTTCACCGTTGCCCACGTTCTGTTCCCACAGGGTGCGGCCATCCTGCTGGGCCAGGGCGGCAACCGCGCCCTCGTCCTTGCCGATGAACAGCACGCCCGGGCCGGTCACCACCGGTGCGTTGCCACGCACGGTCAGCGCCGGCAGCTCGCTCGGGTTGAACCACTTCTGGGTGCCGTTGCCGGCATCGAACGCAGTGATACGGCCGTCGTTGCTGCGCACGTAGACCGCGCCCTGGGCGATGGCCGGCGCGGCGATGACTTCACCCGGAACACGGGCGCGCCACTTTTCGCTGCCGTCGTTGATGTCCAGCGCGATGACCTGGCCATCGAGCGTGCCGATCACGACCAGGTTCTCACCGACACCCGGGCCACCGGACAGGCGCAGCTTGGCCTTCTTCTTTTCCTTCTGCGGCTCCCAGGTCCAGACCTTCTTGCCGGTCTGCAGGTCGATGGCGTGCACGCCACCGGTGATCGCCGCAGCGAACACGTGGCCGTTGGCCACGGCCGGGCCCTGCCGCACGCCGATGCGGCGCTCACCCTTGCCGAGGTTGACCGACCAGGCCTTGTTGACCTTCAGGGTCGGCTCGAACTTGACCAGCTCAGCCGGTTCCTGTGCCTTCTTCGCGGCCGCGTCCTTGCCGGCGAACCAGCCCTTCATGGTGCTGCAGCCGGTCAGGGCCATGCCCATCAGGAGCACGGTGGCGACGCGGGTGATCATGACCTTCTGACTCATCAAACCGACTCCGCAGGGGCGGCGACGGTGCCGCCGGCGTCCATAACCTTGGTTTCCAGCAGGCGCCGCTGCGGCGCTGCCACGTCCAGCGTCTTCAGCGCCTTCTCGTACTGTGCGCGGGCCTCATCGCGCTTGCCCTGCGCCATCAGCGCATCGCCATGGATTTCCAGGCTGCTGCTGTCGGTGGCGCTGCCCAGCAGCTTGATCGCCTCGTCGCTCTTGCCGGTGGCCACCAGCAGGCGGGCCACGCGCTGGTCGACCACGCGCTGCAGGTCACCTTCAACCTTCACGCCGCGCAGGGTAGCCAGGGCTTCTTCGTTCTTGCCCGCGTCGACCTGGGCCTTGGCCAGCTGCAGCGCCGCCAGGTCGCCGTAGATGCTGGACGGGCCGGCTTCGAGCGCCTTGACCGCCTTGGCGGCGTCGTCGAGCTTGTTCTGCTGCAGGCCAACGAGCGCCTTCTGGTACTCGACATTGGCCGAGGCCAGCTTGCCGCCCTGATCCTTCTGGTACCACTGCCAGCCGGCAATGGCACCGATGGCGATGACCACGCCACCGAGGATGCTGGCGCCATTCTTCCGCAGCCAGCTGCGGACGCGTTCACTTTGTTCGTGCTCGTCGAGCAGATCGTCGATCGCCATGCGTACTCTCGCCCCGCCCATCGGGAGGGACCATTGGAATTAATCGAAGGTGGTGAAACCGCGCCTCAGTGCGAAACCGGGACTACGGAGCCTTCAGAGGATACCTGAAAGCGTGCCACGTTGGCTCGCTGGTAGGGGGTCAGATCGACGATAGCGCCGTTCTGCTGAACCTGGACCGCCGAGGCGTTGCCCAGGGTCACCCGGGTCACCTGGCCCGGCGTGAAGCTGCGGCTCTCGCCGGATTTGATCAGCGCCTTCTCGACAGTGCTGCCGTCCGGGCCGCCGATATCGACCCAGCTGTCGCCACTGAACTGCATGTCCAGCGTATTGGCGGCAGCGGCCGGTGCCGGGGCTGGACGCGGCACCGGGGCCAGCGAGGCCACGTACGGAGTGGCGGCCGGCTTGCTGGCCGGAGCGCTCGCCACGTCCGCCACCGCGGCCGGCTCGACGCCGGCGGCAGAGGGGGTCACCGGCACGGCGGCCGGAATCGCGTCCAGCGAGGCGGTGTTCGGCGACGGCGTCGCACTGCCATCGAAATGACCACGGGTGGCGAACCACACCGGCACTGCCAGCACCGCGGTGATGCCGACGTACAGCACGCGACGGCCGAGATTCTCGGCAATGCGGCGCGCACGCGGGGTATGGGTATGGCTGACCAGGGTGGGCGGCACCACCGGGCCGACCTGGGCCTGCTCCAGCAGCTCTCCCACGTCCACATCCAGAAGCCGCGCGTAGCTGCGCAGCTGGCCGCGCACGAACACCGGCGCGCCAAGCTTCTGCCATTGTTCTTCTTCCAGCGACCTGACCACCTGGACCGGCATGCGCAGGCGCGAGCCGACATCTTCGAGGGTCAGTCCGGCCGCCTCGCGGGCCTGGCGCAGGCGGGTGCCGCAGCCGGCCGCAGTCTCGAGAGCGCTCACAGTCTGGTCATCAATCACAATGCATCAACCCTGGAGTTAGGAGCCCGCTTCCTGCGGAAATTCCTGTCGAATCCGCTGAAGATAGCGATCAGATGCCGCCCGATCACCCAGCCGCGCTTCGATTTGAGACGCAAGTTGTAACACGGAACGCGTTGCGGGTGCAGCCGCAATCCTACGTTCGGCGAAGGCCCGCGCCTCCATGAAGCGGCCCTGGCGGAAGCTGAGCTGGGCCATCGCCTCGAGCGCGACCGGGTTTCCCGGCAGCACCGACAGCGCCGCGCGCAGGTCGCCTTCGGCACGTTCAAGTTGGCCAGCGTCCAGTGCACAGCTGCCCGCATTGGCCTGGGATTCGGCCGGTGTGGCGTAGCCCGGCGCCTGCAGCGCTCGATCGAACCACGCCAGCGACTCGGCCGGCCGCCCCTGCTGGCACAGCCACGCCCCGTAATTGTTGAGGATGTCACCGCGCTGCGGCGCCTGTTCGGCCGCCCTGCGGAAGCTCTCGCCCGCTTGCTGGCTCCGGCCACGGCGCTCATCGATGCCGGCCAGCAGCACCAGCGCATCCGGCGAGTCGGGCGCCAGCTTCAGCGCCTCGCGCGCCTTGCGTTCGGCCGCAGCCAGGTTGCCGACCTGCATGTCACGGGCAGCCAGCGCCAACAGATCCTGCAGGCGCACCTGGCGCCGCACGCTGTCCGGATCGCGCACCGAATAGACCGGCGCTTCGCTGGGGCCCAGCTTGGCCTTGGGTTGGGATTTGCAGCCACCGACCGCAACGGCCAGCACGCCTGCGAGAAGCGCCAGCCAGAGGCGGTCAGGCCGCGGCATCGCTCCCCTTCCCCGCCTGCAGCGTCTTGTTGAACTCCGCCTGGCGGCGGGTGCGGTCCATCACCTGGCCCTTGAGCTGGCCACAGGCGGCGTCGATGTCGTCGCCACGGGTGCGGCGGACCATCGTCAGCACGTTGCTGTCGAGCAGGATCTTCTGGAAGGCGCGGATGTTGGCCTCCTCGGAACGCTCGTAGCGGGTGCCCGGGAACGGATTGAACGGGATCAGGTTGACCTTGCCCGAATCCTTGGCCTGCACCGCGTTGTCGAACTGGCGCATCAGGCGGGCCAGCTCGCGGGCATGCTCGGGCTTGTCGTTGATGCCCTTCATCAGGGTGTATTCAAAGGTGACCGATTCGCGGCGCTTGTTGGCGCGCAGGTAGCGTGCGCACGAGGCCATCAGCTCGGCGATCGGGTACTTCTTGTTGAGCGGCACCAGCGTCTCGCGCAGTGCGTCGTTCGGCGCATGCAGCGACACCGCCAGCGACACGTCGCTTTCGGCAGACAGGCGGTCGATCTGCGGCACCAGGCCGGAGGTCGACAGGGTCACGCGCTTGTTGGCCAGCCCGTAGCCCAGGTCGTCGCGCATCACGCTCATGGCGCGTACGACGTTGTCGAAATTCATCAGCGGCTCGCCCATGCCCATCATCACCACGTTGGTGAGGCGGCGCATCTGGTGCGGCACGTTGCCCAGGTGGCGTGCGGCAACCCACACCTGGCCGATGATCTCGGCGGTGGTCAGGTTACGGTTGAAGCCCTGGGTGGCGGTGGAGCAGAACGTGCAGTTCAGGCCGCAACCGACCTGCGAGGACACGCACAACGTGCCGCGGGTCTTGTCCGGGATGTACACGGTCTCGATGGCGTTCTTGCCATCCACGCCCATCGCCAGCAGCCACTTGTGGGTGCCGTCGGCGGAGGGCTTGTCGAACACGATGTTCGGAACCAGCACCTCGGCATGGGCCTGCAGCTTGGCGCGCAGGACCTTGCCGAGGTCGGTCATTTCATCGAAATCGGTGACGTAGCGATGGTGGATCCACTTCATCACCTGATGGGCACGGAACTTCTTCTCGCCGAGAACCTCGACGAAAAACTTCTCCAGGCCCGCGCGATCGAGGTCGAGCAGGTTCTGCTTGCCAGCCGTGGGTGCCGACTTCGGCAGCGGCTGGATGGCGGGGGACTGTACGACCTCGTTCACGGCATTACTCTCAGCGCGAGACGACTTCGGTGGCGGCGAAGAAGTAGGCGATCTCAATCGCAGCATTCTCGACCGAGTCCGAGCCGTGTGCGGCGTTGGCATCGATGGATTCGGCGAAGTCGGCGCGGATGGTGCCCGGCGCGGCTTCCTTCGGGTTGGTGGCGCCCAGCAGGTCGCGGTGGGCCAGGACGGCGTTCTCGCCTTCCAGGGCCTGGATCATCACCGGGCCGGAGATCATGAACTCGACCAGCGCGTTGAAGAACGGACGCTCGCGGTGCACGGCATAGAAGCCTTCGGCTTCACGGCGCGACAGCTGCTTGTACTTGGCGGCCACGACCTTCAGGCCGGCCTTCTCGAAGCGGGCGTAGATTTCGCCGATGACGTTCTTGGCAACGGCGTCCGGCTTGATGATCGAAAGGGTGCGCTCCAGCGCCATGGGATGTCTCCAATGGAATCGGGCCGCTGATGGCCCGAAGGGTAACATGAAAAAAACCCGCGTCGGGACGCGGGCTTAGCCTGATAAACGTAGGCGAATTGTAAAAGATAACGTGGCCGGGTGGTAGAGGGCCATGTGGCCCTGTTGTAGCGCCGAGCCCATGCTCGGCTGGCCTTTGGGCCGAAGAGCAGCCGAGCGCGGGCTCGGCTCTACAGGTTCAGGTCCACCCATTCACCCACCTGAGTGAAATCTGACCGGAGCGGCCGATTTTGCTGCACTGCAAAATGCCATACGGTACCGTCTGGTCCTAGTATCAAACAATCGTTTGATTAAGGTCTGCCCGCCGATGGCCAAACCCGCCCACTTCTCGACCAAGGACCGGATCCTCGGCGCGGCCGAGGAGCTGTTCGCCCAGCACGGCTTCGCCGGCACCTCGCTGCGCCAGGTGACCAGCCAGGCCGACGTCAACATCGCCGCGGTCAACTACCACTTCGGTTCCAAGGAAAATCTGGTCAATGAGGTCTTCCGCCGCCGCATGGACGAGATGACCGGCGCGCGCCTGGCGCAGCTGGAGCGGGCCCGCAGCGAACACCCCGGCGAACTGCGCCCGGTGCTGGCCGCCTTCGTCGAGCCGGCCCTGGCGCTGGCCCAGGACCGCCAGAACGGCGGCGCCTTCGTGCGCGTGATTGCCCGCGCCTACGCCGAGAAGAACGACAACCTGCGCAAGTTCCTGTCCGACCACTACGGCCACGTGCTGCGTGCGTTCGGCAAGGCCATCGGCGAGTGCGTGCCCGGCCTGAGCAAGGAGGAGCTGTACTGGCGCCTCGACTTCCTGGCTGGCTCGCTGACCTATGCGATGGCCGACTTCGGGCTGATCAAGCGTCCCGCCGGTGTCACCGAAGCGGCGCATCGTGCCCATGCCGCCCACGAACTGATCCATTTCGCCGAAGCCGGGTTCCGCGCCGCCGCACGCGCCAGCGCCCTGCCCGCTTCCCGTTGATTCCACCCAGTAACTGCTGACCAACAAAGGCCCTACACCATGTCCAATTCCCTGCTAGTCCGCCGCGCCGCCGTGCTGGGTGCCGGCGTCATGGGTGCCCAGATCGCCGCCCACCTCACCAACGCCGGCGTCGACACCGTGCTGTTCGACCTGCCTGCGAAGGAAGGTCCGGCCGATGGCATCGTGCTGAAGGCGATCGCCAACCTGGGCAAGCTGAGCCCGGCGCCGCTGGCCAGCAAGTCGCTGGCCGAAGCCATCACCCCGGCCAATTACGACTCCGGCCTGGAGCAGCTGAAGGACTGCGACCTGATCATCGAGGCCATCGCCGAGCGCATGGACTGGAAGCAGGACCTGTACAAGAAGATTGCGCCGTTCGTGGCCGACCACGCGGTGCTGGCCTCCAACACCTCGGGCCTGGGCATCAACAAGCTGGCCGACGTGCTGCCCGAACAGCTGCGCCACCGCTTCTGCGGCGTGCACTTCTTCAACCCGCCGCGCTACATGCACCTGGCCGAGCTGATCCCGGCCACCACCACCGACGCCGCCGTGCTGGAAGGCCTGGAAGAGTTCCTGGTCACCACCCTGGGCAAGGGCGTGGTGTACGCCAAGGACACCCCGAACTTCATCGGCAACCGCATCGGCGTGTTCTCGATCCTGTCCACCATCCACCACACCCAGCAGTTCGGCCTGGGCTTCGATGAAGTGGACGGCCTGACCGGCCCGCTGGTCGGTCGCCCGAAGTCGGCGACCTATCGCACCTCCGACGTGGTCGGCCTGGACACCATGGCGCACGTCATCAAGACCATGGGCGACACCCTGCCGAATGATCCGTGGCATGAGTTCTTCAAGTCGCCGAAGTGGCTGGACGCGCTGATTTCCAAGGGCGCGCTGGGCCAGAAGACCGGCGCCGGCATCTTCCGCAAGGTCGGCAAGGACATCGTGGTACTGGATCTGGAGAAGCAGGACTACCGTCCGGCCGACCGCACCGCCGCACCGGAAGTGGTCGAGATCCTGAAGATCAAGAACCCGGCCGAGAAGTTCGCCAAGCTGCGCGAGAGCCAGCACCCGCAGGCGCAGTTCCTGTGGGCGACCTTCCGCGACCTGTTCCACTACAGCGCCTACCACCTGGCCGACATCGCCGAGACCGCGCGCGACGTGGACCTGGCCATCCGCTGGGGCTACGGCTGGTCGCTGGGCCCGTTCGAAACCTGGCAGGCCGCCGGCTGGAAGCAGGTCGCACAGTGGATCGCCGATGACATCGTGGCCGGCAAGAGCATGAGCAACGCCCCGCTGCCGGACTGGGTGTTCGATGGCCGCGACGGCGTGCATGCCGCCGAAGGCAGCTACAGCCCGTCACGCAACGCCAAGCTGCCGCGCTCGTCGCTGCCGGTGTACCAGCGCCAGCGCTTCCCCGATCCGCTGCTGGGCGAGAAGTTCGCGCCGGGCGAGACCGTGTTCGAGAACGACGGCCTGCGCATGTGGCACGACGGTGATGGCATTGCCGTGGTCAGCTTCAAGACCAAGATGAACACCGTGTCCGACCAGGTGCTGGATGGCCTGCAGGAATGCGTGAGCCGCGCCGAGAATGACTTCCAGGGCCTGGTGATCTGGCAGCAGAAGGAGCCCTTCTCTGCCGGTGCCGACCTGGCCGGTGCGCTCGGCCTGCTGCAGGCCGGCAAAGTCGACCAGTTCGAGGAAATGGTCGCCAACTTCCAGCGCACCAGCCAGCGCATCAAGTACTCCCTGGTGCCGGTGGTGGCCGCCGTGCGTGGCCTGGCCCTGGGCGGCGGCTGCGAGTTCCAGATGCACAGCGCCAAGACCGTTGCCTTCCTGGAAAGCTACATCGGCCTGGTCGAAGCCGGCGTCGGCCTGCTGCCGGCCGGTGGTGGCCTGAAGGAACTGGCCGTGCGTGCCTCGCAGGCCGCAGGCCCGGGCGGCGACGTGTTCGCCGAACTGAAGAAGACCTTCGAGACCGTGGCGATGGCCAAGGTGTCCAACTCGGCGGTCAACGCCAAGGAGCTGGGCCTGCTGCGCAGCACCGACAAGGTGGTGTTCAACAGCTACGAGGCCCTGCATATCGCCAAGGCCGAAGCACGCGCCCTGGCAGAAGCGGGCTACCGCCCGCCGCTGCCGGCACGCCGCATCCAGGTCGCCGGTGACGTGGGTATCGCCACCTTCAAGATGATGCTGGTCAACATGCTGGAAGGCCGCTTCATCAGCCCGTACGACTACGAGATCGCCGAGCGCATCGCCACCGTGCTGTGCGGCGGCAAGGTCGACCGCGGCACCCTGGTCGACGAAGAGTGGCTGCTGACCCTGGAGCGCAAGCACTTCGTCGAACTGGCCCAGCAGGAAAAGACCCAGGCCCGCATCGCGCACATGCTGAAGACCGGCAAGCCGCTGCGTAACTGATCGCCCATCCCTGCTTCCGGTGGGTGCCGACCGTTGGTCGGCACTCCGGCTAAAAAATTCAAGAGATCACTGCAATGACCAAGCAAATCCAGGACGCCTACATCGTCGCCGCCACCCGCACCCCGGTTGGCAAGGCGCCCAAGGGCATGTTCCGCAACACCCGCCCCGACGACATGCTTGCGCACGTGCTGCGCAGCGTCGTCGCCCAGGCCCCGGGCGTGGACGTCAACCGCATCGATGACGCGATCATCGGCTGCGCCATGCCCGAAGCCGAGCAGGGCATGAACGTGGCGCGCATCGGCGTGCTGCTGGCTGGCCTGCCAAACACCATCGCTGCGCAGACCGTGAACCGCTTCTGCTCCTCCGGCCTGCAGGCCGTGGCGCAGGCCGCCGACGCGATCCGCCTGGGCAACGCCGACCTGATGCTGGCCGGTGGCACCGAGTCGATGTCGATGGTGCCGATGATGGGCAACAAGATCGCCATGGCGCCGAGCGTGTTCGACAACGACCACGTGGCCATCGCCTACGGCATGGGCATCACTGCCGAGAAGGTCGCCGAAGAGTGGAAGGTCTCGCGTGAAGACCAGGACGCCTTCGCCCTCGCCTCGCACCAGAAGGCCATGGCCGCGATCCAGAACGGCGAGTTCAAGGACGAGATCAGCCCGTACGAGATCGTCTCGCACCTGCCGGACCTGGCCGACGGCCAGCGCATCATCACCCGCAACAAGATCGCCGATACCGACGAAGGCCCGCGCCCGGATTCCTCGGCTGAAGGCCTGGCCAAGCTGCGCCCGGTGTTCCGCAACGGCCAGTTCGGCGGCACCGTCACTGCTGGCAACTCGTCGCAGATGAGCGATGGCGCCGGTGCCGTGCTGCTGGCCTCGGAACAAGCGATCAAGGACTACGGCCTGACCCCGCTGGCCCGTTTCGTCAGCTTCTCGGTGGCCGGGGTGCGCCCGGAAGTGATGGGCATCGGCCCGATCGCCGCGATCCCGAAGGCACTGAAGCAGGCCGGCCTGACCCAGGACCAGCTGGATTGGATCGAGCTCAACGAAGCCTTCGCCGCGCAGTCGCTGGCGGTGATCCGCGATTGCGGCCTGGACCCGGCCAAGGTCAACCCGCTGGGCGGCGCGATTGCCTTGGGCCACCCGCTGGGTGCAACCGGCGCGATCCGTACCGCAACCCTGCTGCACGGCCTGCGTCGTCGCCAGCAGAAGTACGGCATGGTGACCATGTGCATCGGCACCGGCATGGGCGCGGCGGGTATTTTCGAGGCGCTGTAAGGTTCAAAGCGTTGCCGGCTGATTGTTGGTTGGCTGTGGGGCCCGGGTGGGTGAGGCTGCCCGGGACACGCCGTAAACCCGTCCCTGGGGGCTTGGCAGCGGCTTGCTAGCGTGCGCAATCCTGCGCACGCAGCAAGGCCGGGGTTGGGCGTCCTGCCCAACCCGCCATGCGCATGCGCCTGGCCCATGCCGCTGACAGTCCCGGTCAGCCTCACCCACCCGCGCCACCCAACATTCCGCGCGGCGGAGGGGTGAGCAAAGGCAGGGTCAAAGTCTGGGGTCAGAGCCCTTTGCTGCGCAAAGGGATCCGACCCCGACTCGACGCTCGCGGAAACAAAAAAGGCAGCCATCGGCTGCCTTTTTGCTTTTGCTCTTGCCCTTGATTCCGCCCTTCCCGTCCGCGCCAGCAGGAAACCTGACAGGCGGGGCGGGCGGGCCTTTGCAGGACCGTTCGCCGCATGGATGCGGCGACCGAGCCCCCATGGACGGGTTTACGGCGTGTCCTGCAAAGGCCCACCCGTCCCGCCCATCACGTATCAATCAAGGCGCTGACGGAGCGCTTGATAAACCTTATTCCGCCAACATCGCCGTCAGCTTCTCCCGCGCCGGGCCGGCCAGCTTCGGGTTGTCCAGCGCGAAACGGATCGTCGCTTCGACCAGCCCCAGGTGCGTGCCGCAGTCGAAGCGCGTGCCCTCGAAACGATAGGCATCGACCTCTTCGGTCTTCAGCAGCTGCGCGATCGCGTCGGTCAGCTGGATCTCACCGCCGGCGCCGCTGCCGGTATTTTCCAGCAGCTCGAAGATCTTCGGGCTCAGCACGTAGCGGCCGACCACGGCCAGGTCGCTCGGCGCGTCCTCCGGCTTCGGCTTCTCCACGATCTGCGAAATGCGCCCCTTGCGGCCATCGAAGGCCTCGGTTGCGACGATGCCATAGCTGGCGGTCTTGTCGTGCGGCACATCTTCAACGGCGATGACGCTGGCGCCACTGGCTTCGTTCAGATCGGCCATCTGCCTCAGCGCGCCGTCGCCGCGGTTCCAGATCAGGTCGTCCGGCAGCAGCACTGCAAACGGCTCGTCACCGATCACGGCCTTTGCACACAGCACCGCATGGCCCAGGCCCAGGGCCTCGGCCTGGGTCACAAAGATCGCACGCACGCCGTTGGGAAGCACGTGGCGGATCATCTCCAGCTGTTCCTGCTTGCCGGCGCGCTCGAGCTTCTGCTCCAGCTCGTAAGCCTTGTCGAAGTAGTCGGCCACGGCATGCTTGTAGCGGTTGGTGATGAACACCAGCGTGTCGCAACCAGCTTCGATTGCCTCATCGACCGCGTACTGGATCAGCGGACGATCAATGATCGGCAACATTTCCTTCGGAACCGTCTTGGTTGCCGGCAAGAAGCGCGTCCCGAGCCCTGCCACTGGAAAAACTGCCTTGCGAATTCGCTTGCTCATTGGTGCCTGTTGGCCTCACGTGCCGGAAAGGGCACGACTTTAGCGGATGAAATGTAAGCATCCTGTTCGATTGGCGAGAACTCCGGCATTGTCGCGAACAGGATCTCCTGGATGCTGGTGGTGTCGTAACCAGCCACGGCATCGCGCAGGCGCGGAACATTGCCCAGCACCAGGTCACGTGAGAACGCGCGCACACCGGCCTCGAGAATCTTCGGGTGCGCGGTGGAACGATAGTCCTCGTCCGAATAGAACAGCGTCTCGTGCAGCTTCTCGCCCGGACGCAGCCCGGTGTAGATGATCGGAATGTCCTTGTACGGCTGCTTGCCGGCCAGGCGGATCATCTGCTCGGCCAGTACGCGGATCGGCACCGGCTCGCCCATGTCGAGGGTATAGATCGCACCGTGCGACGCCGAGGCGGCGGCCTGCAGGATCAGCTGGCAGGCCTCCGGGATGGTCATGAAGTAGCGGCTGACTTCCGGGTCGGTGACGGTCACCGGCCCACCCCGCAGGATCTGTTCGCGGAACAGTGGCACCACGCTGCCGGCCGAGGCCAGCACGTTGCCGAAGCGCACCGTGACGAAACGGGTATGCGTGGACTTCTGGTCCAGGCTCTGGCAGATCATTTCCGCATAGCGCTTGCTGGCGCCCAGCGCATTGACCGGGTCGACGGCCTTGTCGGTGGAAATGAACACGAAGTGCTCGACGCGCGCTTCCAGGCAGGCGCGGGCCACGTTCTCTGTGGCCAGGATGTTGTTGCGCACCGCCTCGCGCAGCTGCCGCTCCAGCACCGGTACATGCTTGTAGGCGGCGGCATGGAAGGCGGTGTCGACGGGATGCAGCGACAGCGCATGGCGGATCACCGCCGGGTCGCCGCAATCGCCCAGCACTGCTTCAACCTCGACGTCCGGGAAGCTGCGTCGCAGCTCACCCTCGATGGTCAGCAACAGCAGCTCGCTGATCTCGAGCAGGATGATGCGACCGGCACCGTGACGCGCGCACTGGCGGCACAGCTCGGAGCCGATCGAGCCGCCAGCGCCGGTGACCATCACCGTACGCCCGCCCAACCAGCCACGGATCAGGTTCCAGTCCGGCATGATCGGCTTGCGGCCGAGCAGATCCTCGATCGCCACTTCCTTCAACTGCCCCGGCAGCGACTGGCCCTGCAGGATGTCGCTGAGCTTGGGCACGGTGCGGAACGGCACGCCGGTGCTTTCGCAGATGGCCACGATCCGCTGCATGCCTGCGGCGTCCAGCGAGGGGATGGCGATCACCAGCAGCTTGGCCGCCGTCTCACGGACCACGGTCGGCGCATCGTCCAGGGTGCCGAGGATCGGCAGGCCCTGCAGCTTGGCACCGCGCAGGTGCGGCGCATCGTCCAGCAGGCCGACCGGCTCGAAATTGCCTGAACGGCGCAGGTCACGGACCAGGGTCTCGGCGGCCTGGCCGGCACCCAGGATCAGCACGCGACGCGCGGATGAGTCCGACTGCAGCGCCTGGTAGTCCTTCCAGGCCCGGTACAGCAGGCGCGGCGCGCCCAGCAGCGCCGACAGCGCGAACGGATAGATCACCAGCACCGACATCGGCACGCCATCGAAGCGCTTCCACATCAGCACCAGCACGATGGCCACCATGCCGATGAAGCTGGCCTTGAAGATGTTCAGCAGGTCGCTGACGCTGGCGAACCGCCACAGCCCCCGATAGAGGCCCACGCGCCAGAACACCAGGCCCTGCAGCAGCAGCACCAGCGTGGTGTCGACGTTCCAGAGAGGGAGCTCGGGGGCGTTGGCCAGGATCGAGTACCGCCCTGCGTGCAGCAGCTGCCAGCATGCCCAGACCATGAACAGGTCGTGGCAGACGATGGCCGAACGCGGCATCAGGCCGAGGATTCTGTCCCGCCAGGGTGAAGCCATAAGTCAGGTATTTCCTTTTCGGTGGCGCAATCCATTGCGCAGGAGGAGCCAGAGGACGCTCAGCGCAATGAACCACGCGATCGCCACGGCAGCCTCCCACCTCGGCTGCAAGTTGGAGCAGACATTAAGCACTGTAATACTGAACAGGCCCAAAGCAAAGTACATCCCTGTTACCCGGGCGTGACTGGCTCCTGCCTGCACCGCGCGCTGGTAGACATGCTGGGTATGGGGTTCCATCCAGCGTTGTCCTGAAATGATGCGCGCCAGCAGTGTGAAGCCCGCGTCCACAAGGAACGGCGATGCCGACACAAGCAGCAGTATCCAGTTGATGTCGGTCTTGACACTGGCCAGTGCCAGCACCGCCGCAACCGCATAACCCAGCGAGCCACTTCCGACATCGCCCATGAAGATCCGGGCCCGTGGGAAGTTGAACGGCAGGAAGCCCAGGCACGCCAGGCCCAACGCGATGGCCGCCAGCGAGTACGGCCAGGGCAGCAACGGCGCCAGCCCCAGGGCCACCACAACGGCCTGGCTGGCCGCGATGCCGTTGATCCCATCCATGAAATTCCAGATGTTGATCAGAGAGGCAGTGAACAGCAGGACCAACACGGCCAGCAGCCAGCTGCCACCATGCACCCTGACCAGCGCGGCCAGCAGCGCGGCGGCGATGAAATGCACCATCAGGCGGCGCATGGCCGGAAGCGGCCGATGGTCATCCCACCAGCCGATACCCGCCACCAGCGCCAGGCCAAGGGCGGCCACGAGCAGGCTCGGAAGCGCTGCGGGCCAGGCCCACATGGCAACACCGGCGGTCACCAGCAGGCTGATGACGATGGCGATGCCGCCACCTCGAGGGGTCGCTACGCTGTGACTGCGGCGCTCGCCCGGCTGGTCAAACAGTTGCCGGCGCAGCGCATAGCCCCGCGCCGCCCAGGTCAGTGCCGCACTCAGCAGGGCCAGGCCCAGCAGCGCGCCCATCACGAGCCACGGCATGGATCAGAGCACCGCGTAATTCAACAGCGGCTTGACCGTACCCCACTCCTTGCAGCTCGGGCACTGCCAGTGATGGGTGCGCGCCCCGAAACCACAGCGGGTGCAGCGATAGGCCGGGTTGCGTACCAGCAACTGGTCGGTGATGTGCTTGAGGTCGTGCAGGGTCGCCGTGGAATCAGCGCCTTCAGCAAGGGTCAGGTCGATCAGCGCGGACTCGCCACGCACCGACGGGCGGTCCTTGAGCTGGCGGCCCAGGTAGGCACGGGCCGGGGCCACGCCCTCCTGCTCTTCCATCAGGCGGGTCAGCGCCAGCACCGGGGCAATGCCACGGTAATGCTCGGTCATCTCCGACAGGAAAGCGCGCGCGCCTGCCAGATCACCCACCTTGCGGTAGTTCTGCATCAGCGCCGGCAGCAGCTCCGGCAGGTACTCCGGATCATTGCGCGCAGCACGCTCGAACGCGCGTACGGCCGCTTCCGGATTGCCCGCGTCGGTTTCCAGGCGCCCTTCGATGATGCCGGCACGCACCGACATCGCATCGGCCTGGTAGGCCCGGGCGATCGCCGCCCTCGCCTCTTCCAGCTTGCCGGCACCGCGGAAGCGTTCGGCCAGTTCGCACTCGAACTGCCCGATCAGCTTGCCCATCGGCTCGCCGGTAACGTCCTCGAAACGGGTCGCGTTGTCGATCGCCTTTTCCCAGTCACGCTCGGCCTGGTAGATGCCGATCAGGTGCTTGAGTGCCTGCGGGGCACGCTGGTCCAGCTGCGCCAGTTCGGTGAACACGGTCTCGGCACGGTCCAGCAGGCCGGACTTCATGTAGTCCTCGCCCAGCGCCAGCAGCGCCTGCACGCGTTGCGCATCGCTGAGGTCGTGCCGGTTGACCAGGCCCTGGTGCAGGCGGATGGCGCGATCGACTTCGCCGCGGCGGCGGAACAGGTGGCCCAGCGCGACCTGGGTCTCGAAGGTTTCCTTGTCCAGCTCGGCGATGTGCAGGAACAGCTCGATGGCCTTGTCCGGCTGCTCGTTGAGCAGGTAGTTCAGGCCACGGAAGTAGGTGCTGGACAGGCGGCTGACCTGGTTGTCACCGTGGCGTTGACCACCACGCCGTCCGATCACCCACCCGGCCAGTGCGGCCAGCGGAACGAACAGGAAGAACCAGAACCACTCGGTGACGAAATCCATCTTCGATCAGCGTCCATCAAAAGATTGAGGGGAGGCAACCGGTGCCGGCGTGGCGGCAGCGGACTTGTTGGCGCGGCGCAGCTGGCTGTAGAGCGGAATGACCACGCTCACCAGCACCAGGCCAGCACCAACGATGACGCCGATCAGCAACGCGGCAATGATGGCCACGCCGACCGAGGTCTTGAGCTGGGTGAACAGCAGGTTGATGGTCATCTCGTCCATGTTCATGGCACCGATGATCAACCCAACAATGAGTACCGCCAGCAGGACCAGCAGACGAAAAACCTTCATGCGACAGCTCCAGTGGCAGGAGTCCGTAGCTTATCCGACTCGCGGCTGGATTCGCACGCGGTGGCGCGACGGGAGGCTCAGGCCGGATCGGCGTCCAGCGGCAGCACACTGCTGACACGCTCGCGCAGTTCCTTACCCGGCTTGAAATGTGGGACGTGCTTGCCCGGCAGGGCAACCGACTCGCCGGTCTTCGGGTTGCGACCCAGGCGCGGCGGCCGATAGTGCAGCGAGAAGCTGCCAAAACCACGGATTTCGATGCGATCCCCGGCGGACAGCGATCCGCCCATCATTTCCAGCAACGACTTCACCGCCAGATCGACATCATCGGCCTTCAGGTGCGCCTGGCGGCGCGCAAGGATTTCGATCAGTTCGGATTTGGTCATTACCGGCTCACATCAGGGGTATCTCAGCCTGAAACGGCCCGGGCAAGCCCGGGCCGTCCAGGAAACAACGAACAGCCTAAGGCCGATTACTCGGACTTGTTGCCGTTCAGCTGTGCACGCAGCAGTGCGCCCAGCTGGGTGGTGCCACTGGAAGCCGAAGAGGACTGGTATTCCTCCAGCACTTCGCGCATTTCCGCGTCGTCCTTGGCCTTGATCGACAGCTGCAGGGTACGGCCCTTGCGGTCCATGCCCACGAACTTGGCTTCGACCTTGTCGCCGACCTTCAGGTGCTGGGTGGCGTCGTCAACGCGCTCGTTGGCGATGTCGCGGGCCGAGACGTAACCTTCGATGCCGTCAGCCAGCTCGATGATCGCGCCCTTGGCGTCGACTTCCTTCACCACGCCTTCGACCTTGGAGCCCTTCGGATTGGCAGCCATGTACTGGCCGAACGGATCCTGCTCCAGCTGCTTCACGCCCAGGGAGATGCGCTCGCGCTCCGGATCGACAGCCAGGACGACGGCGTCCAGGGTATCGCCCTTCTTGAAGTTGCGAACGACGTCTTCGCCGGTGGTGTTCCAGCTGATGTCGGACAGGTGGACCAGGCCGTCGATGCCGCCGTCCAGGCCGATGAAGATGCCGAAGTCGGTGATCGACTTGATCTGGCCCGACACCTTGTCACCCTTCTTGTGGGTGGCAGCGAAGGTTTCCCACGGGTTGGCGGCAACCTGCTTCATGCCCAGCGAGATGCGGCGACGCTCTTCATCGACGTCCAGCACCATCACTTCGACTTCATCACCAACCTGCACAACCTTCGACGGGTTGACGTTCTTGTTGGTCCAATCCATCTCCGAGACGTGCACCAGGCCTTCGACGCCCGGCTCGATCTCAACGAACGCACCGTAATCGGTGACGTTGGAGACCTTGCCGAAGACGCGGCTGTTGGCCGGGTAACGACGGCCGATGTTGTCCCACGGATCCTCGCCCAGCTGCTTCAGGCCCAGCGAAACGCGGTTGCGCTCGCGGTCGAACTTCAGCACGCGGACGTCCAGCTCGTCGCCGACGTTCACGACTTCCGACGGGTGACGCACGCGCTTCCACGCCATGTCGGTGATGTGCAGCAGGCCGTCGATACCGCCCAGGTCCACGAACGCGCCGTAATCGGTCAGGTTCTTGACGACACCCTTCAGGATCGCGCCTTCCTGCAGCTTGTCCATCAGCTGCTCGCGCTCTTCCGAGTGCTCGCTTTCGACGACAGCGCGGCGCGAGACCACGACGTTGTTACGCTTGCGGTCCAGCTTGATGAGCTTGAACTCGAGCTCCTTGCCTTCCAGGTAGGCCGGATCGCGCACCGGGCGCACATCGACCAGGGAACCCGGCAGGAAGGCGCGGACATCCTTGATGTCCACGGTGAAACCACCCTTGACCTTGCCGCTGATGCGGCCGGTGATGGTTTCGTTCTTTTCCAACGCTTCTTCCAGCTCGTCCCACACCATCGCGCGCTTGGCCTTCTCGCGCGACAGGACGGTTTCGCCGAAGCCGTTCTCGATCGAGTCGAGGGCGACCTTGACGATGTCGCCTTCGGCGACGTCGATTTCGCCAGCGTCGTTACGGAACTGTTCGATCGGCACGATGCCTTCGGACTTCAGGCCAGCGTTGATCACCACGACGTCGCCGCGGACTTCAACAACGGTACCGCTGACGATGGCGCCCGGCTTCAGCTTGGCCAGGTTGGCCTGGCTGGCTTCAAACAGTTCGGCAAATGATTCGGTCATTAGATTTACTCTGTTGGACACATGGGTCGGTGGCGTCCCCTTCAGGGGAATGGCGACCGCCCGCCTGTTGGTCGACCCCGGAAACGCAGGTCGTGTGTAGTAGGAAAACCGCCACGCATCAGTGCGCGACGGAGCGGGTACAGCACTGCTTTGCGCGACCACTGCCGATGCGGCTGGCAGTGCTCCCGCGCGAACGGATCAGGCAGCCGGAACCGGAAGCAGATCCATCACTCGGGCAACGACATCATCGATGCCGATGCCTGTGGTGTCGATGAGGACAGCATCGTCTGCCGGCTTCAGGGGCGCCACGGTACGCTGGGCATCACGGGCGTCGCGGGCCATGATCTCGCGCAGGAGGTCATCAAAGTTAACAGAAACCCCCTTGTCTTTCAACTGCTTATGCCGGCGCTCGGCGCGCTCCTCGGCGCTGGCGGTCAGGAAGACCTTGTGGGGGGCATCCGGGAAGATCACCGTGCCCATGTCGCGGCCGTCGGCGACCAGGCCCGGCAGCTCCCTGAATGCGCGCTGCCGCTCCTTCAGGGCGGCCCGGACCTCGGGGATGGCGGCGATGGCAGAGGCCAGGGCGCCGGTGGTCTCCAGGCGCAGCTCGTCGGTGGCATCGGTGCCGTTGACCATGACCCGCATGGCATCGCCCTGCTCGACAAACTGAACATGGGTATCGAAGGTGCAGCGCACCAGCGCCGAGGCGTCGGAGGTGTCGATGTCGGCCCAGCTTGCGGCCACGCCCACCGCCCGGTACAGCGCACCCGAATCCAGGTAATGCCAGCCCATGCGGCGCGCGATGATGCGGCTGATGGTACCCTTGCCGGCCCCGGATGGGCCGTCGATGGTCAGGACGGGAGCGAGTGGATTCATGGGGGTCCCAGAGCGTGTGAAGGGGTCATTCTAGCCCCTGCCAGACGCCCCCAGCGGGGTCTTTTGTGCAACCACTTGAAACCACGAGGAAAAGCCCGGTAGAATGGCGGGCTTGAACGAGCGTCAACTGCCGATTGTCTTTCGCATATCGCGGCCACGCTCCACCCGAACAACTACTGTTTACGCCGAGGTATGCCATGAAAGTCCTGTCCTCCCTGAAGTCGGCGAAGGCCCGTCACCGCGACTGCAAGGTCGTCCGTCGTCGCGGCAAGATCTTCGTCATCTGCAAGTCGAACCCGCGTTTCAAGGCGCGTCAGCGCTAAGCCTCACAGCCTTCCGGCTGCGGCTGGCCCTACGCGGGGCCGACCCGATGCAAGAAACCGCCTTCGGGCGGTTTTTTGTTTATGCGGCTTTTTCCTGCCGTTTTTGCTGTAATCGCCTTTCTTGACCACTGGGGAGTAGATCGAGATGAAGCGTTACCTGTCCGCCCTGGCCGTGATGGCCACCCTGGCCGCCGCCACGCCGGCGCTGGCCGATACCCTGCTTGTCGACCGCGCCCGCGAGAAGCCGGCCGGTGCCCTGCCCGTGCGCGGCCAGAGCATGCAGCAGGTGCAGGCGCAGTTCGGCGCGCCGAGCGAGCAGCTGCAGCCGCGTGGCGGGCAGAAGCGGCAATGGCCGACCATCAACCGCTGGGTGTACCCGCAGTTCACCGTCTACTTCGAGAAGCAGAAGGTGATCGACGTGGTGGCCAACCAGGCGGACCCGAACGAAATCGGCCCGAAACCGCCGATCCGCTGATCCCCTTACCCGCCGTGGGCGGGCCTGTGTAGCGAGACCATGAACCAGACCCTTCGTTTTCCTGCCGAGTGGGAAGCCCAGAGCGGCGTCCTGATTGCCTGGCCCACCGCCGATACCGACTGGGCTGACCGCCTGGGCCAGGTGGAAGAGACCTACATCGCCCTGGTCGCGGCCATCACCCGCTTCCAGCCGGTGCTGATCTGCGTGGCCGACGACGATGTGGAGACCTACGCCGAGATGCGGCTGCGCTCCAACCGCATCGACATGGACAAGGTCCACTTCACCACGGCGGCCTACGACGATACCTGGCTGCGTGACTCCGGCCCGATCACCCTGCGCCGTGCCGACGGCGGTTTCCAGCTGCTGGATTTCCGCTTCACCGGCTGGGGCGGCAAGTTCGACGCCACCCTGGATGACCAGCTGGTGGGCGTGCTGGACCAGGCCGGCGTGTTCAACGACGCGCCGGTGCGCAGCATCCCGTTCGCGCTGGAAGGCGGCGGCATCGAGACCGACGGCGAAGGCACCCTGCTGACCACCTGGAAGTGCCTGCACGAGCGCCACCCGGACCGCGACCGTGCAAGCCTGAGCGCCGACCTGGCCGACTGGCTGCAGCAGGACCGCGTGCTGTGGCTGGACCACGGCTACCTGGAAGGCGACGACACCGACGCCCACATCGACACCCTGGCCCGTTTCGCCTCGCCTGACAGCATCGTCTACCAGGCCTGCGACGACGCGAGCGACTCGCACTACGCCGAACTGCAGGCGATGGGCAACGAACTGGCCGCGCTGCGTACCAAGGATGGGAAGCCGTACCGCCTGTTCCCGCTGCCGTGGGCACAGCCGGTGATCGACGAAGGCCGCCGCCTGGCGGCGTCGTACGCCAATTACCTGATCATCAACGGCGCGGTGCTGATGCCGGCCTACGGCGATCCGGCTGATGACCTGGCCCGCGACGTGCTGGCCCAGGCCCATCCGGGCCGCGAGATCGTGCAGGTGCCCTGCCGCTCGCTGATCTGGCAGAACGGCAGCCTGCACTGCATCACCATGCAGCTGCCGGAAGGGCTGTTGAAGGCATAAGCCGGACCGGTAGCGCCGGGCCAAGCCCGGCGAGCGCAGCGACGACCTGAAAATCCGCCGGGCATGGCCCGGCGCTACCGTGTGCGGACGCCATTCAGCGCGCAACACGCTGCGGCCGCCCATCCGCGCTAACATGCAGGTTTTCTCCCGCAGGAACGCCCCGCATGAACTCGCGCAGCCCCCTTACCGTCGCCCTGATCCAGGAGCGCAACCACGGTGACGCCGCCGCCAACCTGGCGGTGATCGAAGCACGCGTGGCCGAGGCGGCTGCGCAGGGTGCCAAGCTGGTGCTGCTGCAGGAACTGCACAACGGTCCGTACTTCTGCCAGCACGAGTCGGTGGACGAGTTCGACCTGGCCGAGCCGATTCCCGGACCGAGCACCGAGCGCCTGGGCGCGCTGGCGAAGCAGCATGGCGTAGTGCTGGTCGGCTCGCTGTTCGAGCGCCGCGCCGCCGGCCTGTACCACAACACTGCGGTGGTGTTCGAAAAGGACGGCACCCTGCTCGGCAAGTACCGCAAGATGCACATCCCGGACGACCCGGGCTTCTACGAGAAGTTCTACTTCACCCCGGGCGACATCGGCTTCAAGCCGATCGATACGTCGGTGGGCCGCCTGGGCGTGCTGGTGTGCTGGGACCAGTGGTACCCGGAAGCGGCACGCCTGATGGCGCTGGCGGGCGCCGAGCTGCTGCTCTACCCGACCGCGATCGGCTGGGACCCGGACGACGTGCAGGACGAGAAGACCCGCCAGCGCGACGCCTGGGTGCTGAGCCACCGTGGCCACGCCGTGGCCAACGGCCTGCCGGTGCTGAGCTGCAACCGCGTCGGCCACGAGGCGTCGCCGCTGGGCGCGTCGGGCATCCAGTTCTGGGGCAACAGCCACGTGCTCGGCCCGCAGGGCGAGTTCCTGGCCGAGGCCGGCACCGAGGCCACCGTGCTGCTGTGCGACGTCGACCTGCAGCGCAGCGAGCATGTGCGCCGCATCTGGCCGTTCCTGCGTGATCGCCGCATCGATGCATACGGCGACCTGCTCAAGCGCTACATCGACTGAGCCGGAGCCCGCGCATGGCCGTCCTCATCCGTGATGCCGGCCCGGCCGACATCGACGCGATCACCGCAATCTACGCGGTGGAAGTGACCGATTTCGTCAACACCTACGAGTACGACATCCCGGACGCGACCGAGATGCTGCGCCGCATGCGCGACATCATTGATCGTGGCTTCCCCTACCTGGTCGCCGAGATCGACGGCCAGGTGGCCGGCTATGCCTATGCCAACACCTATCGCACCCGCATTGCCTACCAGTGGACCGTGGAGAACTCGGTCTACGTCGATGCCGCGTTCCAGGGCAAGGGCGTCGGCACCAGCCTGCTGCAGGCCCTGATCGATGCCTGCGTGGCGCGTGGCTACCGGCAGATGGTGGCCGTGATCGGCGAACCGACCAACACCGCCTCGATCAAGCTGCACGAACGCTTCGGCTTCGAGCTGGTGGGCGTGTTCCGTGGCCTCGGCCGCAAGCATGGCCGCTGGCTGGACACCGTGCAGATGCAGCGCGCGCTCGGCGATGGCGCCGAAACCGCACCTTTCAATGAATGAACCCATGACCGAAACCCTTCCCGAGACCGGCGACGATCTGTTCGCCGGCCAGCCGGTGCGCGTCGTCGAACGCGACGGCGTGCGCTACACCCTGCTGGGCACCGCCCACGTTTCGCGCGCCAGCGTCGAAGCAGTGGAGAAAGCCATCGACAGCGGCCGCTTCGATGCCGTTGCCGTTGAACTGGACCCGCAGCGCCTGCAGGCGCTGAGCAACCCGGATACGCTGGCCAAGCTCGACCTGGTCGAGGTGATCCGCAAGGGCCGCGTCGCCCTGTTCGCCGCCAACCTGGCCCTGTCCGCCTACCAGCGCCGCCTGGCCGAACAGCTGGACATCGAGCCGGGCGCCGAACTGAAGCGCGCGGTGGAACTGGCCCGCGAGCGCAACCTGCCGGTGCACCTGATCGACCGCGAGGTCGGCCTGACCTTCCGCCGCGCCTCGCAGCGGCTGGGTTTCTTCGGCAAGCTGAAGCTGGTCGCCGGCCTCGGCGCCGGCCTGTTCTCGTCCGAGGAAGTGGGCGAGAACGAGATCGAGAAGCTCAAGCAGGGCGACATGCTGGAATCGAGCTTCGGTGAGTTCGCCAGCGAGAGCCCAGCGCTGTACGAGACCATCATCGGCGAGCGCGACCGCTACATGGCCACGCGCCTGCGCGAGGAACACGACCCGCAGCAGCGTGAAGTGCTGGCGGTTGTCGGTGCGGGTCATCTGGCAGGCCTGGCGCGTTACCTGGAAACCGACACCGAGGCACCGGCACCGCTGCGCGCCGAGCTGGAGGCGGTACCGAAGAAGCGCAACATTCCGTGGTTCACGCTGGGCATCCTGGCCATCGTGGCGACCGGCATCGGCGTGGGCTTCTACCGCGGCGGGCTGGGCGTGGGTACCGAACTGCTGGCGACCTGGGCGATGTTTACCGGCGGCTTGGCGGGCCTGGGCTGCCTGCTGGCAGGCGGTCACCCGCTGAGCATCCTCACCGCGATCGCGGTGGCCCCGTTCAAGCCGTTCCGCCTGAGCATCCCGACCGGCGCATTCTCGGCCTTGGTGGAAGCGCGCCTGCGCAAGCCGGCGTATGAGGACTTCCTCAAGCTGCGCGACGACGCGCAGAGCCTGAAGGGCTGGTACCGCAATCGGGTCACGCGCGTGGTGCTGACGTTCATGCTGACCAACATCGGCAGCATGCTCGGCCTGTGGCTGACCACGTTCAAGGTGTGGGGCAAGGTGGCGGGGTAACGTCCCGCCACACGTAGCTATACTCCGCATTTAAGGAAGGAACAGTCCAATGGATGCATACGATGCGCTGATGCGCGATGGCTTCGTGGTGGTGCGACAGGCCATCGCACCCGCACTGGTCAGGGACATCAACGAGCGCATCTCGCGCTTCAAACAGCGCAATCCAAAGGCGGTCTCGCGCAACCTGGACGACCACCAGCGCATGTATCGGGTGGTAAACCTGCACCTGGCGGTGGATGCGATGACCCGCCTGCTCACTGACAACCCGGCCATCGACGTCTGCGATCGCTTCCTCGGCGAACCGACCACGCTCTACACCAGCCTCTACTACGAGCGCGGATCGGAGCAGTCATTGCATCGCGATACGCCAGTGTTCTGCACGTCCCCGGGCGAGCGCTACATGGGGGTATGGACCGCGCTGGATGCGGTTGACGAAAGCAATGGCCCCCTGCGCGTGGTTCCGGGCAGCCACCTGTTGCCGCCCATCGATGTGCAGGCACTGCGACGCGAAGTCTTCGGCGACGGCCCGATCAGCGCCATGTCGCCGGAGGGCTGGGCCACCTATCAGGATGCGGTGGCGCGCCAGTGCGAAGACGCTGGCCTGAAGCCGCAGTCGGTGCACGTGCAGCCAGGCGATGTGATCGTCTGGCACCCGCAGCTGTTCCATGGCGGCGCCCCGCATCCCTCTGCCGGAACCCGCCGCAGCGTGGTCATGCACGTGACCCCGAAGTCGATGCCCGTGGGTCACATGGATGTTTTCTACGGGCAAACCCCTCCGCTGGCCAAAGCGCCCTGGCGCTATTACAGGCGTGGTCAGCGTGAGATCGCGCGATTCGGGCAGGTGGATTTCGGTCACGAGTACACGCGCCGGACCTGGTTCCTGCGCAAAGCCTGACTCAAGCCAAAAAAAGGGGGAGGCCGCCCCACTACGACCGGCCTCCCCCACACCACAACACGTTGTCGCGCATTACAGCCGGGCAGCGCCCGGCTCTACCCTCTCCACACCTCGCGCGCGGCGGATCAGCCGCGTCACCGCACTGCGCAGGTCATCCAGCACTGCATAGATGGTCGGCAGGAACAGGAGGCTGACCACGGTGGAGAACGCAAGCCCGCCGGCAATCGCGCGCGCCATCGGCGCGTACTCCGGACCATTGCCGAACATCTGCGTGTTGGTCAGCGAGATCGGCACCATCGCCAGGATCGCCGTGCCCATCGTCATCATGATCGGGCGCAATCGCTCGCGTGAGCCCTCAACCAGCGCCTGCGTGCGTCCCATGCCGCCGCGCCGCAGGTTGTTGATGTGCTCGATCATCACGATGCCGTTGTTCACCACCACGCCCATCAGCACCAGGATGCCGATGAAGGACATGATCCCGAACGAGGTACCGGTGATCCAGAACAGCCAGAACACACCGAAGATCGAGAACAGCACGCCACTCATGATCGCCGCCGGGAAAAGCAGCGACTCGAACACCGCCGCCATCACCACGTAGATCATCACCAGCGCGATCAGCAGGTTGAACACCATCTGCTGCATCGCTTCGTCGTCGTTGCCGTAGTCGCCGCCATCGAAGGTGAAGCCATAGCCGGCCGGGAAGTTCATCGGCTTGAGCACCGATTCCATCGCCTTGCGGCCATCCGGTGCGGTGACCTTCTCGGCCAGGTTGGCCTTGATGGTCAGCGTGGTCTGGCGGTTGGTGCGACCGATCTGGGTCGCCGATGAACCGACGTCAACGGTGACCAGGCTCAGCAGTGGCACGCTGCGACCGTCGCCGGTGCGCACGCTGAAGCCGGCCAGGTCTTCCGGGCTGCTCTGCTCGGCGCCAGCGAAGCGCACCCACACCGGTACTTCATTGTCGCCGCGGCGGAACTCGCGCATCGGCGCACCGCGCAGGGCCAGGCCGACGAAGCTGGCGACCTGCTCGGCATTGAAGCCGAATGCGGCGGCGCGCTCGCGGTCGACGCGCACCTTCAGCTCGCCGCCCTTCTCGCCGTTGTCGATGCGCACGTCGCGCAGCTCGGCACGCTGGGCCAGCAGCGGCACCACTTCCTGGCCGATCTCCTGCAGCATCGAACTGGAGTCGCCCACCAGCTGCACCTGCACGCCCTGGTTGCCGCCACCGCCGCCATCACCGCCCTGGTTGCCGACGAAGTAGTCGGTGCGGGCCGACTTCGGCAGGCCCTTGCGCAGCTCTTCCTGCAGCGCCTTGATGTCCTTGGCGTACTTCTCGTCCAGGGTGACCACGGTCGAGCTGCCTTCCTGCTCGCTGTACCAGGAGTACACCTGCTTGACGTGCAGGCGCTCGCGGTTGGCGTCGATCCAGTTCTCCACGCGCGCCACCTCCTCGGACATCTGCCGATAGGTATAGGCGCCCTTCCACATGTAGCCGATGAAGATGTCCTTGCCGCCATCACCGCCGAACATGTCGACCTTGGTCAGCTTCATCGGCACCAGGCTGACCAGCACCACCAGCACGATGCCGAGCAGGCTCCAGCCGCGATGGTGCAGCGACCAGTCCAGCAGCCTGGCGTAGCGGCGCTGCAGCCGCGCGATCAGGCCGGTCTGCGAGTGCACCAGCTTGGGCGTGGCCATGCGCGCGGACAGCATCGGGATCAGGCTGACCGCGACCAGCCACGAGGCCAGCAGCGAGACCGAGATGGTGATCGCGATCTGCGCCATGAAGATGCTGATGTTGTTGGTCTCGCCGAACAGGTTCGGCACGAACACGATGCAGTGGCACAAGGTGCCAGCGCTGAGCGCGATGGCCACGTTGCGGGTGCCGATGATCGAGGCCAGGCGCGGCTGTCCCGGCATGCGCTCGCGCTCCTGGTAGATGCTCTCCACCACCACCACGGCGTTGTCGACCAGCATGCCCACCGCCAACAGCAGGCCCATCATGGTCAGGATGTTCAGCGTCACCCCGACGAAGTACATGAAACCCAGGGTGATGGTGAAGCAGATCGGAATGGCCAGGGTCACCATCAGCGTGGACGGCCAATGGCGCAGGAAGAAGAACAGCACCGTGATCGACAGGATCAGGCCGACCGCACCGGCCTCGGCCAGTTCCAGCAGCGAGGAGGTCACCGCCCTGCCCTGGTTGTCGATCACCTTGATCTGCACGTCGCGCATCGATGCTTCGGCACGGATCGACTCGACTTCAGCCAGCGCCGCGCGCGACACCTCCACCAGGTTGGCGCTGCGCTCCTTGAAGATGTCCAGGCCGACGGCCGGGTTGCCGTCCAGGCGGCGCCCGTAGTTCATCCGCGCTGGCTTCAGGCGCACGTCGGCGATGTCGCCCAGACGCAGGCCCTTGGCGTTGATCACCAGGTCGCGCATTTCCTGCAGGTCGGTGATCTCGCCCACCGGCTGCACGCGCACGCGCTGGCCGTTGTCGTCGATCTGGCCGGCCGAGATCGAGAAGTTCAGCGTGCGCAGGCGCTCGCTCAGCTCGTTGATGCTCAACCCATGCGCGTTGAGCCGGTTCGGATCGATGGCGATCTCCACCTCGTTCGGCGGCGCGCCGGTGATGTCGACGCGGGCCACGCCGGGGATGCGCTCGATGCGCCGCTTGAATTCGCGGTCGAGCATGTCGTAAGCGGTGGTCAGGTCGGTGGTGCTGGCCAGGCGCACCTTCAGCACCGGCTGGTCGCTGCTGGACCACTTGAACACGTTGTAGCGCTGCAGGTCATCGGGCAGGTCGCTGCGGATCGCATCGATGCGCT
This sequence comes from Stenotrophomonas sp. YJH_SMC_20, assembly GCF_059367845.1. Lineage (NCBI taxonomy): Bacteria > Pseudomonadati > Pseudomonadota > Gammaproteobacteria > Lysobacterales > Lysobacteraceae > Stenotrophomonas > Stenotrophomonas sp. YJH_SMC_20. The sequence continues at coordinate 288,216 of NZ_JCAFRG010000003.1, read as the reverse complement.
CGCGTGCATCGGACGCGGCGATGGCAATGTCCCGGTCCCAGTCGCTGAACTCGATGAAGATCAGCGCCGCCTCGGAGGTCGCCGACGAGCGCATCCGCTTGATGCCGGTCATCGTCGCCAGCGATTCCTCCACCGGGCGGATGATGGTCCGCTCCACTTCCTCCGGGGTTGAACCGGTGTACGGGATCTGCACGAACAGGAACGGCGCGGAGATGTCCGGCAGCGCTTCCAACGGCAGCCGGAACGAGGCGATCAGGCCGATCACCACCAGTGACACGAAACACATGATGGTGGTGACCGGACGGCGGATGGAGAACTCGGCAACACTCATGCCGGCTCCTCCACACCCGCCGCGCTGCCTGCTGCACCCGGCTCGATCTCGCCGGCGTGCTTGCGGCCACGCTCGCGGTAGTAGGCATCACCGCGGCGATCCATCAGGTCGTACACCACCGGGATCACCAGCAGGGTGAGCAGGGTCGACACCAGCAGGCCACCGATCACGGTGATGGCCATCGGCGCACGCACTTCAGCGCCCTCGCCCATCGCCACCGCCAGCGGCAGGAAGCCGAACAGCGTGCACAGCGTGGTCATGATGATCGGCCGCAGGCGCGAGCGTGCCCCTTCCACCAGGGCCTCGTGCTTGGCCACGCCGGCCTCGCGCAGCTGGTTGACCTTGTCGATCAGGATGATCGCGTTCTTGGTGACCAGCCCGACCAGCAGGATCAGGCCGATGAACACCACCACCGAGATGGGCTTGCCGGTCAGTGCCAGCGCCAGGATGGCACCGACCAGCGCCAGCGGAATGGTGAACAGGATCACGAACGGGTGCAGGAGCGATTCAAACTGCGAGGCCATCACCAGGTAGACCAGGAAGATGGCCAGGCCGAAGGCGAAGATCAGCGACTTCGCCGCCTGCGCCAGCTCCTCACCCTGGCCACCGATGTGCAGGCCGACACCCGCGCCCAGCGGCTGCTCGGCCACCATCTGCTGCACTTCGCGCATGGCCGCGCCCAGATCGATATCGCGCAGGTTGGCTGACACGACGGCCACCCGGGTCTGGTCAGCGCGATGGATCTCGCTGGGACCAGTGGTGGCGACCACGTCGGCCACCGCGTCCAGCGTGACCGGGCGGGCGCTGCCCGGATTGACGATCAGCCGACGGATGCTCTCCACGCTGGCACGGTCGCCCTCCTGGGCACGCACCAGCACGTCGATCTTGCGGTCACGGAAGCTGTAGCGGGTCGCCACGTCGCCGCGCACCTTCTTCACCACCACGTCGGCGATCTGGCGGGTGGTCAGGCCCAGCGCACCGGCACGTTCCTGGTCGAAGCGGATCTGGATTTCCGGGAAGCCCTCTTCAACCGTGGACTTCACGTCGGCGTAGTGCGCGTTGCCGCGCAGCATTGCCGCCAGGCGCTGGCCGGCCACTTCCAGCGTCGCCATGTCCTGCCCACGCAGCTCGATTTCCAGCGGCGTGGAGAAGCTGAACAACGCCGGGCGCGCGAAGTCGACCTGTGCACCCGGATGCTGGCCCATGGTGTCACGCAGGCGCTCGGTGATCTCCGCCTCGGTACGCGCGTTGCCGCCGCCTTCCATCACCACGGTCAGCTTGCCGATGTTCTCGCCGCTCTCGGTCGGGCTGGCATCCAGGCGGGTGCCGCTGCCGCTGACGCCATACAGCGAGGCCACGCCCTCGCCGTTGCCGTGGGCCAACTGCAGCTCGCGCACCAGCGCATCGGTCTGCTTCAGCGGCGTGCCGGCCGGCAGCTTCACCGTCATTTCGAAACGGTCCTGCGCCAGCTGCGGGATCAGGTCGGCACCAAGCATCGGCACCAGCGCCATGGTCGCCACGAAGATGATCGTGGCCACGCCCAGCACCTTGCCCGGATGGGCCAGCGCGCTCGGCAGCAGGCGCAGGTAGCCGCGCTCGGCACCGGCATAGGGCTTCATCGCCAGATCGCTGGCCTTGCGCATCACCGGGCCAACCACGGCCACCACCCCACGCCACGCCCGCACGACCAGCCAGGCCAGTGCATAGAAGCTCCAGCGCGCGGTCGCCACGGCACCACGGCGCCCCAGCGCCACCGGCTTCTGCCAACGGTTCTGCGGCTGCCACGGTTCGTTCGGTGCCTCTTCCGGGAACGCCAGCGGCGGCCGTCCCTTCAGCGAGCTCAGCATCGGGATCAGGGTCATCGACACCAGCAGCGAGATCGCAATGGCGATCGCCACGGTCATTGCCTGGTCGCGGAACAGCTGGCCGGCGATGCCATCGACGAACACCAGCGGCAGGAACACCGCGATGGTGGTCAGGGTCGAGGCGACCACGGCCATGCTCACTTCGCGGGTACCGACGATCGCCGCCTGCAGGATGCCCAGGCCGCGTTCGCGCGCCTTGGCAATGCTCTCCAGCACCACGATCGAGTCGTCCACCACCAGGCCGGTGGCCAGCGCCAGGCCGCCCAGCGACATCACGTTCAAGCTGAGGCCGAGCTGGCCCATGAAGAAGAACGTGGCGATGATCGAGACCGGCAACGACAGGCTGATCACGAAGGTGCTCCAGCCATCGCGCAGGAACAGGAAGATGATCAGGATCGCCAGCAGGCCACCGATCACCGCATCCTTCTTGACGTCGGCGATGGCGTGCTCGATGAAGCGCGACTGGTCCTCGATGGTGGTCATTTCGACATCGGACGGGAACGTGCCCTTGATCTGCTCCAGGCGCTTGCGCAGCGCTTCGGCGGTGGACACGGTATTGGCGTCGCCTTCCTTGTAGATCGCCAGTTCCACCGATTCCTTGCCGCCCAAGCGGATCACCGCTTCACGCTCCTTGTAGCCCTGGCGCACGGTGGCCACGTCCTTCAGGCGCACCGGCACGCCGTTGGCGACCACGCTGGAGCCACTACCGGACGATGCGCTCTGTGCCGCCGACGCCGCCGCGATGGCGGCCGCCGACCCGGTCGACGCGGCGATGTTGAACATCTGCTGCAACGCCGAGTCGGCCGCGCTGCCGTTCGAGCCCTGAGTGGTGACCAGCAGGTTGCGGATTTCCTCCAGGTCGGCGAACTGGTTGACGGTGCGCACCAGGAAGCGCTGCGAACCCTCCTCCAGGCGACCGCCGGAGATGTTGATGTTCTCGTCCTTCAGGCGCTTGATGACGGTGTCGATCGGCAGGTTCAGCTGCGCCAGCTTCTGCTGGTCGATGTAGACCTGGATCTCGTCTTCCAGGCCACCGCCGACCTTGACCGCTGCGACGCCGGTGACCGGCTCCAGCTTCTTCTTCAGGTCTTCATCGGCATAGCGGCGCAGGCCGGTCAGCTCGCGGATCGCATCGGCATCGGTGGCTGGCGCGTCCTTGCTCGACAGCACCAGACGCATGATCGGTTCGGTGGACGGATTGAAGCGCAGCAGCACCGGGGCCTTGGCCTCCAGTGGCAGGTTCAGCGCTTCCATCTTGTCGCGCACCTCCAGGCTGGCCTGGTCCATGTTGGTGCCCCAGGCGAACTCCAGCACCACATCGCTCTGGCCGGTGCGCGAGACCGACTTCAGCTTGCGCAGGTTCTTGACCACGCCCACCGCTTCTTCGACCGGCTGGGTGATCAGGGTTTCGATTTCGGTCGGCGCCGCACCGGTGTACTCGGTGCGCACGGTCAGCGTCGGGTAGCTCAGGTCGGGCAGCAGGTTGACCTTGAGGTTGCCCAGCGCGATCAGCCCGAACAGCAGCAGGGTGACCGTGCACATGGCGATGGTCACGCGGCGGCGGGTGGCGAATTCCACCAGGCCGCCGCGCATGCCGGCGGCGGCGCCGTCGCTCGCCGGCGAGGCACCGTGGTCGTGGCCCGGGGCGGTCATTGCTTGCTCCCGGCCTTGTCTGCCGGCTTGGCGGCCGCTGCGACCGTCTTCGCCTTTGCCTTCGGATCAGCGATCACCTGCACTGCGGTGCCATCGCGCAGCGCGACCTTGCCGGCGGTGACCACCTGATCACCGGCCGCCAGGCCATCACGGATCTCCACCCACGGGCCCTCGGCGTAACCCAGCTTGACCGGAACGCGTGCGACCTTGCCTTCGCGCACCCGGAACACCGCCGGCTCACCGTCGTCGAGCAGCGCCAGGCGCGGTACCACCAGCGCATCGGCACGCTGGTCGTAATCGATGCGGATGCGCCCGAACATGCCGGGCTGCAGCGCGTGCGCGGCGCCATCGAAGGCACTGACCACGCGAAACGTGCCGCTGCCCGAATCCACCACCGGCGCGATGCGGTCGACGGTGCCTGTGAAGCTCTGGCCCGGCAACGCGTCGGCGGCCAGGGTTACCGGCTGACCGGCGCGCAACGTGGCCAGCTCGCGCTCGGGCACGTTGAGGGTGGCTTCCAGGCGCGAGTTGTCGACGATGCGGAAGATCGGCGTGTTGATCTGGACGAAGTTGCCGGTCTTGATCGAGCGCGAGGCGATCACGCCGGAGATCGGCGCCACCACCGTGGTATAGGACAGTTCCAGCGTGGCCAGGCGGTACTGCGCGCGGACGTTCTCCAGGTCGAAACGCAGCTGGTCGACATCGGCCGCACTGACCATCTGCTGGCCGACCAGCTTCTGTGCACGCTGGTAGTTGTTCTCCAGCTTGCGCATCTGCGCTTCGCTCTGGGCTACGGCCAGGCGTGCGCGGTCCGGGTCCAGGCGCACCAGCGGCTGGCCGGCGGTGACCCGCTGGCCTTCCTCGACCAGCACCGCCAGCGCCACACCGGAGGTCTTGGCCACCACCTGCGACTCGGCGCGTGGTTCCAGCGCGGCGGTGCCTGTGTAACTGGCCGCGACCGCGCGATGGCTGGCCACGGCCACTTCGACCGGGACCGCATCGACCTTCTTCTCCTCCTTGGTGTCGGCGGCCTTGGCTTCGGAATTGGGCCCTGCGGCGCAACCGCCCAGCAGCAGGGAGGTGGAGATCAGCAGTGCGGCAGCGCAGATTCCGCTGCGACGGCCGGACGGGAAGGTTGGGTGCGACATCGTCAGGTCCCTGGAGGATGCGTGGACAGGTGTGGTAGCAAAGTAATGCACCACTTCACGGCAACACCATATCCCAAAGGTCATGGTGTCTTCACGCCGCTGGTCGGCCCGACCCCATTTCAGCTAGATGAAACCTGAGGCTATACTCGGGGCGTTCCGTACCCCACGCCGGAACGACCAGACCCGAATCCCCGGAAACGACACCATGCGCCCGCAGCCGCTCGCCGCTTGTCTCGCTCTGGCCGTCCTCCTGCCCCTTGGGGCCGCCGCACAGCCCGCTCCTGCTCCTGCCACACCCGCTCCGGCCCCGGCTCCTGCCGCCGCGCCGGCGCCTGCCGCGCCCACCGGCAACTTCGACAATGGCCGCGTGCTGGCCTACACCTGCCAGGGGTGCCACGGCATCACCGGCTACAAGAACGCCTACCCCAGCTACCGGGTGCCGAAGATCGGCGGCCAGACCCAGCAGTACCTGGCCCAGGCCCTGGCCGAGTACCGCCAGGGCAAGCGCCGGCATCCGACGATGCAGGCGCAGTCGATGAGCTTCAGCGAACAGGAGATCGCCGATCTCTCTGTTTACCTGTCCACCGTCAAGTAAGGCCCGCCCATGTCGAAAGCCGCGCATCCGATGCGTCACGCCATCGCCCTGTCCGTTGCCCTGCTGCTGGCGGCCTGTTCGCAGTCGCAGGTGGAAAACAGCGAGAAATCTGCCGCCGACCCGGGCCACGCCAGCGGCGAACACGGCTCTTCGTCTTCGGCCGGCCTGCCCGCAGGCCGCGAGGCCGCCGGTGAAGCCCGCGCCAAGGTGAAGGGCAAGGCCACCAACCAGAGCTGCATCGACTGCCACGGGGCCGACGGCAATGCGCCGATCGATCCGACCTACCCGAAGCTGGGTGGGCAGTACGGTGACTACCTGGCGCACGCGCTGCAGGCCTACCGCGCCGGTGACCGCCAGCATGCGCTGATGACGCCGCAGGCGAAGGACCTCAGCGATCAGGACATCGCCGATCTGGCGGCGTATTTCGGCAGCCGGCCGAGCCAGCTGCGGGATCTGCACGGGGTCAAATGACGGCCGGCCCCCCGGTCGGTGCGGACCGTCGGTTGGTAGGTGCGGACCGTTGGTCCGCACAGATTCCGGATATCCACGCATGGCGTGGATCTGCTGAGCCGAGCGTGGGCTCGGCTCTACATCAATCGGCGCGATCGCTGGCGCCGGTCAACGCTCAGCCTTCCAGCTCTTCCCAGCGCGCGTAAGCGGCATCCAGTTCGGCCTGCACCTTGGCCAGCTGCTGGGTGTGCGCCGTCACTTCAGCACTGCTGCGGGTGTAGAACGACGGGTCGTTCATCGCCGAGGTCAGGCCTTCGACATCGCCTTCCAGCTTCTCGATGGTCTTCGGCAGCTGCTCCAGTTCGCGCGCTTCCTTGTAGGCCAGCTTGCGCTTGGGTGCGGCCGGAGCTGCGGTAGCCGGGGTGGCCGGCGCAGCGGCCGCCGGCTTGGCCGCAGGGGCCGCGGCAGGCGCTGCGATGCTGGCCGCATAACGCTGCCAGTCGCTGTAACCGCCCACGTACTCGCCGATCACGCCGTCGCCTTCCATCACCAGCGTGGAGGTGACCACGTTGTCGATGAAGTCACGGTCGTGGCTGACCAGCAGCAGGGTGCCGGTGTATTCGCCCAGCAGCTCTTCCAGCAGCTCCAGGGTTTCCACGTCCAGGTCGTTGGTCGGTTCGTCCATCACCAGCAGGTTGGACGGCTGCGCGAACAGCTTGGCCAGCAGCAGGCGGTTGCGCTCGCCACCGGACAGGCGGGTAATCGGCGCACGCGCACGTTCCGGGGTGAACATGAAGTCCTGCAGGTAGGCATGCACGTGCTTGCGCTTGCCGTTGAACTCGAGGAAATCGCGGCCTTCGGCGACGTTCTCGATCGCGCTCCAGTCTTCGCGGAGCACCGCGCGGTACTGGTCGAAATAGGCGATCTGCAGGTTGGTGCCGGCGTTGACTTCGCCCTTGGCCGGCTGCAGTTCACCCAGCAGCAGCTTCAGCAGCGTGGTCTTGCCACTGCCGTTGGGGCCGATCAGGCCGATGCGGTCGCCGCGCAGAATGGTCGTGGTGAAATCGCGGACCATGGTGCGCTCGCCGAAGGCGAACGAAATGTCCTTGACGTCGATGACCTTCTTGCCGGAGCTGATGCCCTGCGCGGCTTCCATCTTGACGTTGCCGCTGAGATCACGGCGCTGCGAACGCTCCACGCGCATCGCCTTCAGGCGGCGCACGCGGCCTTCGTCGCGGGTGCGACGGGCCTTGATGCCCTGCCGGATCCAGACTTCTTCCTGCGCCAGCAGCTTGTCGAAGCGGGCGTTTTCCTGCGCCTGCGCGTTGAGGCGTTCCTCGCGGCGGCGCTCGTAGTTGGCCCAGTCGCCTGGCCAGCTGGTGACCTGGCCGCGGTCGATCTCGACGATGCGGGTGGCCAGGGCACGCAGGAATCGACGGTCATGGGTGACAAACACCACGCTGCCGCTCCAGCCCTTCAGGAACGCTTCGAGCCAGTCGATGGCCTCGATGTCCAGGTGGTTGGTCGGTTCGTCCAGCAGCAGCACATCGGGGCTTGACACCAGCGCGCGGGCGAGCAGCACGCGGCGCTTCATGCCGCCGGACAGGCGGCCGAACTCGGCCTCGCCATCCAGGTCGAGCTTGGTCAGGGTTTCGCTGACGCGCTGGTCCAGGCCCCAGCCGTTGGCGGCATCGATCTTGGCCTGCACGTTGCCGAGGGCTTCGCCATCGAAGACTTCGGCATGGCTGAGGTGGTGGAATTCGGCCAGCCACTGGCCCAGCTCGCCGAGGCCATCGGCGACGACGTCGAACACCGAGCCGGCGGCGCCGTGCGGCACTTCCTGCTCCAGGCGGGTGACGCGCACGCCCTGCTGCACGCGGACTTCGCCGTCATCGGGCTTGTGGTCGCCGGACAGCAACTTGAGCAGGGTGGATTTGCCGGCGCCGTTGCGGCCGATCAGGGCGATGCGTTCGCCCGGCTCGATCGACAGTTCGGCTTTTTCCAGCAACAACGGGCCGCCGACGCTGAAGTCGACGTTCTGCAGAGTAATCAGAGGCATGCGGATATTGTACGGGTTGGGGGCGTCGGCCGGGTTGCACCCGGCACCCGCGGTAGTGCCGGCCGCTGGCCAGCAACGTCAACGGCAACGTCAAAAGCTGGTTTCCTGTGGGATGGCGGGAGGGGTCGGGCTACGGGGGACGCCGTCAACCCGTCCTTGGGGGCTTGGCCGCGGCATCCATGCCGCGGACAACCCCGCAACCGAACCCATCCCGCCTTCGACAGATTTCTGCGATCTGTCGGAACGGCATTCTGCGCTGGTGGGTGTCGACCTTGGTCGACACGGCAGATCCAGGCCACGCGTGGATGAGCGCTGCAAGGCCTGTCGATCTGTCGGGGTCGGATCCCGTTGCTGCGCAACGGGCTCTGACCCCTTCGTGGAATTCGCGCAGTGCAAGACCGATCCCTGCTACTCCACGTCCCCCAGCAACGCCTGCAACCCCGGCAGCCACTGCTTGCCGGGATGCCGTACCAACCACAGGGTGCGCTGCAGGGGCGGCAGCGGGGTCTCCAGCACGCGCAGCCGGCCCAGGGCCAGCGGCTCTTCCAGCGCGTGGCGGGAAAGGCAGGCCAGGCCGAGGCCGGCGATGGCGGCCTGCTTGATCGCCTCGGTATTGCCCAGCTGCAGGGTCTGGGCGAAGCCGCGCAGGTGCGGCAACAACGCCTGCTCCACCGCTTCGCGGGTACCCGAGCCGGGCTCGCGCAACAGCCAGCGTGCACGGCGCAGTTCGTCCAGCGACCAGCGTGCGGGGGCGTCGGCGGCGGCGACGATCACCAGCGGGTCCTGCTGCCAGGCCGTGACCTGCAGGCCACGCTCGTGGCACGGGCCTTCGATCAAGCCGGCGTCGACGTCCAGGCGCTGCACGGCGGCGACCACGCCAGCACTGTTGTCGATGCGCAGATCCACCTCGGCCTGCGGCGCCTGTCGCAGCAGCTCGGCGATGCGCGGCGGCAACAGGTAGTTGCCGATGGTGGTACTGGCGGCCAGCACCAGCCGCAGCGGCGCGCCCTGCCCCGGATCGCCGCCGGCGGCCAGCTGCCGCTCCAGGTCGGCGGCGTTGACCAGCAGCGTGCGGGCCGGCTCCAGCAGCGCGCGGCCGTGGCCGTTCAGGGCCAAGCGGCGGCCGATGCGGTCGAACAACGGGGTACCGAAGTGTGCCTCCAGTTCCTGCAACGCAGCACTGCTGGCCGACTGCGATAGCGCGATGGCTTGGCCAGCGGCGGTGGTGCTGCCGTGATCGGCGATGGCGACGAAGACCTGAAGCTGGCGCAAGGTCAGGCGCATGTCATTTACCCGCTTAATAGGTAGATTTCACCCATATTATTCGTTTTACAGGTCAGCCATGCAGGCGCACGCTTGCCTGGCCATTCCAGACCTGCCGTTGCCATGAACGCCCGCGCTCTCTCCCCCTGGTCCCTGCCCGCTCTGCGCCAACGCTGGCAGCCACGCCTGCCCGGCCTCTTGCTGGTGGGCCTGATCGCGGCGGCATCCCTGTACCTGGCCGAGCTTCCCTGGTTGCAGGCGCATGGTCTGAGTGCACTGACCGTCGCCATCGTCGCCGGCATCGTGGTCGGCAACACCTTCTACCCGCGGCTGGCGCCGAGCAGCGCGGCGGGCGTGGGCTTTTCCAAGCACTGGCTGCTGCGTGCCGGCATCGTGCTGTACGGCCTGCGCCTGACCTTCCAGGACATCGGCCACGTCGGCGTCAGCGGCGTGCTGATGGACGTACTGGTGGTCGCCAGCACCTTCGGCCTGGCCTGCTGGCTGGGCGTGCGCGTGTTCAAGATGGAACGCGAGGCAGCAATGCTGATCGGTGCCGGCAGCGCGATCTGCGGTGCGGCAGCGGTGATGGCCGCCGAACCGGTGGTGCGCGGCCGCGCGGCGCAGGTCACGGTCGCGGTCTCTACGGTGGTGGTGTTCGGCACGCTGGCGATGTTCCTGTACCCGGCGCTCTATGCACTGGCGCAGTCGCACGGCTGGCTGGCAATGGACGCACGGCAGTATGGCCTGTTCACCGGTGCGACGGTGCATGAAGTGGCGCAGGTGGTAGCCGCCGGCCGCGCGGTCAGCGAAGCCGCCGCCGATACCGCGGTGATCACCAAGATGGTGCGGGTGATGCTGCTGGCGCCGTTTCTGGTCGTGTTGTCGTTGTGGCTGGCGCGTGGCGGCAAGGCCAGCGCCGGCGGCAGCAAGGCCCGCATCGTGGTGCCGTGGTTCGCGTTCGGTTTCGTGGCGGTGGCCGGTTTCAACTCGCTGCACCTGCTACCGGCCGGCCTGCAGGCCGGGCTGGTGCAGCTGGATACCGTGCTGCTGGCGATGGCGATGGCCGCACTGGGCCTGACCACCCACGTCTCGGCGCTGCGCCAGGCGGGCCTGAAGCCGCTGCTGCTGGCGCTGATCCTGTTCGCCTGGCTGCTCTTCGGTGGCCTGGCGATCCACCAGGGCGTGCTGGCGGTGCTGGGCTGAGCAAGAGCGTGCCGACCGGCGGTCGGCACCCACCCGTAGATCCACGCCATGCGTGGATGACCCTACCCCATCAGGCGGGACCGGCCTCGCGGACGGGTACAATGCGCCATGACTGACTTCTCGACCCTGCCGCTGAGCCCGGCCCTGCAGCCCGGCCTGGATGCCCTCGGCTACACCACTCTTACCCCTGTGCAGGCGCAGAGCCTGCCGGCCATCCTCGATGGCCGCGATGTGATCGCACAGGCGCCGACCGGCAGCGGCAAGACCGCCGCCTTCGGCCTGGGCCTGCTGCAGGCCATCGACCCCAGCCTGATCCGCGTGCAGGCGCTGGTGCTGTGCCCGACCCGCGAACTGGCTGACCAGGTCGGCAAGCAGATCCGCAAGCTGGCTACCGGCATCCCCAACCTGAAGCTGTTGCTGCTGGTGGGCGGCGTGCCGCTGGGCCCGCAGCTGGCGTCGCTGGAAGGCCACGACCCGCACGTGGTGGTCGGCACGCCCGGCCGCGTGCAGGAGCTGGCGCGCAAGCGCGCGCTGAATCTTGGCGCGGTGCGCACGCTGGTGCTGGACGAAGCCGACCGCATGCTCGACATGGGCTTCGAGGAACCGATCCGCGAGATCGCCGGCCGTACCCACAAGGATCGACAGAGCCTGCTGTTCTCGGCCACCTTCCCCGACAGCATCCGTGCCATGGCACGCGACCTGCTGCGCGACGCGGTGGAAGTGACCGTCGAAGGCGCTGACCAGGCCCCGGCCATCCGCCATATGTTCTGCGAAGTGGAACCGGCGCACCGGCAGAAGGCGCTGGCCGGCCTGCTGCTGAAGTACACGCCGGAATCGGCGGTGGTGTTCTGCAACACCCGCAAGGACGTGGACGAAGTGGCGAACTCGCTGCAGCAGTTCGGCTTCTCGGCACTGGCCCTGCACGGCGACATGGAGCAGCGCGACCGCGAGGAAGTGCTGCTGCTGCTGGCCAACCGCAGCTGCAACGTGCTGGTCGCCAGCGACGTGGCCGCACGTGGCCTGGACGTGGAAGAGCTGGCCGCGGTGATCAACTACGAGCTGCCGACCGACGTGGAGAGCTACCAGCACCGCGTGGGCCGTACCGGCCGTGCCGGTGCCAGTGGCCTGGCGATCAGCCTGGTGGCCGGCCGCGAGAAGACCCGCGCCGAAGCGATCGAAGCACAGATGGGGCAACCGCTGGATTGGCAGAAGACGCCGCTGGCGACGGCGCGCCCGGCCGAGCTGCCGCAGGCCGCGATGCGTACGCTGCGCATCGATGGTGGCAAGACCGACAAGCTGCGCCCGGGTGACATCCTCGGCGCACTGACCGGCGACGCCGGCCTGTCAGCCAAGTTCATCGGCAAGATCGCGATCTTCCCGACCCGCTCCTACGTGGCGATCGCCCGTGAGCAGGCCAACAAGGCCGTGGCCAGGCTGGAAGCCGGCAAGATCAAGGGCCGTCGTTTCCGCGTGCGGATGATGTAAGGAACAGGGTGGTCGCCGGGCGTGGCCCGGCGCTACCGGCATGCCGTGTGTAGCGCCGGGCCACGCCCGGCGACACGCTCAGAACACCAGTTCGGTGTGCAGTGGCAGGTCCGCTTCCCAGCGTGCGCGGCCGCCGAGTCCGTCCAGTTCGACCAACACGCCGGCACCCACCACCTCGACACCCAGGCGGCGCACCAGCGACAAGGCAGCGACCAGCGTACCGCCGGTGGCCAGCACGTCATCGATGATTGCTACGCGGGCACCGGCCGGCAGCGCATCGGCGTGCACTTCGATGCAGTCGCTGCGGTATTCGAGCGTGTATTCCTCGCGCAGCACCTGGCCCGGCAGCTTGCCCGGCTTGCGCACCGGCACGAAGCCCACGCCCAGTTCCAGCGCCATGGCGGCACCGAGGATGAAACCACGCGATTCGATACCGATCACCGCGTCCAGCTTCTGGTCGCGCCAACGGTCGGCCATCGCGGTGATGGCACCGCGGAAGTCCTCGCCATGGGCGAGCAGCGGCATGATGTCCTTGAAGAGGATGCCGGGCTTGGGGAAGTCGGCGATGTCGCGCAGGCGGGAGGCCCACTGCGGAGCGACGAGGGCGTCGGTCATGTCACGTTGGCTATCTGATGGCGGCATAGGGTACCTGTTCCGGGCGCCGGCTGCCTGTTGGGGTGTTCGGCCGGGCTGCGCCCGGCACCTGCAGAGGCCACCGCGCAAGCAAAAGCGAAAACAAAAGCCGCATTCCGAGGGATGGCGGGGTGGGTCCGGTTGCGGGGGGCGCTGCAAGTACGTCCGTCTAGGCTTGGCAGCCGCTTGCTCGTGTGCGCTTTCCTGCGCACACGGCAAGACCGGGGTTGGGCGTCCTGCCCAACCCGCCCGAGGCATGCCTCGGGCCCATGCGGCTCACGCCCCCGCAACCGGACCCACCCCGCCTTCGACAGATTCCTGCGATCTGTCGTAGATCCACGCCATGCGTGGATGAACTTTCATCGAAATCGAATATTTCGAGAATTGAACGAAAAGCATCCACGCATGGCGTGGATCGACCGTGTCGACCAAGGTCGACACCTACCCACAGCAGCGGGAATCTGTCGGAGGTGGGGCGGTGTGGGGCTGCAGGACCGTTGGCGCCATGGATGGTGCCATCGAGCCCCCAAGGATGGGTTTACGGCGTGTCCTGCAGCCCCACACCGCCCCGCCAGACCATCGACAATCCAGAGCCGCTTTGGCTCTGGCTTTGGCTCTGGCTTTGGCTCTGGCTTTGGCTTTGGATTCGGCCCTTGCCTCTGCAGGTGCAGGGCGCAGCCCTGCCGAAACCCACCCTCAGGAACTGCAGGACAGCATCGAGCAGCCGGCGCGGTTGTCGGCCCACGCCGGGCGCTTGCCGGCAAAGTGCTCCAGCCCGGCGCGTTCGGTATACGGGTCACGCAGTACGTCCTGCAATGCGTGAACACCGCCCAGGTCGCCCTGCTCGGCGCGATCGATGGCCTCCTGGGCCAGCCAGTTGCGTAGCACGTACAGCGGATTGGCCGCGGCCATTTTCGCCGTGCGCTCGCTGGCCGACAGCGGATCCACGCGCAGTCGCGCCGCGTAGTCCTGCAACCACTGCTGCAGCGGTGCCTGCACCGACTGCTGGCGCGCCTCGTCGTAGTACACCGCGTCAAGCACGCCCACATCGGGCGACGTTGGATCAACGCGCATCAGCGCGCGCCAGGCCAGCGTCATGTCCATGCTGCCGTCCTGCATCAGCTGCTGCCAGCGCAGGTAGAGCTGCAGGTCCTCATCATCCGCCGCTGCCAGGCCGAGCTTGGCCGCTGCATCGCGACGGGTGCAGGCAACGAACGTGGACTGGTACGCCGCCAGTCCCGCTTGCAACGGTTCGACATCGGCAAACAATGGCGACAACGCCTGCGCCAGTCGGCTCAGGTTCCAGTACGCCACCTGCGGTTGGGTGCCGAAACGATAGCGCCGGCCTTGGGCATCGGTGGTGTTCGGCGTCCAGTCCGGATCGAAGTCCTCGACCCATCCATAGGGACCGTAATCCAGCGTCAGGCCTAGCACGGACAGGTTGTCGGTGTTCATCACGCCATGCACGAAGCCGACGCGCATCCAGTGCGCGATCATCTCGGCAGTGCGCACCGCGATCTGCGCGAACCAGTCACCGTACAGCGCCTCGCCCTGCCCTTCGAGCTCCGGAAAGTCGCGGGCGATGCACGCGTCGACCAGCTGCCGCAACAAGCCAGTTTCACCACGCGAGGCCGGCAGTTCGAATGAGCCGAAGCGCAGGAACGACGGCGATACACGGCACACGATGGCGCCGGGTTCGGCGCGGGGATGACCGTCGTAGAACATGTCACGCACCACGTCTTCGCCGGTGCCGACCAGCGACAACGCGCGCGTGGTCGGCACGCCCAGGTGATGCATCGCCTCGCTGCACAGGAATTCGCGGATCGACGAGCGCAGCACCGCGCGGCCATCGGCGCCCCGCGAATACGGGGTGGGGCCGGCACCCTTCAGCTGCAGCTCCCAATGACACCCATCGGGTGCGACCAGTTCGCCCAGTGAGATCGCGCGGCCATCACCCAGCTGCCCCGCCCAGTGGCCGAACTGATGCCCGCCATAATTGGCCGCCCACGGCTGCATGCCGGGGTACAGCGCATTGCCACCGAACACATCGGCGAAGCCATCGCTCTCCACTTCATCGGCATCGAAGCCGAGCATCGCGGCCACCTCCGGCGACCAGGCCAACAGCGTGGGCGCCGCCACGGGCGTCGGCATCACCGGCGACCAGGCGGCGCCCAGCACTTCACGCCTGCGCGGGCCGGACTCTGGGTCACCCGGCAGGGCATTCAGCAGGCGATTGTCGAAACGGGGGCTGTCGTTATCCATGGTGTAGAAGATGGGGGCGACGGCCGACGGCCTCAATTGCCGCTCAGCGCCTGCAGATGTCCACCGTGGGCCTCGGCGCGCTGGTAGGCCGGGCGCTCGCCAATGCGCTTGAGGAAGCCGCGCAGCGCCGGCTTGTCGTCGAGGCCACCGCCGCGCGCGGCCGCAGCCTGGATCGGAAAGCTCATCTGGATGTCGGCTGCGCTGAACCGATCACCCGCGAACCACGGGCTCTCGGCCAAGCGGCGCTCCATCCAGTCCAGGTGCAGGCGCCGCTGCGGACCAATGAAGCCGCGTTCGGCCTTGTCGGCGATGCTGCGCGCGATCGGGCGGGCGAAGAACGGCATCGGCGCGTTGCGGATGCGGCCCATCACCAGGGTCAACAGCAGCGGCGGCATCGCTGAGCCTTCGGCGTAGTGCAGCCAGTAACGGTAGGCGATGCGCTCGGCGCCATCGGCCGGTGTCGGGGACGGCGACAGCTGGCGTTGGGTGTCATAGCGATCCGCGAGGTAGTCGAGGATGGCGCCGGACTCGGCCAGTACCAACTCACCGTCCTGCAGCACGGGGGACTTGCCGAGCGGATGCACCCTGCGCAGCTCGGGCGGTGCCAGCAGCGTCTTCGGATCACGGGGATAACGGCGCAGTTCGTAGTCCAGCCCCAGCTCCTCCAGCATCCACAGCACGCGCAGGGAACGGGAGTTTTCCAGGTGATGGACAATGCGCATGGGGATGATCCTTGGGGAGGCCCACATCGTACCGCGCGCAGTGCATGCCCTTTGTAGAGTCGAGCCATGCTCGAGTGGCTTTGAGAGCAGTCGAGCGTGGCTCGACTCTACAAAAAAACAACGGGCAATAAAAAACGCCGGAAGCTCTCGCTTCCGGCGTTCTGGCTACCAAACGGCAGCAGACGGATTAGACCGCCTGCACCTGGTCAGCCTGCATACCCTTCTGACCCTGGACGGCGATGAAGGTAACCTTCTGGCCTTCCTGCAGGGTCTTGAAGCCGGTGCCCTGGATGGCACGGAAGTGCACGAACAGGTCCGGGCCGCTTTCCGGGGTGATGAAGCCGAAGCCCTTGGCGTCGTTGAACCACTTGACGGTGCCGGTCTGACGATCAGACATTTGACTAACTCCTGAAACACATGTTGAAAAAATCGCAGCCACCGGGTATCGGGGCCGAGACTGAGTTGCAGGCGTTGGTAAAGCGGATCGATGAGCGGATCGTGAGATCAACTGCACCAGGCCACGATTCACGGTGACCCTAGCAAACACAGTGGGGCCAACGATACGCGTGTTTTCTGCAAAAAGCGATAGCCGGGGCGTTCATGGGCTGGCCCCGCCCCCTAGACGTGGCAAGGGCTGGCAGCCGGTCGAGGCTAACCCTGAGCCCCCATTCAGGATTTTCCTACCCTACACTGGGTAAATGACTGAAGCTGAAACCCAAGCTGAACTGGCCCTCCCCCGTATCTGGGTGGACGCGGACGCCTGCCCCGCCGTCATTCGCGACATCCTGTTCCGGGCCGCTGAACGGGTCGGGATCGAACTGACCCTGGTTGCCAACCAGTGGATCCGCACCCCGCCGTCGCGCTGGTTGCGCTCGATCCAAGTCCCCCAAGGCCTGGACGTGGCCGACAGCGCCATCGTCGAACGGGTCGCCGCCGGAGACCTGGTCGTCACCCAGGACATCCCGCTGGCCGCGCTGGTGCTGGAGAAGAAGGCCGTGGCGCTGAACCCGCGCGGTCAGCTGTACACCCCGAACAACATGGCCGAGCGGCTGTCGATGCGCAATTTCATGGAAGAACTACGCGGCGCCGGGGTCCAGACCGGCGGCCCCCCACCACTGGGCCAGCGCGACCGGCAGCTGTTCGCCGCCGAGCTGGACCGCTGGCTGGCGCGGCGCCCGGCCCGCTGAACGGGCCTAGTCGCCCTGACCCGGCAGCACCAAGCGGTGCTGGCTGCGGAAGCGCCGTCGCTCCCCGCTCAACGGATCATTGAAGGCCAAGCCCTGCGCCAGCAGCTGCAGGGGCGGCTCGTCCGCCCCCTCCGGGCGCACTCTGAGCTGCGGATACAGGTCGTCGCCCACGATGGGCGCACCCAGCATCGCCATGTGCACCCGCAGCTGGTGCTTGCGGCCGGTTTCCGGCAGCAGCCGGTAGCGCCAGATCGCCCCCTCGGCTTCGACCAGTTCGACCCGGCTGCGCGCATTGGGCTCGCCCGGCACTTCAGCCATGCGGAAGAACGGCTCGTCTGGCGCCAGCCGGCTGTGCCGCAGCAGCGGGAACGCCAGCCCAGGCAGCGCCGGTGCCAGCGCCTCGTAGGTCTTTTCAATGCGGCGCTCGCGGAACAAGCGCTGATAGGCATCGCGTGTCGCCGGCTGGGTCGAAAACAACACCAGCCCCGCCGTGAGCCGGTCCAGGCGGTGCAGTGGTACCAGATCCGTGTTGCCGGTGCGGGCGACCAGGCGCGACAGCAGGGTTTCGCGCACATACCCACCGGCCGGCGTTACCGGCAGGAAGTGCGGCTTGTCGGCCACCAGCAGGTGCTCATCCAGATGCAGGAGGGTCTCGGCGAAGGGAATCACCGGCTCGTCGGCAACCTCGCGGAAGTACTGGATTTCCAGCCCCACCTGCCAGGGCATGTCCGGCGCCAGTGCCCTGCCCTGCGCATCCTGCACACGGCCTCGGGCGAAGCGGTCCTGCCATTGCGCGCGACCGATGCGCGGGAAACGCGCGCACAGGCCATCGAGCAGGCTGGGCCAGTGGCCGGGGGGCAGCTGCAGGTGGCTGGGCAGGGTCATGGCGTCCATTCCGGCCACGGGAAAGAGCGCCAAGAGTGCCACCGTTGACGCTGCGCAGACAGCCCGGCAACGGACACCCTTCGAGCAAACCTCTATCATTGACGTCTTTAGTCCACGGATCCCCCATGGCTCTTACCGCCACCATCCGCAAGGCCGAACTGCAGATCAGCGACATGGATCGCGGCTACTACGCGACCCACAACCTGACCCTGGCCCAGCACCCGTCCGAGACCGACGAACGATTGATGGTGCGCCTGCTCGCCTTCGCTCTCAATGCCAGCGATCGCCTGGAGTTCGGCCGCGGCCTGAGCACCGACGATGAGCCGGACCTGTGGGAACACGACTACACCGGCGACATCCTGCAGTGGATCGACCTGGGCCATCCGGACGAATCGCGCATCCGCAAGGCCAGCAACCGCAGCCGACAGGTGCAGGTGGTCAATTACGGCGGCAACGCCTCGGAAATCTGGTGGGGCAAGCAGGGCAAGGGCCTGGCGCGCTTCGACAACCTGTCGGTGGTTGACCTCGATGGTGCCTTCGTCGAACTGTGGGGCCAGCAGATCCAGCGCGCGATGCGCTGGAGCGTGCTGATCCAGGACGGTGAAGTGCAGCTGCTCAACGATCAGATGCAGCTCGACGTGATCCCGAACTGGCGCAAGCGCGCCAAGGCATGAGCACGATCCGCTGCGACGTGGTGGTCATCGGCGCCGGCGCGGCCGGGCTGATGACCGCGATCACGGCTGGCCAGCGCGGTCGCCAGGTGCAGGTGATCGACCATGCCAACAAGGTCGGCAAGAAGATCCTGATGTCCGGCGGCGGCCGCTGCAATTTCACCAACACCGGCACCACCCCGGCCAACTTCCTGTCGGCCAACCCGCACTTCTGCAAGTCGGCGCTGGCGCGCTACACGCCCTGGCACTTCATCGAGCTGGTCAGCAAGCACGGCATCGCCTATCACGAAAAGGAACTGGGCCAGCTGTTCTGCGACATTTCGTCCAAGCAGATCGTGAAGATGCTGGTGGACGAATGCCAGGCGGCCGGTGCCCAGATCCGCACCGAATGCAGCGTGCAGCGCATCGAGCACGGCAGCGATGGTTTCCGCGTGCACACCACCCATGGCCTGTTCCACTGCGCCTCGCTGGTGGTGGCCACCGGCGGCCTGTCGATTCCGAGCATGGGCGCCACCGGCTTCGGCTACGAGATTGCCCGCCAGTTCGGCCACGAGGTGTTGCCGACCCGCGCAGGACTGGTGCCGCTCACGCTCAGCGGCAAGCACCAGGAGCGGCTGGCCGATCTGAGTGGTGTCGCCCTGCCGATCGAGGCACGCTGCAACGGCAAGCGCTTCCAGAACTTCATGCTGCTGACCCACCGCGGCGTGAGCGGCCCGGCGATCCTGCAGATTTCGTCGTTCTGGCAGCCCGGCGATGCGCTGGAGCTGGACCTGTTGCCGGGCCAGGATGCGGGCGAGTGGCTGCGCCAGATGAAGCGCGAGCGGCCCGCCGCCGAGCTGCGCACCGTGCTGGGCGACGTGATGCCCAAGCGGCTGGCGCAGCGCCTGTGCGAGCACTGGCTGCCGGACCGCCCGGTGCGTCAGCTGGACGAGCCGGTACTGCGCCAGGCCGCGCAGCTGCTGGGCGCGTTCCCGCTGGTGGCCAGCGGCACCGAGGGCTATCGCACCGCCGAAGTCACCCTGGGCGGCGTGGATACCGCCGAGGTGTCGTCCTCGACGATGGAATCCAAGCGCGTACCCGGCCTGCATTTCGTCGGCGAGGTGCTGGATGTGACCGGCTGGCTGGGCGGCTACAACTTCCAGTGGGCCTGGGCCAGCGGCCACGCGGCCGGTGGCGTGGTGTGAACCACATCGCCGTTCGTTGCGCGCAAGGGGTGCGCGCATGGACGGTTCGCCGCGCATCGTGTATCTAGATTCGCAGATTGGGGAGCAGTGCATGCAGAACGCGAACGACATCACCATCCGCCTGCTGATCGTCGATGACAGCGGCGAGAATGCCGAAGCCATCGTCAGCACCCTGCGCAACAGCGGCATCGCGGTGCGTCCGTGGCGCCCGCAGGATGCTGCCGAGCTGGCCCAGGTGCTGGCCAGCCAGGCCATCGACCTGGTGCTGGCCTCGCCTTCGCAGGGCATTCCGCTGCCGCTGGTGGCCCAGCATATTGCCGCCAGCGGCAAGGATATTCCGCTGGTACTGCTGGCCGAGCGCATCGACGAAGACGAACTGGTACAGGCCAGCAGCCATGGCATCCGTGCCCTCGCCCTGCGCCAGCGTTCCGAGCACCTGCTGGCCGTGGTCCGTGACCAGTGGGTGGACCTGCAGGCACGGCGTGGCCTGCGCCGCATCGAGGCGCAGATGCGTGAGACCGAGCGCCGCTGCGATGCGCTGATTGCCTCCTCGCGCGATCCCATCGCCTACGTGCATGAAGGCATGCACATCCGTGCCAACGACGCTTACCTGGAGATGTTCGGTTACGAGCATTTCGACGATATCGAAGGCATCTCGCTGCTGGACATGGTTGCCGCGCAGCACGTGGAAGGCTTCAAGCAGCTGCTGAAGGGCCTCAGCCGCGGCGAAGCGCCGCCGCCGCAGTACCAGCTTGACGCGCGCCACCAGGATGGCAGTGCGTTCCCGGCGACGATGGAATTCACCGCCGCCACCTACGAGGGCGAATCCTGCCTGCAGGTGGTGCTCCGCCGCCGCATGGAGTTCGATCCCGAGTTGGCACGCGAGGTCGAGGACCTGCGCCAGCGTGACCAGGTGACCGGCCTGCTCAACCGACCGACCTTCATGCTGCAGTTGGAAAGCGCAGTGGCCCAGGCCGGGCGCAGCGAGGGCCAGTTCGGACTGCTGCTGATCGAGCCGGACCACTATGCGCGCCTGCTGCCAGACATCGGCCTGGCCTCGGCCGATACGCTGATCGGCGCCCTCGCAGGCCTGCTGGCCGAAGTAGTTGGCGCGGACGCGCAACTGGCCCGCTTCGGCGAACACAATTTTGCCGTGTTGCAGGCCGGGCCCTACGCGCAGACCGTGGCGCTGGCCGAGCGCATCCGCGAAGCCTACGCCGCACACGTCTTCAGCATCGGCGCGCGTTCGGCCACGGTAACGGTCAGCATCGGTGGCGTGCAGGTGGGCGAGAAGATCGCCAGCATCGGCCAGGTGCTGGCACGCGCGAGCGAATGCACGCAGGCCGCCGCCGAATTGGGCAACACCTGCCGCATCTTCGACCCGGCCGCCGCCGACCGGGTCGAGGAAGAGCGCGTGCTGCGCTGGGTCGCCCGCATCCGCGAGGCGCTGGCTGGCGACGGCTTCCAGCTGCACTACCAGCCGGTGCTGAACCTGCAGGGCGAGCCACTGGAGCTTTACGAGGCCTACCTGCGCCTGGAACACAATGCCGAACTGCTGAGCCCGACCGCGTTCCTGGGCATCGCCGAAGAACACGGGCTGCTGGCCGACATCAACCGCTGGGTGGTCTCGCAGGCGATCGCGGTGCTGGGTGAACGCGCGCGTGCGGGTCATGCCACCCAGGTGCTGGTGAAGGTCACGCCGGAATCGTTCGATGACCCGCAGATGATCGCCACCCTGCGCCGCGAGCTGCAGGCGCAGGGTGTACCCGGCGAACGGCTGTGGCTGCATGCGCCGGAAGCGAAGGTGTTCACCCACCTGCGCAGTGCGCAGCAGTTCCTCGCCGAAGTGGCGCCACTGGGCTGCCGCATCGGCCTGGAACAGTTCGGTTCCGGGCTGGATTCGTTCCAGCTGCTCGCCCACTTCCAGCCGCAGTTCCTCAAGCTGGACCGCGGTTTCACCAACGATCTGGCCGCCACTCGCGAGAACATCGATCGCATCAGCCAGATCACCGCACGCGCGCAGGAGGCCGGTATCCGCACCATCGCCGAGTTCGTCAGCGACGCCAATTCGATGACCCTGCTGTTCAGTGCCGGCGTGGATTACGTGCAGGGCGATTTCGTCGGCCCGGCGTTGCCGGAGATGGGTTTCGAGTTTGGGTGATGCCTCTCTGTAGAGCCGAGCCATGCTCGGCTGCGGGACTCAAGCGAGGAGCAGCCGAGCATGGCTCGGCTCTACACAAAGAGAAGGCCGGCTTTCGCCGGCCTTTTCGTTGATCAGGTCATGTCGACCAGGTTGTCGATCTTCACGTCCGGATTGACGTCGGCCTCGTAGTCGACGCCCTCCACGCCAAAGCCGAACAGGCGCAGGAAGTCGGCCTTGTAACCAGCCAGGTCGCTGATTTCGTACAGGTTCTCGTTGGTCACCTGCGGCCACAGCGCGACCACCTTGCCCTGCACGTCCGCCGCCATTTCCTTGTAGTCGGCACGCAGGCGGCCTTCCTCGTCGACCAGCGCAACGGTGTGGCCATCGCCATCGACCAGATCGTGGCGCAGGCGGTCGACCGCCGTGCCATCGGCCCTGCCGCCGTAAAGGATGTCGTACAGCACGTCGAGCTGCTCGATGCAGCCTTCGTGAGTACCCTTTTCCTTCATCACCTTGAACAGCAGCGACAGGTACAGCGGCATGGTCGGAATGGCCGAGCTGGCCTGGGTCACCACGGCCTTCAGCACCGACACGCGCGCGTCGCCGCCGATTTTCGCCAGCTTCTCGCGCAGGCCCAGCACCTTGGTGTCCAGGTCCTTCTTGGCGGCGCCGATCGAGCCGTTCCAGTAAATCGCCTGGGTGATCTCTTCGCCCACGTAGGTGAAGGCCGTGGTGGTGCAGCCGTTGGCCAGCACGCCGGCATCGGCCAGCGCGTCGATCCACATCTGCCAGTCTTCGCCACCCATCACCGCAACGGTGCCGGCGATCTCTTCCGGCGTGGCAGGCTGCAGAGTGGTCTCGGTGATCACTTCCTTGTCGGTATCCAGGCCACGCAGGGTGATCGGCTCGCCGATCGGCTTCAGCGTGGAGCTGATGATCTCGCCGGTCTTGGGGTGCTTGCGGCGCGGTGCAGCCAGGCTGTACACGACCTGGTCGACCTGGCCGAGATCGGCCTTGATCATCTCGATGGTTTTCGCCTTCACCTCATCGGAGAAGGCATCGCCGTTGATGCTCTTGGCATACAGGCCGGCTTCGTCGGCGTACTTGTGGAACGCGGCCGAGTTGTACCAGCCGGCGGTACCCGGCTTGGATTCACTGCCCGGGCGTTCGAAGAAGATGCCCAGCGTTGCCGCGCCACTGCCGAACGCGGCGGTAATGCGTGCGGCCAGGCCGTAGCCGGTGGAGGCGCCGATCACCAGCACGCGCTTGGGGCCGTTCTGGATCGGCGGGCGCGCGCGGATGTAGTCGATCTGCTGCTTGACCGCGGCTTCGCAGCCGGTCGGGTGGGTGGTGACGCAGATGAAGCCGCGGACGCGCGGTTTGATGACCATGGATACCTCGGGTTGGCAGATGCGGCGCACGGGGCGCTCAGCAGGAATATGGGCGCGCGCCTGTGCGCGCGAACCGCAGGATCGTAGTGTGCGGGGGCCGAATGCACAACCGACGCTGGCGTAGGGTGGGGTTTCTTTGCAGGGTTGCACCCTGCACCTGCGGTAGTGCCGGCCGCTGGCCGGCAACCTCAACAGCAACGTCAAAAGCCGGGCTACTGAGGGATGCCGGGGTGGGTCCGGTTGCGGGGGACGCCGTTAACCCGTCCATAGGGGCTTGGCCGCGGCATCCATGCCGCGGACACCCCCGCAACCGGACCCACCCCGCCTTTGACAGTCTTCCGCGATCTGTCGGAACAGCTCTTGGGGTCAGATCCGTTTTTCGAAGGAAAACGGATCTGACCCCAGAATTGTTTCGATATCTGACAAATGTGTCGACCAAGGTCGACACCTACCCACAGCCGTGGGGATCTGTCAGAGGTGGGGCGGTGTCGGAGTGCGGGGTGTCAGCCGCATGGGCCCGAGGCATGCCTCGGGCGGGTTGGGCAGGACGCCCAACCCCGGTCTTGCCGTGCGCGCAGGACTGCGCGCACGAGCAAGCGGCTGCCAAGCCTACAGGGACGTACTTGCGGCGCCCCCGCACTCCGACCCCGCCCCACCAATCCACGGAATGCCGCTGTTGCTGTTGCTGTTGCTGTTGCTGTTGCTGTTGCCTCTGCAGGTGCAGGGCTGCAAGCCCTGCCAACAAAAAACCCCGCTTGCGCGGGGTTCTCTGCGTGTTGCGTGCAGCGGGACGCTTACGGGCGACGGGCCAGGGCCTCGACGTCCTTCGCCTTCGGCAGCAGGTCCTGCTTGCTGACGCGCAGGAAACCGATCGTCAGCATCGGCACCGCCACCAGGATCGAGGACAGCACCACGATCACCGCACCGATCATGTGCGTCTCGGCCAGGCCTTCCATCGAGCTGCCACCGTACAGGTACAGGGCCAGCGCGGACAGGAAGAACATCACCGCGGTGATCACCGTACGCGACAGCGTCTGGTTGATCGAGCGGTTCAGCACTTCCATCGAGTCCACGCGCAGGCTGCGGAAGTTCTCGCGGACGCGGTCGAAGACCACGATGATGTCGTTGATCGCAAAGCCCATCACCGAGAGCAGGCCGGCCAGCACGGTCAGGTCGAACTCACGGCCCAGCAGGGACACGTAAGCCACCGTCACGATCAGGTCGAACATCGCCACGATGCTCGCGGTGACCGCGAACTTCCATTCGAAGCGCACCGCGATGTAGATCAGGAAGCCGGCCAGCATGAAGATGGTGGCGTACAGGCCATTCATCGCCAGGTCCTTGCCGATCTGCGGGCCGACGAACTCGTTGCG
Source organism: Stenotrophomonas sp. YJH_SMC_20 (assembly GCF_059367845.1). Lineage (NCBI taxonomy): Bacteria > Pseudomonadati > Pseudomonadota > Gammaproteobacteria > Lysobacterales > Lysobacteraceae > Stenotrophomonas > Stenotrophomonas sp. YJH_SMC_20. Next base: position 263,713 of record NZ_JCAFRG010000003.1, on the reverse strand, counting down.
CAGCACGGTGGCCTGGTTGTCAGCCGTGGACAGTGCCTTCACCACGGCAGCTGCAGTGGCCTTGTCCTCGGCAGCGGCATCACCGGTGCCCGGCGCATGCTCGCCGTGCGGCGCCAGGCGGATGAGCAGATCGGTGTTGCCACCGACGCTCTGCACCTGCGCGCCTTCGAAGCCGTTCTGCTCGAGCTTGGTGCGGACCTGCTCGACGTCCACCGCCTTGTCGAAGCGGGCTTCGATCAGGGTGCCGCCGGTGAAGTCCAGTGCGTAGTTGAAGCCCTTGATGCCGATGATGGCGACCGAGGCCAGGAACACCACGATGGTGACTGCCATGGCGACATGGCGCCAGCGCATGAAGTCGATCTTGGTGTCGTTCGGGAGGATGTGCAGCGGAAACAGTTTCATGTGCGTGTCGTCCCGTCAGATGGCCACGTTCTGGAGCTTCTTGCGGCGGCCGTAGATCAGCGTCGCCAGCGCACGCGACACGGTGATCGCGGTGAACATGGAGGCGAAAATACCGATGATCATGGTCAGCGCGAAGCCCTTCAGCGGACCGGTACCGAATGCAAACAGCGCCACACCGACGATCAGGCCGGTCAGGTTGGCGTCGAGGATGGTGCCCGAAGCACGCTCGTAACCGGTCACGATCGCGGTCTTGCCCGGCACGCCGGCACGCAGCTCTTCTCGGATACGCTCGTTGATCAGCACGTTGGCGTCCACCGACAGGCCGACCGACAACGCCAGGCCGGCGAAGCCCGGCAGGGTCATGGTCGCGCCGAACAGCGACATCACCGCCACCACGATCAGCAGGTTGAACAGCATCGCCGCCGACGTGATCACACCGAACATGCGGTAGTAGATGCTGAAGAACACCAGGGTGAACAGGAATGCGAACACGACCGCGCGCATGCCGTTCTTGACGTTCTCGGCGCCCAGGCTCGGGCCGACCACGCGCTCTTCGACGAAGTCCATCGGCGCAGCCAGCGAACCCGACTTCAGCAGCTTGGCCAGGTCCTCGGCTTCCTTCTTCTGCAGGCCGGTGGTCTGGAAGTTCTTGCCGAACACACCATTGATGTTGGCCACCGAGATCACTTCCTCGTTGACCTTGAAGCCACGCACTTCCTGGCCGTCGACGACGGTCACGGTCGGCACGCGCTCGGTGTAGACCACCGCCATCGGCTTGTTCACGTTGGCGCTGGTGAAGTCGAACATGCGCTGGCCGCCGACATTGTTCAGCGTCACGCTGACGGCCGGAGAGCCACTGTTCGGATCGGTCACCGCCTGCGCGCCGACCATCTGGTCACCGGTGACGATCACGCGCTTGTTCAGCAGCACCGGGCCCAGGCCGTCACGACGCTGGTACACCTTCGCCTCCGGCGGGATGCGGCCGGAATTGATGGCGTCCTGCGCATTGCCCTCGACCACCGCGCGGTACTCCAGGGTGGCGGTGGCGCCGATCATGCGCTTGGCTTCGGCGGTGTCCTGCACACCCGGCAGCTGCACGACCACGCGGTCCGCACCCTGCCGCTGGATGATCGGTTCGGCCACGCCCAACTGGTTCACACGGTTGCGCAGGGTGTTGATGTTCTGCTCGATGGCGCCATTGGCGATCTGGGTGATCTCGGTCTCCGGCACGGTGACCGTGATGCGGTTGCCACTGACGTCATAGCCCAGCGTCGGCTGCGCCTTCACCAGGGCGGCGCGCGCACGCTGCGCGGCGTCGTCGCCGGCGGACGGGCTCAGGTTGGCCACGATGCTGTTGTCGGCACGGCGTTCCACCGACTGGTACGGAATGCGGGCGTCGCGCAGCGTGCTGCGCACGTCTTCGGTATAGGCGTCCAGACGCTTGTCGAGGGCAGCCTTCTGGTCGACCTGCAGCACGAAGTGCACGCCGCCCTGCAGGTCCAGGCCGAGCACCATCGGGCGGCCACCGAGTTTGGCCAACCAGTCCGGCACGGTCGAGGCCAGGTTCAGGGCCACGGTGTAGTTCTCGCCGACGGTGTCACGCAGGGCGTCGCTGGCGGCGGACTGCGCCTTCAGGTCCGGCAGGCGGACGATCAGGCTTTCCCCTTCCTTCTCGGCGCCGACGGGAGTGATACCGGCCTTTTTCAGGTCGGCCAGCACACGGTCGCGCAGCGCATCATCGATCTGCCCGCCACGGTTGGCGGTGATCTGGACGGCCGGGTCCTTCTGGTAGATGTTGGGCAGCGCATACAGCGCACTGAGCGCCAGTACGATCAGGATGACGACGTACTTCCAGCGTGGAAATTCGAGCATTGCTTGGGTCCCGCGCGGCGCCATCCCCGGCGCCGCGGTTGTGCATCGGAAAGGGGGTGGCTTACTGGGCCGACTTCAGGGTACCGGCCGGCAGCACGTTGCCGACAGCGCCCTTCTGCACGCGGATGCGCACGTTGTCAGCCACTTCAATGGTGATGAAGTTGTCGCCGATGTCGGTGACGATGCCGGCGATGCCGCCGTTGGTCAGCACTTCATCGCCACGCTTGATCTTCTCCAGCATGGCCTTGTGCTCCTTCTGCCGCTTCATCTGCGGGCGGATCATCAGGAAGTACATGATGGCGATCAGGATGATCGGGAACAGCAGCGTGGTCAGGCCCATGCCCTGCGGTTGGCCGCCGGCGGCCTGGGCGTGGGCGGCGGGAATCAGGAAAGCAAGCAGGTTCATCGTTGGTCCTTTGGTTGGGCGGCGCTCCCGTCCCTTGAGGGGCGGGGGTGTCGACCGCGGATCTGGGTCAGCCTTGAAGTATGCCACGGCCCCGGGCGTTCGTCCTTGGACCGTTTGGCAGGGGGCGTCCGGGTTAGAGGGGCGGGGCCACCGCCCCGCGTGCCGCGTAGAAAGACTCACGGAAGGCCAGGAAGGTTCCCGCCTCGATGGCCGCACGGATGTCGGCCATGAGCTTTTCGTAATAGAACAGGTTGTGCAGGGTGCCCAGCATCGGCGCCAGCATCTCGTTGCAGCGGTCCAGGTGGCGCAGGTAGGAACGGGTATAGCCACCGGTGCAGGCCACGCAGCCGCAGCCCGGCTCGATCGGGTCCATGTCGCGCGCGTACTGGGAATTACGGATGCGGACGGTGCCGAACGAGGTGAAATAATGGCCGTTGCGCGCATTGCGGGTCGGCATCACGCAGTCGAACATGTCCACGCCACGTGCGACACCCTCGACCAGGTCCTCCGGCCGGCCCACACCCATCAGATAGCGCGGACGGTCGCTTGGCAGCTCCGGGTCCAGGTGGTCGAGCATGGCGTTGCGCTCGTGCTCCGGCTCGCCCACGGCCAGGCCGCCGATGGCATAGCCGTCGAAGCCGATCGCCTGCAGGGCATCGGCCGAACGGCTGCGCAGATCGGTGTGCACGCCCCCTTGGACGATGCCGAACAGGGCCGCGTCGTTGCCGAGCTCGTCATGCGCGTTGCGGCTGCGCTGGGCCCAGCGCAGGCTCAGCTCCATCGAGCGGCGCGCCACATCCTCGGTGGCCGGATAAGGGGTGCACTCGTCGAAGATCATCACCACGTCCGAATCGAGCACCTTCTGGATCTTCATGCTCTCTTCCGGGCCCAGGAACACGCGGGCACCATCGGTGGGCGAGGCGAAGGTCACGCCCTGCTCGGTGATCTTGCGGCGGTGGGCCAGCGAGAACACCTGGAAACCACCCGAATCGGTCAGGATCGGGCCATCCCAGCGGCAGAAGCCATGCAGGCCGCCGTGGTCGGCGATGATGTCCAGGCCCGGGCGCAGGTACAGGTGGAAGGTGTTGCCGAGGATGATCTCGGCGCCCAGCGCCCGCACCTGGTCCGGCAGGATGCCCTTGACCGAGCCATAGGTCCCCACCGGCATGAAGGCCGGCGTTTCCACCGTGCCACGCGGGAAGGTCAGGCGGCCACGGCGGGCACGGCCGTCGCGGGTCTGGAGCTGGAACTGCAATCGGGACATGGAGCGGTCATTCGGGCAAATAGTTGCCCATTGTCTCCCAAAACCGCCCTCCCTGCTCCGGTAGCGCCGGGCCACGCCCGGCGGAGCGGTTTGCCCGGGATGGCCGGGGCTACCGGATTCATCACGCATGGTGTGGATCTACCTGGGCAGTAGAGCCACGCCATGCGTGGCTTTCCTGGTCTCCAGGCACCTGCAAGTGCGCACCAACGGTGCGCACCCACCACAAGCAGGCAGAGGTCAGCGCCCTACCCCCGCCTGCGGGAACAGCAGCATCGCGTCGCCGTAGCTGAAGAAGCGGTAGCGCTGCTCGATCGCGTGCCGGTAGGCCTCGAACACGCGTTCTTTGCCGGCAAACGCGGAGATCATCATCAGCAGCGTGCTTTCCGGCAGGTGGAAGTTGGTCACCATCGCGTCGACGCTGCGGATGCGGTAGCCCGGGGTGATGAAGATCTGCGTTTCACCGGCAAACGGCAGCAGCTCGCCATCGCGCATCGCGCTTTCCAGCGCGCGTACCACGGTGGTGCCGACGCCGATCACCCGGCCGCCGGCGGCGCGCGTGCGCCGCACCTGCTGCACCAGTTCGGCGCCGACGTTCAGCCACTCGCGGTGCATCACGTGGTCCTTCAGGTCATCGGCGCGCACCGGCTGGAAGGTGCCCGCCCCCACGTGCAGGGTGACATGGCCGAAGTCCACGCCCTTCTCCTTCAGCGCGGCCAGCAGCGGTTCGTCGAAATGCAGGCCGGCGGTCGGTGCCGCCACCGCGCCTACCTCGCGCGCGAACACGGTCTGGTACCGCTCGCGGTCGTCCACGCCCGGCTCGCGCTGGATGTAGGGCGGCAACGGCAGGCGGCCGGCATGCAGCAGCCACTGCTCCAGCGACTCCGGCACATGGAACTGCAGCACGTAGAACTCGCCATCGCGGCCCAGCACCTCGGCTTCGCCACCGGCATCCAGCGCGATGCGACTGCCGGCCTTCGGCGACTTGCTGGCGCCGACCTGCGCACGCGCCTGCTGACCGCCGAGCAGGCGCTCGATCAGGATCTCCACGCGGCCGCCGCTGGCCTTCTGCCCGAACAGGCGCGCCGGAATCACCCGGGTGTCGTTGAACACCAGCAGGTCGCCCGGCTGCAGCAGCGACGGCAGGTCACGCACCTGCAGGTCGGTGAAGACGGCAGGTGCCGGCGGTACCAGCAGCAGGCGGCTGGCGGAGCGTTCGGCCAGGGGAGCCTGCGCGATCAGTTCAGCCGGCAGGTCGTAGTGGAAATCGGACTTCTTCAAGGCAGTGGGCGGCAACAGGTCGACAATGGCGCGCATTGTACGTCCAGCGTCTGCGAGCCGGCGCGCTTCGCGGCGAACGTCGCGCAAAATGCTGCTATGCAGCAGGTTTCTGCGGGGTTATCGCGCAAAAAAACAAGTGCTAGCATCGAGTTGGAAGTCCGCTGCACGAGCCTGCCCCCAAGCGCGCGTGATGACGCGCGTTTTGCATTTGAAGGCCCGTGCGACCCATCGTTTCAGGAGATCTGCAATGAGCTTCATCGAACGCCTCGCCCCCCTGCGCGCCCAGCCCGGCACCCGCCTCACCTCCGGCCTGGACGACGCCACGCTGACCGCCCTGTCCGCCAACCACCCGCAGCTGATCGCCGCGGTGGACGCCGCCGCCGAGGAATTCGCGCGCGTGCAGGCCGACCTGGGGCCGCTGCTGGCGCAGGACGAACAGGCGCAGATCGACGCGATGCAGGATGGTTTCGTCAACTTCTACGCCGATGACGCGGTGACCCCGTACGTGGCACTGGCTGCGCGCGGCCCGTGGGTGGTCACCCTGAAGGGCGCCGTGCTGTACGACGCTGGCGGCTACGGCATGCTCGGCTTCGGGCACACCCCGGACGCCGTGTTGGAGGCAATGGCCCGCCCGCAGGTGATGGCCAACATCATGACACCCAGCCTGTCGCAGCAGCGCTTCATCACCGCCCTGCGCGCCGAGATCGGCCATCGCCGTGGCGGCTGCCCATTCGCCCGTTTCATGTGCCTGAATTCCGGCTCCGAAGCGGTCGGCCTGGCCGCGCGCATCGCCGACGTCAACGCCAAGCTGCAGACCGACCCGGGTGCGCGCCACGCTGGCGCTGCGATCAAGCGCGTGGTGGTCAAGGGCAGCTTCCATGGCCGTACCGACCGCCCTGCCCTGTATTCCGATTCCAGCCGCAAGAGCTACATGCAGCACCTGGCCAGCTACCGTGGCGAGGATTCGGTGATCACCGTGGCGCCGTACGATGAGGCCGGCCTGCACAAGGTGTTCGAGGACGCCGCACGCAACCAGTGGTTCATCGAGGCGGTGTTCCTGGAGCCGGTGATGGGCGAAGGCGACCCGGGCCGCTCGGTGCCGCCGTCGTTCTATGCCGTGGCCCGCGAACTGACCCGTGCGCATGGCAGCCTGCTGCTGCTCGACTCGATCCAGGCCGGCCTGCGCGCGCATGGCGTGCTCTCGGTGGTCGATTACCCGGGCTTCGAAGGCTTGGACCCGCCGGACATGGAAACCTATTCGAAGGCGCTGAACGCCGCGCAGTACCCGCTGTCGGTGCTGGCGGTGACCGAGCATGCCGCGCAGCTGTACCGCAAGGGCATCTACGGCAACACCATGACCAGCAACCCGCGTGCGCTGGACGTGGCCTGCGCCACGCTGGCCCAGCTGACCCCACAGGTGCGCGCCAACATCGCCGAACGTGGCGCCGAAGCCGTACGCAAGCTGGAGCAGCTGAAGAACGAGCTGGGCGGCCTGATCACCAAGGTGCAGGGTACCGGCCTGCTGTTCTCCTGCGAGCTGGCGCCGCAGTTCAAGTGCTACGGCGCCAATTCCACCGAAGAATGGCTGCGCCAGCACGGCATCAACGTGATCCACGGTGGCGAGAACTCGCTGCGCTTCACCCCGCACTTCGGCATGGACAGCGAGGAGCTGGACCTGCTGGTGGGGATGGTCGGCCGTGCCCTGCGTGAAGGCCCGCGCCGCGAACAGGCCGCTGCCGCGTAAGCCTGCTTGGCGTTTGTAGAGTCGAGCCATGCTCGACTCGGCCTTTGCCGCGATCTGAACGAAGAGCAGCCGAGCATGGCTCGGCTCTACAGAAGGGCTCATAATCCAAGGACACCCCGTCCCCGACCGCCCTGCGGTTGGCGACGGGGCGTTTTCGTTTCCGGCCAAGAGACAGGAAGATCCATGAAATCGATCTGTGTGTACTGTGGTTCCAACGCTGGCAGCAAGCCGGCCTACACCGAACGCGCCATTGCCCTGGGCGACCGCATTGCCCGCGACGGCCTGCGCCTGGTGTATGGCGGCGGCAACGTCGGCCTGATGGGAACCGTGGCCAATGCCGTGCTCGCCGCTGGCGGCGAGGTGACCGGCGTGATCCCGCGCCAGCTGGCCGACTGGGAAGTGGCCCACCGCGGCCTGACCGAACTGGAGATCGTCGGTTCGATGCATGAGCGCAAGTCGCGCATGTTCGATCTTGCTGACGGCTTCGTCGCCCTGCCCGGCGGCTTCGGCACCATGGAAGAGATCTTTGAAATGCTGACCTGGCGCCAGCTGGGCATCGGCAACAAGCCGTGCGCCTTCCTCGATGTGGAAGGTTTCTACGCCCCGCTGATCGGCATGATCGATCGCATGGTGGAAGAGCGCTTCCTGCACCCGGACCAGCGCCAGGACCTGTGGTACGGCTCGGACATCGAAGCGATGCTGGAGTGGATGCAGAACTACCAGCCGGCCCAGGCCTCGAAGTGGATCGACGAGAAGCGTCGCGCTGCCCTGCGTTGATGCAGCCGCACGCGGTGGGCTCAGGCCGCCGCGTGCGACCACGGGGCGGGCCGCCCCAACAGGTAGCCCTGGCCGTAGTCGCAACCCAGTTCGCGCAGGGTCTGCCGCTGCGCCTCGGTCTCGATTCCTTCGCCGATGGTTTCGATGCCCAGCGTGCGCGCCAGCGACAGCACGCCCTCGACCAGCGCGCGCGTGCTCTGCACTTCCGGCCCATGCAGGCCAGCGATGAAACTCTGGTCGATCTTCAACGTGCTGATCGGGAAACGGTGCAGGTAGGACAGCGCGGAGAAGCCCGTACCGAAATCGTCCAGCTGCACCTGGATGCCGCGCTCGCGCAGCCCCTGCAGGATGCGCAGGGTGTGCGGGGCATCATCCAGCAGCGCCACCTCGGTTATTTCCAGCCGCAGCCGCTGCGGATCGGCGCCGTATGCATCCAGCAGGCCGAACAGGCGCCCGCTGAACTCCGCAGAGCGGAAATGCCGCGGTGATACGTTCACCGATACATAGCTGTGCCCGCCTTCGGCGAGGCCAATGATCACCTGTTCGTAGATCAGCCAGTCGACCTGCTCGATCAGGCCGCTTTCCTCGCCCAGCTCCAGGAACGCGCCGGGCAGCAGCAGGCCACGGCGCTCATGCTGCCAGCGCAGCAGCGCCTCGTGGCCGACCACTTCACCGTCGGACAAGCGCACGATCGGCTGGTAGAACGGTACGAAATCGCGGTTGTTGATCGCACGGCGCAGGTCGGCTTCCAGGTCCAGGCTGCGCATGGCTTCTTCGCGCATGTCCTCGTCGAAAATCGCACAGCGGTCATGGCCCTGCGCCTTGGCCCGGTACATGGCCGCATCCGCATCGCGCAGCAGCTCTTCTCCGGTGCGGTAGCGCGGATTCCACAGGGCAATGCCCAGGCTGCCGGACGGAAACAGTTCGCGCCCGGCGATCCACATCGATTCCTGCAACGCCAGCAGCAGCCGCTGGCCGAAATCCAGTGCCTGGGCCAGACCTTGCGGGCATTGCAGCAGCACCGCGAATTCATCACCGCCCAGCCGTGCCACCACGTCGTCGGCGCCGGCCATCGATACGATGCGCTTGGCCACTTCCTCCAGCATGCGGTCGCCGGCGGCATGCCCGATGCTGTCGTTGACCAGCTTGAAGCGATCCAGATCGAGGAACAGTACGGCGAACACCGGGCCACCCTCACGCCTGGCCAGCACCAGCGCATCCTGCAGTCGATCCAGCAGGTGCAGGCGATTGGGCAGGCCGGTCAGCGCATCGTGCATGGCCTGATGGGTGAGCCGCTGCTCGGCCCGCAGCCGCTCGCCGATCTGCCCGAGCAGCTTTTCGTTGACCTCGGCCAGCTCGCGGGTACGTTCTTCCACGCGCTTTTCCAGTTCGGCATGCGCCGAACGCAGCCGCTGCTGGTCGCGTTGACGGGCCAGGCCGGTACCGATGTTCTGGGCGACGAAGGTCAGCAGGCGCTGGTCGTGAACGCTGAACGTGCTGTTTTCGCTGTAGCTCTGCACCACGATCGCGCCGACCACTTCGTCGTCGCGCAGCAGCGGCACGCCCAGCCAGCAGTGCGAACGTGCACCGGATTCACGCACCTCGCCACTGGCCAGCAGCGCATCGATCTGCGCGCGCGAGGCCAGCAGCGGGCGCCGGTTGCGCACCACGTATTCGGTCAGGCCCCGGCTGAAGGGCCGTGGCGCGCGGCTGGCATTGTGCTCGTCCACCGAATACACGAAATCCAGGCCGTTGCCGGCCGGGTTGACCAGGGCGATGTAGAAATTGCGCGCGTCGAGCAGGCGCCCGACCACGCCGTGCACCTGCCCGTAGAACTGAGCCAGGCTGTCGGCCGACATCGCCATTTCGGCGATGTTGTACAGGGCGGTCTGCAGCTGTTCGGCACGACGACGCTCGGCTACCTCGTCCTGCAGGCTGTGGTTGGCCCGCTGCAGTTCCTGGGTGCGCCGCGCCACCTGCTGTTCCAACCGGACCTGCGCCTGGCGCCGATCCATCGCGGTCTGCACGTGCTGGGCGACGAAGCCCAGCAGTGCGCGCTCGGCCTCGCCGTAGCGGGCGGCCTGTTCATAGCTCTGAACCACGATGGCCCCGCAGACGCGGCCGTCGCGCAGCATCGGCACGCCCAGCCAGTCCAGGCTTTCGGGACCGCGCTGCGGGTCATGCTCCTGTTCCATCACCTGCGCCAGCAGTTTGCGCGAAGGGCCACTGAGCGGCTTGCCATGGCGCAGCAGCGCCACGGTCAGGCTGCGCGGCATCTCGCTGGCGTCATGGCTCTGCGTGGGATCGGCGACGAAGTCATCGACCTGATCGGCAAAGTACAGGAACCGGATCTGGTCGCGCACATCGTCGTATTCCACGATGTAGCAGTTCTCGGCATACATCAGCGTGCCGAGCACGCCATGCACGTGGCGCAGCATCTCGGGCATTTCCAGGTCGGCACCGGCCAGATCGGCAATCTGGAACAGGGCCTGCTGCAGCCGCTCGGCCTCTTCCAGTGCCTTGATCTGGCCGGCTTGGCGGCCGCGCTGCAGCGCCAGCTCCATCGCCTGCCGGGCAACCCCCCACCATGCAGGCGAAGGCGCCGCCCCGGCTACCGACAACAGCAACCGCGCACCGTCGTATTCCCAGCCATGCTGACCCTCGCCGATTCCCGGCTCCGCGGCCACCGGGCCGGCAACTGCTGGCGACGGCCAGCCGCCCTGGCCACGACCGAGCTGCGGGTCGTCCCAGCCAACGCGAACCACGGCCGTTTCCGGCAAAAGCGCATGCAACGCGCGCACCAGCGCCGTGCTCAGCACGGCCTCGTGTGGTGACTCTTCCGCCGGTTCAGCATGCGTGGACAAATGACAATCTCTTGGCGCCGTCTGTGCGTCGCCTCCCCTGAGCCGCCGAGCATAGCGCGCCACCCGGGGGGCAATGGAAGCCCGTAAACCCCGAATCGTGCACCCGTACGTTTTTCCTGCTGTCCGTAGCCCCATCCGAGCCATGACCCTCGCCCTGCCCGCCCCCGCCACCGGCTATGCGCCATCGCCCGCAGGCCTTACCCTGTACGCCGTGGAAGCCAGCGCACTGCCAACCGATGAAGCCTTGATGCTGGCCTGGGCCGGTGGCGACCTGCGCGCCTTCGAAAGCCTGTATGCGCGCCACCGCAAGCGCCTGTTCGGCTTCCTGCTTCGGCAACTGCGCGACAACGCGCTGGCCGAGGAGATCTTCCAGGACGTCTGGCAGCGGGTGATCAGCGCCCGCGCCGGCTGGCAGCCCGAGGCCGCGTTCAGCACCTGGCTGTTCCGCATCGCCCACAACCGCCTGAATGACCATTGGCGTGCCGCCCGTCATCGCCCCGCCGCGCCGGCCGACGCCGATCTGCGCCTGGCCGCGATCGAGGATGGGCAGACCCCGGAAGGCGAGCTATCCGAATTCGAGCAACGTCGCCGCATCCAGCTGGCGATGGAACAACTGCCGCCGGAGCAGCGCGAAGTGCTGCAGCTGCGGCTGGATCAGGAACTGAGCCTGGAGGAGATCGGCCAGATCACCGGCGTAGGCCGGGAAACCGTGAAATCGCGGCTGCGCTATGCGATGGACAAGCTGCGTGCGGGATTGAACGCATGAACCGAGACGAACCACTGACGCCGGAAGAACGCGAGCTGTCCCGGCTGCTCGGCCGTCGCGCCGAACAGGTACCGCCGGCTGCACTGGACACCGCCATTCTGGCCGCGGCCCGTGCCGCCGTGGATGCTCCGCCTGCCGATGCAGTGGCCTCTCCGGAGGCACCGCGCACGCAGCGCACACGCCCGCGTTGGCCGGCCGTGTTCGGCATCGCCGCCTCGATGGTGTTCGCCATCGGCATCGCCTGGCAGCTGCGTCCGGAACCGCCGCCGATTCCGGCCGGTGAGGCGGCCGTGGCTGCGGCACCGGCTGCGGCAGAAGACAGCGCGGCTGCCGATCAGGCCGCTGGCAACCGCGCAGCCGACAGCGCGGTGGTGGCAGCGGATCCTGCTACTGCGCCCGCAGCACCCGAGGCGGCCCCCGTTGCCGCCGCCCCGGCACCGGCCATCGCGCGGGCGTCCAAGCCCGTTCCGGCCGAACCCGATGAAGCGTCGGCCCAGGCAGCACGATCGATGGCTGCGGATGCGGCCGCCGATGTCTCCTTTGCGGCCCTCCCGCCCGCACCGGCAGCGGCGCAGCCTGCGCCACCTGCGCCACCGGCACCCGCCGCCTACCCGGCACCCACACCGGCACCGGCCCTCGCGCCGGCAGCGTCCGGGGCACTGAAAGCACGCGCGGCCAGCGCACCGGCCGCCAATGCAGCCGAGGTCGAGCGGGCGCAGGCGCTGGATCGGGCGGAGATCACCTCGATGAAGCGTGAGGCTCCCAGCCGTTCCGCACCGGGCATCATGCGCCGCGGCAGCGATGCGCGCCTGAGCGCGGATGCCGTGCAGGCCGAAGTGGACGCCGACGCACGACTGCCGCGCCGGCAGTGGCTGCAGAAAATCCGCACACGACGCGACGACGGCCAGCGCGATCTGGCCCGTGCCAGCCTGGAGCGCTACATGCAGCAGTACCCGGAAGCGCGCCTGCCGCGCGACCTGCGGCCGCTGCTGGACGATTGAAGCGGACGGGAACACCCGGCAACCCCGTAGAATGACGGGAATGCTCGATACCCTCGCCCAGCCGGTCAGCCACACGCTGGAAGTCAAACACAGCCGTTTCATCACCCAGGCCGCGCCCATCGACGGCGCCGCAGCGGCCATGGCGTTCCTGCAGCAGGTCGCGGTGACCGATGCCACCCACAACTGCTGGGCCTACCGGCACGGCCAGGACTATCGTTCCAGCGACGATGGCGAGCCGGCCGGCACGGCTGGACGTCCGATCCTGGCGGCGATCGACGGGCAGGGCTTCGACCGGGTGATGGTGGTGGTGACGCGCTGGTTCGGCGGCATCAAACTCGGCGCCGGTGGCCTGGTACGCGCCTACGGTGGCGCCGCCGCCGAGTGCCTGCGCACCGCCCCGCGCCTGCCGCTGGTGGCGCTGGCCCGGTTGCAGCTGCTGGCTGGCTTTGAGGACCTCGGCACCCTGCACGCCACCCTGCCCGCCTTCAGCGCGGAAAAGCGCGATGAACAGTTCGATGCCAACGGTGTGTGCCTGCGGATCGAACTGCCTGCCGATCAGGTCGACGCATTGAAAATCCGCCTGCGCGACGCCACCCGTGACCGTATCCGCATAGAAGACGACGACCAGGATGACTGACAAGGACGACGCCCCCGCTTCGACCCCGCCGCTGCGGCGCCTCGGCAGCCTGCGCACGCTGTGGCCATTCGTGCGCCGCCATAGCGGGCTGTTCACCGCCTGGCTGCTGGCCCTGGCGGTGTCTTCGGCCGCCACGCTGAGCCTGCCTCCGGCGGTGAAGCAGATGATCGATCATGGTTTCAGCAGCGGCGGCCAGATCAACCGTGCGTTCGCCCTGCTGATGCTGGTGGCGGTAGTGATGGCGTTGGGCACGGCCGCGCGCTTCTACTTCGTGTCGCTGCTTGGCGAGAAAGTCGTGGCCGACCTGCGCAGCCAGCTGTATGCCCACCTGATCCAGCTGGGCGCCGGCTTCCACGACCGCAGCCGCAGCGGAGAGCTGGTCTCGCGCCTGACTGCGGACACCGAACTGCTGCGCAGCGTGGTCGGCTCGACCATGTCGGTAGCTCTGCGCAGCACGGTCACGGTCATCGGCAGCCTGGCGATGCTGTTTGTGACCAGTCCCCGGCTGGCGGCGTGGTCGCTGCTTGGCATCCCACTGGCGGTGCTGCCGATCATCATCGGCGCACGCAAGCTGCGCACCGTCGCACGCAACAGCCAGGACCGCATCGCCGACGCCAACAGCCTGGCCAGTGAGACACTGGGAGCGGTGCGCACGGTACAGGCACATGCGCGCGAACCCTATGAACGCGGGCGCTTTGACAAGGCACTCGGTGATGCCATCGGTGCCGCTCGGCGCCGCATCGGCGCGCAGTCGCTGGTCACCGCCAGCGCCATCCTGCTCGTGTTCGGCGCCATCGTCGGCGTGTTGTGGCTGGGCGCGCACGATGTCATCGACGGACGCCTCAGTGCCGGCACGCTGGGCCAGTTCGTGTTGTACGCGCTGATCGGCGGCGGCTCGGTGGGCGCCTTGGCCGAAGTGTGGAACGAGCTGCAGCGTGCCGCCGGCGGCATGGGCCGCATCGGCGAGCTGCTGCAGGAAGACATCGAGATCCGCGCGCCGGCCCAGCCGCACGCGCTGCCGCAACCGCTGCGTGGCGAGATACGATTCGACGACGTGGTGTTCCACTACCCGCAGCGACCAGACCAGGCCGCACTGGACCACTTCAACCTGCATGTGCGCCCCGGCGAGACCGTAGCGCTGGTGGGTCCGTCAGGGGCGGGCAAGAGCACGGTGCTTTCGATGCTGCTGCGCTTCCATGACCCAGCCAGCGGCCGCATCGACGTGGACGGCATCGACGTGCGCCAGGTCGACCCGGCCGAGCTGCGCGCGCAGCTGGCGCTGGTGCCGCAGCAGCCGACGCTGTTCGCGGCCAGTGCACGAGACAACATCCGCTATGGCCGCCTGCAGGCCAGCGACGCGGAAGTCGAGGATGCCGCGCGTGCCGCCGAGGCCGATGCTTTCCTGCGCGCGTTGCCGCAGGGCTATGACAGCGAGCTGGGTGAGCGCGGTGCCCGCCTTTCCGGTGGCCAGCAGCAGCGTGTGGCGATTGCCCGCGCGCTGCTGAAGGATGCGCCGATCCTGCTGCTGGATGAAGCCACCAGCGCGCTGGATGCACAGAGCGAACACAGCGTGCAGCAGGCATTGGAACGGTTGATGGCGGGTCGCACCACGCTGGTCATCGCCCACCGCCTGGCCACCGTGCTCAAGGCCGACCGCATCGTGGTGATGGACCAGGGCCGCATCGTCGCCGAGGGCACGCATGCACAGCTGCTGGCCGAAGACGGGCTGTACGCTGAACTGGCACGCCTGCAGTTCATCGATTGATGACGTCCGGCTAACATCGGCGCGGCCAAGCTGGCCGCGCAACAGCAGCATCCGCTGAAGGAGGTGCACGATGTCGTTCCGTCAGTTCCCCGCCGTCGACAGCAACGGCGAAAGCCACATCATCATCGAGTTCAAGCCCGAAGCGAGTGGCAGCGGGCACCACTCCGAAGCTACGCCACGCTATGAGCTGGATGACGGGCGCCAGCTGGTGCGCAATGGCCGCGAATTCACGACAAGCGGCGGTGAGCTGAGGCTGACGATCTGAGGCTCGCCGGGCATGGCCCGGCGCTACCGGATTTCATTCCGCCCCGCTCTGGTGGGCGTCGACCTTGGTCGACATGCTTTTTGCCAAAGGCGGTCGAGCATGGCTCGATGCTACAAAAAAGCATGGTCAATTTTTGACCAACCATCTTGACAGCCTTGGCTGCCAAAGGCTGCGCGCGGTTATCCACATGTTTGCTCAGAATTCATCCACACCACCTGTGGATGAATGTGTTCAACCCAGCACCCGTCCGATGCCGCTGGCGTCCACCTCGGCCGCTGCCCGACGGATCGCCGTCGGATCACTGCCGGCCACGAATCCGATACGGAAATGCACCTCGCCCCCGGGCGTGCGTGAGGAATGGATCGAGGCCAGGCTGATGCGGTGCTGCTCGAACACGTTCAACAGTTCACGCAGCGAGCCCGGCCGGTCCTCCGGCAAATGCACCGACAGCGCGTTGCGCTCGGTCAGGTCCGCCAACAGGTAACCCACGCGTTCGAACGTGTAGTTGCCGTCAGCCAGTTCCTGCTCGCCGAAGGCAGTGCGATTGGCCAACAACAGCTGCTCACGGAATGCACTGCGTGCAGTGTCGTCGCCCTGCCCGACCTGGGCCTGCAGGGCCTGCAGCTGGCCGACCAAGCGCTCCAGCATCGGCGCCACGTACGGGTTGCCGAACTGGATGTCCTCGTAGATCGCGGGGTTCAGCGACAGGATGCGCGAGATGATCGCCGTATCCAGTTCGAACGATGCCGACCGGTACGGCATCATCGCGGCCAGGTCGCCCAGCTGCGGCTGGTACTGGCGCAGCACGCCGGCCTGGGCCAGGTGGGTGGCATGCACCATCGCCTGCACCAGCGCCATCATCTGGTCGTGATGCTGCGGCGTGGCGCGCACGCACTCAGCCTGCAACGCCGTGCACAGCGTATCAACCCACGGTTGCCAGTGCCGCAGCCGCGCTTCGCAGACCACCATCACCCGGCCCTTCAGGGTCGGCGCCTTGGGCGGCGCGGTCATCGGGTGCAGGCCGACCACTTCGGCTTGAGAGCCCAACATCGCCTGCACCGGCGCTTCTT
Source organism: Stenotrophomonas sp. YJH_SMC_20 (assembly GCF_059367845.1). Classification (NCBI taxonomy): domain Bacteria; kingdom Pseudomonadati; phylum Pseudomonadota; class Gammaproteobacteria; order Lysobacterales; family Lysobacteraceae; genus Stenotrophomonas; species Stenotrophomonas sp. YJH_SMC_20. Next base: position 247,602 of record NZ_JCAFRG010000003.1, on the reverse strand, counting down.
TTACCGAGGTCACGTCCAGCCACAGCCGGTCCTGCTCGCGGCCGGCCGACTGCTGCACGTACGCGGCAATCAGCGCCGGCGTATGCCGGATCGGTGCCGAGAACACCAGCACGTCAGCCTGCGCCAGCAGCTGTTCCGGCGTATGCGAGTCCGGATCGGCCGGATCGTGGCCGATCACCTGCAGCTGCATGTGCTGCTGGAAGAAGCGGGTCAGCCAGCGCCCGTAGGCGCCGGCACTGCCGATGATGCCGACCGTGCGCGGCGTGCGTGGGTCCAGGCCGCTCATGCCACGCGTTCGGCGCGGAAGCGCGTTCCTTCGGCCAGCGCCGCCGGCGCTGCAGCAATCACGTCGAACTCTTCGAAGCCGTTGTCGAGGGTCGCCTCCAGCGCCGCATGGGTGCCGGCAATCGCGCGCGAGATCGCTTGCTGCATCGATTCGCCGCGCAGCAGGAACGACACCACCAGCGACATCAGCACATCACCGGTGCCTGCCACGTCCACTGGCAGCAACGGCGAGGTCCAGCGCCAGGTTTCCTCGCGGCCAACGGCCAGGGTTACCAGTTCACCCGGGGTGCCGCCCACGCTGTGCGCGATCACCCAATGCGGGCCGCGATCCAGCAGCGTGCGCGCGGCGGCGATGGCATCGGCCTCGGCCAGCGCTGGCATGCCGGTCAGGCGATTGAGTTCAAAGGCGTTCGGGGTCACCAGCCAGGCATGGGGCAGCAGGCGCTCGGCGAAGATCGCTTCCAGGCCCGGTTCCACGTACGGGCCGGTGTGGGTGTCTCCGATCACCGGGTCCAGGCAATAACGCAGTTGCGGGCAGCCCGGCAGGATCGCGTCCAGCCAGTCGGCGAAGGCGGCACCGTTGGCGGTGCTGCCGAAGTAGCCGGACACCAGCATCTTCGCGCGTTGCGGCAGGCCGCGCTCGTGGCTGCCGAGCAGCAGGTCGGCGAACCAGTCGGCCGGCAGCACGCGGCCACGCGTGGTGTCGTAGAACGGCGCGTTGCTGAGCAGCACCGTCGGAATGCTTGCCACACGCACGCCCAGCGCGCGCATCGGCGGGATTGCCGCGCTGTTGCCGGCATGACCGTAGACGAGTTGCGACTGGACCGAGATGACATCGATCGGCGACGGACCGTCGGGCCGCTGGCGGCGGCCGTGGACCAGGTGGTTATCAAGGGATTCGCTCATGGCCGCATTCTACGCCCAAGGGGGTTTTCGGCAGGGCTTGCAGCCCTGCACCTGCCGAAGCTGCAAGCAACGGCAACGGCAACGGCAAAAGCGAGCTATCCGTGGGGTGGCGGGGCGGTGTCGGAGTGCGGGGACGCCGCAAGTACGTCCGTGTAGGCTTGGCAGCCGCATCCATGCGGCTGACACCCCGCACTCCGACACCGCCCCGCCTTCGACAGGTTCACGCGGCTGTTGGTAACTGCGGCTGTTGGTGGGTGTCGACCTTGGTCGACACATCTGTCAGATATCGAATGAATTCATCCACGCATGGCATGGATCTACCGTGTCGACCAAGGTCGACACCTACCAGTGCCGGACGCTGTTCCAACAGATCGCGGAAAACCGTCGAAGGCGGGGTGGGTCCGGTGGCGGGGGCGTGAGCCGCATGGGCCCGAGGTATGCCTCGGGCGGGTTGGGCAGGACGCCCAACCCCGGTCTTGCCGTGTGCGCAGGACAGCGCACACGAGCAAGCGGCAACTGAGCTTGCATGGGTGAGGGCGCTTTGCTTGCGAAGCACCGCTTCGCAAGCGCCCGAACGCACAGCCGCCAGCGGCTGGGCCGGGCCCCGGAGGGGGACTTGCAGCGTCCCCCTCAACCGGACCCACCCCGCCAACCCACGGATAGCCAGCTTCTGCTGTTGACGTTGACGTTGCCTCGGCAGGTGCAGGGCTGCAAGCCCTGCAAACCAAAACCCCTCAGTGAGCAGCAGGCCGCGACGGCGGCAGCCACGCCGCCACGATGCCCAGCAGCGGCAGGAACGCAGTCAGCTGATAGACGTACTCGATGCTGGTCTTGTCCGCCAGCAGGCCCAGCACGGCGGCACCCAGCCCGCCCATACCGAACGCGAAACCGAAGAACAGGCCGGACACCATGCCGATCCGGTGCGGCATCATTTCCTGCGCATAGACCACGATGGCCGAGAACGCCGAGGACAGCACGAAACCGATCAGCACCGCCAGCACCGTGGTCCAGAACAGATCGGCATGCGGCAGCATCAGTGCGAACGGGGCCACGCCAAGGATCGAGGTCCAGATGATCGGCTTGCGGCCGATGCGGTCACCCAGCGGGCCGCCGAGGAAGCCGCCGGCCGCGGACGCCACCAGGAATGCGAACAGGTGCAGCTGCGCCTGTGCCACGGGAATGCCGAAATGGTGGATCAGGTAAAAGGTGAAGTAGCTGCCGATGCTGGCCATGTAGAAGTACTTGCTGAAGATCAGCACCAGCAGGATCGCCAGCACCTTGGCCACGGTGCGCGGCGGATGGCGCGGCGCCGTCGAGGCGGTGCTGGCCGGGCGCGGGATGCCCAGGTGCAGCGCGTACCAGCGGCCGACATAGGTCAGCAGCGCGATGCCGATCAGGGCGGCGCCGGCAAACCACGATGCGGCATGCTGGCCATAAGGCACGATCACCGCCGCTGCAATCAGCGGGCCCAGCGCGGTACCGAAGTTGCCACCGACCTGGAACACCGACTGCGCGAAACCGTGGCGACCGCCCGAGGCCAGCCGCGCGATGCGCGAGGCTTCCGGATGGAAGATGGCCGAACCAATGCCGACCATCGCCGCCGCCATCAGCACCACCGCGTAGTTCGGTGCGAAGCCCAGCAGCAGCATGCCGCACAGGGTCGAGGCCATGCCGATCGGCAGCGAGTACGGCGCCGGGCGGCGGTCGGTAGCCATGCCGATCAACGGCTGGAAGATCGAGGCGGTGAGCTGGTAGGTCAGCGTGATCAGGCCGATCTGGGTGAAGCTGAGGTTGAAGCCGCCCTTGATCACTGGATAGATGGCCAGGATCAGCGACTGCATCATGTCGTTGACGACATGCGAGGTGGAGATGGCGGCCAGCACGCCGGGGGCCACCGGGCGTGAGGTGGTTGCGGGAGAAGCCAGGGTCGACATGGATACAGTCAGGTTGGGGGCGAGCCACGCATGCTACGGTGACCTCCCCCTCCCTTCTGCCGCGTTCGGGTCATGGCATATCGCAAAAAGGACATCCCCTGCCAGGTCCGCGAGACTGCGCCGTGGAACGAGGTTCCGGTGCACCGCCCAGTGACCTGCCGCGCCCGCCATTACAAGCCCGGGACCCACATCGCGCCCCACCGGCACCGGCGTCACCAGCTGGTGTTCGCCATGTCCGGACTGATGGTGGTGCGTGCAGACGGCGGCCGCTGGGTAGTGCCTTCAACCCGCGCGATCTGGGTCCCGGCCGGCACGGCCCATGCGGTGGACTGCATCGCCGAAGTACACATGCGCAGCCTGTACGTGGAGCCGGACTTCGCGCCGCAGCTGCCGGACGAAGCGTTCGCGGTACAGGTGGCGCCGCTGCTGCGCGAGCTGCTGCTGGCCGCCAGCCTGATCGAGACCGCGCATGTGGACGACAGCCGCGACGGCCGCGTGGTGCGCCTGCTGCTGGACGAGCTGCACCGCATGGACGTGCTGCCGCTGCACCTGCCCTCGCCCACCGACCCGCGCCTGCAGCGGATCTGCCAGCACATCCAGAAGCATCCCGGCGACGACGCCACGTTGCAGGATTGGGCGCAGGCGCTGCAGGTAGACGTGAAAACCATCCAGCGCCATTTCGCCAGCGAACTGGGCATGACCTTCGGGCAGTGGCGACAACAGGCGCGGCTGCTGGCCGCACTGGAACGGCTGGCGGTCGGTGACAAGGTCATCGATGTCGCGCTGGCGATGGGTTACGACAGCCCGAGCGCGTTCACCAGCATGTTCAAGCGGCAGCTGGGGCAGACACCTGCGGCGTTTTTCCGCTGACCGCATACGAAAGCGCCGGGCATGGCCCGGCGCTACCGTTCAATGCTTGCGTTGAGAACTCAGGACGTCATGCGGTCCCAGAAGCCCTTCACGCCATCGATGAAGGTGGCCGACTTCGGCGAATGCTTGCGCGCTTCCTCACCGACGAAGGTGGCTTCGAACTGCTCCAGCAGCTTGCGCTGCTCGTTGGTGAGGTTGACCGGGGTCTCCACCACCACACGGCAGTACAGGTCGCCCTCGCTGCGGCTGCGCACCGAACGTACGCCCTTGCCACGCAGGCGGAACAGCTTGCCGGTCTGGGTCTCGGCCGGGATGCGGATCTCCGCCTCGCCGCCGAGCGTGGCCACGCGCACGGTGTCACCCAGTGCCGCCTGCGAGATGCGGATCGGCACTTCGCAGTGCAGGTCGTCGCCATCGCGCTGGAAGATCGCATGCTCGCGCACGCGCACTTCCACGTACAGGTCACCCGGCGGCGTACCGGCCGGACCGGCTTCGCCCTCGCCCTGCAGGCGGATGCGGTCGCCGGTATCGACGCCGGCCGGCACCTTCACCGACAGCACCTTGTCTTCCTCGACGCGGCCGTTGCCGTGGCAGGTCTTGCAGGGCTTGGCGATGATCTGGCCACGGCCGCCGCAGTTGTGGCAGGCCTGCTGCATGGCGAAGATGCCGCGCTGGATGCGCACCTGGCCACGGCCGTGGCAGACGTTGCAGGTCTCGACCTTGCCGTCCTCGGAGCCACTGCCATCGCAGTCGCTGCACTCGGCCAGGGTCGGAATCTCGATGCGGCGCTCGACGCCGCGCACGGCTTCTTCCAGGTCCAGCTCCATCACGTAGCCGATGTCGGCGCCGCGACGGGCCTGGCGCGGACCACCGCCGCCACCAAAGATGTTGCCGAAGATATCGCCGAAGATATCGTTCATGTCCGGGCCGCCCGGACCACCGCCGCCCATGCCGTGCTCGAACGCGGCGTGGCCGTGGCTGTCGTACATGCGGCGCTTGTTGCCGTCGGACAGTACTTCGTAGGCTTCCTTGCACTCCTTGAAGGAGGCCTCGGCCGCCGCATCACCCGGGTTGCGGTCCGGGTGGAACTTCATCGCGCAGCGACGGTAGGCCTTCTTCAGCTCGTCGTCGGTGGCGGTGCGGGCAACGCCCAGCACTTCGTAGTAATCGCGCTTGCTCATATCGTGAATCGGGTTCCGGAACGTCGGGATTCGTCAAAGCGGAAGAGCGGAACCAGGTCCGCTCTTGCGTCGGGCGCCCCGACACGCCGGTGGGCGGTCAGGACCCTGATGCGACAACGGGACGCTGGTGGCCAGCGTCCCGCGTCGGTCCGGATCAGGACTTCTTGTCGTCCTTGACTTCGGTGAACTCAGCGTCGACCACGTCGTCCTGCGCCTTGCCGGCATTGCCGGCGTCGGCACCCGGGGCACCGCCCTGGTCGGCCGAAGCAGCGGCGAACAGCGACTGGCCAGCTTCTTCCAGTGCCTTCGACTTGGCTTCGATCTGTGCCTTGTCGTCGCCCTTCATCGCGGTTTCCAGGTCAGCCAGCGCTGCCTCGACCTTGCCGATGACATCGCCGCCGACCTTGCTGCCGTGCTCGGTGATCGCGCTGCGGGTGCCGTGGATCAGGGCGTCGGCCTGGTTGCGGGCCTGCACCAGTTCCTGGAACTTCTTGTCTTCTTCGCGGTTGGCTTCCGCGTCGGCGACCATGCGCGCGATCTCCTCCTCGGACAGGCCCGAACCGGCCTTGATCTCGACCTTCTGTTCCTTGTTGGTCTTCTTGTCCTTGGCCGACACATGCAGGATGCCGTTGGCGTCGATGTCGAAGGACACTTCCACCTGCGGCAGACCGCGCGGGGCCGGCTCGATGCCGGACAGGTCGAACTTGGCCAGCGACTTGTTGAAGCGGGCCTGTTCGCGCTCACCCTGCAGCACGTGCACGGTCACGGCCGACTGGTTGTCCTCGGCGGTGGAGAACACCTGCGAGGCCTTGGTCGGGATGGTGGTGTTCTTCTCGATGATCTTGGTGAACACGCCACCCATGGTTTCGATGCCCAGCGACAGCGGGGTCACGTCCAGCAGCAGCACGTCCTTGACGTCGCCACCCAGCACGCCGCCCTGGATCGCCGCACCCAGTGCCACGGCCTCGTCGGGGTTGACGTCCTTGCGCGGTTCCTTGCCGAAGAACTCGGTCACCGCCTGCTGCACCTTCGGCATGCGGGTCTGGCCGCCGACCAGGATCACTTCGCTGATGTCGCTCGAACGCAGGCCGGCATCGTTCAGGGCGACGCGGCACGGCTCGATCGACTTCCTGATCAGGTCATCCACCAGCGCTTCCAGCTTGGCGCGGGTCAGCTTGATGTTCAGGTGCTTCGGACCCGACGCGTCGGCAGTGACGTACGGCAGGTTCACTTCGGTCTGCTGGGCGCTGGACAGCTCGATCTTGGCGCGCTCGGCAGCGTCCTTCAGGCGCTGCAGGGCCAGCGGATCCTTGCGCAGGTCGATGCCCTGGTCCTTGTTGAACTCTTCAACCAGGTACTCGATGACGCGGTTGTCGAAGTCTTCGCCGCCCAGGAAGGTGTCGCCGTTGGTGGCCAGCACTTCGAACTGCTTTTCACCGTCGACGTTGGCGATCTCGATCACCGAGACGTCGAAGGTGCCGCCGCCCAGGTCGTACACCACGATCTTGCGATCCTTGTTGTCGCCCTTGTCCAGGCCATAGGCCAGCGCGGCCGCGGTCGGCTCGTTGATGATGCGCTTGACGTCCAGGCCGGCGATGCGGCCGGCGTCCTTGGTCGCCTGGCGCTGGCTGTCGTTGAAGTAGGCCGGCACGGTGATGACCGCTTCGGTGACCTTCTCACCGAGGAAGTCCTCGGCGGTCTTCTTCATCTTTTCCAGCACCTTGGCCGAGATTTCCTGCGGCGCCATCTTCTTGCCGTCGCTGGTGGCCACCCAGGCGTCGCCATTGTCATGGGCCAGGATGCTGTACGGGACGTGGGCGATGTCCTTCTGCACCTCGCCATCGGTGAACTTGCGGCCGATCAGGCGCTTCACCGCGTAGAAGGTGTTCTTCGGGTTGGTCACGGCCTGGCGCTTGGCCGAGGCACCGACCAGGACTTCGCCGTCCTTGGTGTAGGCGACGATCGACGGGGTGGTGCGATCGCCTTCCGAATTCTCGATGACGCGGGCCTTGCCGCCGTCCATGATCGCCACGCACGAGTTGGTGGTGCCGAGGTCGATACCAATGATCTTGCCCATGGGGGAGACTCCTGAGGATACTTGTTGGGGTCAGTCCGGCCGTTCGGCCGGTGGATGAATACGATGTGGGGGAGGCTCGTGGAACATTCAAGCCATCCTCCGAACGCTGTGTTTCCGGTCATCCGGCGCGTTCAGCGTCGGGTCGGGTGGCGGTGGCTGTCCGCCGCCCGGCCCCGCGGGATCACTCGGCGGCCACCACCACCAGCGCCGGCCGCAGCAGGCGCTCGTTGAGCAGGTAGCCCTTCTGGAACACGGTCACCACGCTGCCCGGGGCGGCGCCCGGGGTCGGGGCCTGGCTGATCGCCTGGTGGTGTTCCGGGTTGAACGGCTGGCCGATCGGGTCCAGCAGGACCAGGCCGTTGTCGGCAGCGACCTTGAGCAGCTGCTTGTAGGTAAGCTCCAGGCCTTCGCGCAGCGGGTGCGGGTCGTCGCCGGCGGCCTTCAGGCCGGCGTCCAGGCTGTCGAACACGGGGAGCAGATCGCCCAGCAGCTTCTCGTTGGCGAACTTGCGGGCCTGTTCGATGTCACGGGCAACGCGCTTGCGCTGGTTCTCCAGGTCGGCGCGCTCACGCAGGGCATCGGCCTTGACCTGTTCGATTTCGGCGCGCAGGCGCTCGACTTCGTCGTTGACGCCGGCGGTGGCGGCCGCATCGGCGGCACTCTGCTGGGATTCGATATCTGGCTGTTCGTGGTTCATGTCTGGGTCCCTGGCGGTCAAACTCCGCCTCCAACCACCCTAGTGTGGGCGGGATGCTGCGTTTCAAGCGTCGGATGTTCCCGGCGTGCGCGAGGCCGGTGAAAAGGCCGCGCCGAGCACATCGGCCGTGGCCTGGACCAGCGGGATCACGCGGTCGTAGGCCATCCGCTTGGGACCGATCACGCCCAGCACGCCCAGCACCTGGCCGTTGGCGGTGTACGGGGCGGTGACCAGCGAGACGCCCTGCAGCGGCATCATCCCGGTCTCCTCGCCGATGAAGATGCGCACGCCCGGCGCCTGGATGGTCCGCTCCAGCAGCTGCAGGATCTCGCGCTTGCTGGAGAACAGCTCGAACAGTTCGCGCAGGCGCTCCAGGTCAGACAGGTCCTGCACCCCCATCAGCCGGGTCTGGCCGGCCACCAGCATGTCGTCGGCCGGCGGCTGCAGGGCCTGTTCGGCCAGTTCGATGCTGTGCGCCAGCAGCTGTTCCAGTTCGGACCGGGCATCGCGCAGTTCCAGCAGCAGGCGGGTGCGGATCTCGGCCAGCGGCAGGCCGGCGAAATGCGCATTGAGGTAGTTGGCGACCTGCTCCAGCTGCCCCGGCGCAAACTCCTGGCGGGTCTCAATGACCCGGTTCTGTACCTCGTTGTCGGCGAACACCAGGATCGCCAGCACCCGCCGTCCGTCCAGCGCCACGAAATCGATCTGGCGGAAGGCGAACTGCTCCCGCCGCGGGGCGCTGACCACGCCGACGAAGTGGCTCATCGCCGACAACAGTTCCGAAGCGCTGCCGAGCAGGGCCTGGGTGCTGCCACCGCCGGCCAGCTCCTGGCGCAGCCGGGCCAGCTCGCCCTCGCCCGGCGGCTGCATCTGCAGCAGGCTGTCGACGAATACCCGGTAGCCGTGCGCGGTCGGTACCCGCCCGGCCGAGGTATGCGGCGAGGCCAGCAGGCCCAGGTCCTCCAGGTCGCCGAGGATGTTGCGGATGGTGGCCGGGCTGACCTCCAGCCCGGCCACGCGTGCCAGCGTCTGCGAGCCCACCGGCTCACCGTCCTGGATATAACGCGCGATCAGCGTGCGCAGCAGATGGCGCGCACGCGGGGCAAGCTGGTCGGGAGAACCGTGCATGGAATCAACCTGTGAGACACGGACACTAGATAATGGCGGCGCATCACCTTGGCAAGTCATTGGACCTCCCGCGCCCGCGTGCTAGCGTTGCGCGGCTGCTGATACCCCCTTACCCATGCTCAGACATCTTTCGATCAAGGATTTCGCCGTCGTCCGCGCTACCGAACTGGAGTTCGGGCCAGGCATGACCGTGGTTTCAGGCGAGACCGGCGCCGGCAAGTCGCTGATGGTCGACGCGCTGGGCTTCCTGTCCGGCCTGCGCGCCGACAGCGGCGTGGTCCGCCATGGCGCCGCCCGCGCCGAGCTTTCCGCCGAATTCGCGCTGGAGCAGCTGCAGGCCGCCCGCCAGTGGCTGGCCGACAACGAGCTGGACGACGAGGACCAATGCCAGCTGCGCCGCGTGATCCGCGCCGACGGCGGTTCCCGGGCCTGGATCAACGGCCGCCCGGTGACCCTGGCCCAGCTGGGCGACCTGGCCTCGTTGCTGGTGGAGATCCACGGCCAGCACGAACAGCAGGCCCTGCTGACGCGCCCGTCGCAGCTGGCGCTGCTGGATGCCTATGCCGGCAACGAGAACGAACGCCGCCAGGTACGGCGCGCCGCCGCGGCCTGGCAGGCACTGGTCGATGAATCGCTGGCGCTGTCGCAACAGGGCGACGTCAGTGACCGGATCGGCTTCCTCGAGCACCAGCTGCGCGAACTGGACCGGGAAGACCTTGAGCCGGAATCGATCGCGGCACTCGGCGCCAGCCACCGTCGCCAGGCCCACGCCAGCGCCCTGCTGAGTGCCTGCCAGGCGGCCAGCAACCAGCTCAACGGTGACGACGGCAGCTCCGCGCTGGACCTGTTGCAGCAGGTGCGCCACGAGCTGTCGCGCCTGATCGAACACGACCCACGGCTGGGCGAGGTGGACGGCCTGATCGAGAATGCCTCGATCCAGCTGCACGAAGCCCTGTCGCTGCTTGACCGCGTGCACGACGATCTGGATGCCGACCCGGAACAGTTCGAGGAGAACGAGCGCCGCCTCGGCCGCCTGCACGACCTGGCCCGCAAGCACCGCGTGCCGATGGACGAGCTGGGCGCGCAACGCGAGCGCATGCATGCCGAAGTGGAGCAACTGCGCGGCGCCGACGAGCGCCTGCAGCGCCTGGCCGGCGAGATCGACAAGGCCGCCGCCGCCTGGCGCGTGCAGGCTGAAGTGCTGACCGCCAGCCGCCGCAGCGCCGCCGCCGAACTGTCGGCCACCACCACCAGCATCATCGCCGAACTGGGCATGGGCGGCGGCCAGTTCCTGATCGAACTGGAGCCGCAGGACGCCGACAAGCCGGATCCGCAGGGCGCCGAACGGGTGGAGTTTCTGGTGGCGGCCAACGCCGGCCAGCCGCCGCGCGCCCTGCGCAAGGTGGCCTCGGGCGGTGAACTGTCACGCATCTCGCTGGCCATTGAAGTGGCCGCGCTGGATCTGGACGCGGTGCCGACGATGGTGTTCGACGAAGTGGATTCAGGCATCGGCGGCGCGGTGGCCGACATCGTCGGCCAGAAGCTGCGCGCACTGGGCGAGAAGCGCCAGGTGCTGTGCGTGACCCATCTGCCGCAGGTCGCCTCCAAGGGCCATGCCCATTACCGGGTCAGCAAGGCGCCGGTGGAAGGCATGACCCAGAGCGCCGTGGAAAAGCTGGACAGCAAGGCGCGCGAAGAAGAGCTGGCGCGCATGCTGGGTGGCGTGGAAGTGAGCAAGGAAGCGCGCGCCGCCGCGCGCAAGCTGCTGCAGGTGTAACGCCGCCCGAGCCGGGCATAGGCCCGGCTTCCGCGCGGTAGTGCCGGCCGCTGGCCGGCAACCCAACACGGGTGGGCGAAGATCGTGAGGTTGCCGGCCAGCGGCCGGCCCTACCCCCGTGGCTGCGTCAGATCGACCTGTTCCACCAGGAAATCGAGGAACGCGCGTACCCGCAGCGGCAGGTAACCGCCCTGCCCCAGGAACACTGCGTGTACTTCTTCCAGGTCACCCGGATTGGCCTCTTCCAGCACCGGCAGCAGGCGCCCGGCGGCGACGTCGTCCTGCACCTGGAACGCGGCCAGGCGGGCCATGCCCAGACCACCCAGCACCAGCTGGCGCAGTGCATCGCCGTTGCTGGCACGGGCGTTGCCGCTGGGCAGCACCATCCGCTCTCGCCCCTCCTGCAGCAGCGGCCAGCCCTGCATCGCACGCGCGTGGCCGATGTCCAGCCGGTTGTGCGACTGCAGTTCGTCGGCGTTGCGCGGCATCCCGTGCCGCTGCAGGTACGCCGGCGCGGCCACGATCATCATCCGCGTCGCGCCCAGCCGTCGCGCCACCAGGCTGGAGCTCTTCAGCGGACCGGCCCTTACCGCAACGTCGGTGCGCTGCTCCAGAAGGTCGATCACTTCATCATTGAGGGTCAGGTCCACCCCCACCTGCGGGTTGCGCGCCAGGAACGCCGGCAGCAGCGGCAACAGGAAATGCTGGCCGAACGGCACGTTGGAGTTGACCCGCAGGCGTCCACGCGGTTCGGCATGGGCACTGGCGCAGCGCTCTGCTTCTTCCAGATCGGCCAGCACCCGCAGGCCCCGCTCGTAGAACGCGCAGCCTTCCGGGGTCAGCTGCAGCTGGCGGGTGGATCGCTGCAGCAGTCGCGTGCCCAGCCGCTGCTCCAATCGTGCCACGAGCTTGCTCACCGCAGACGGCGTCATGTCGAGCGTGCGCGCGGCGGCGGAGAAGCCGCCGGTCTCGATGACCCGCACGAACACTTCCAGCTCGCCGGATCGGTTGATGTCGGGTCGCGCCATGACGATGAATCCAGTTCACAGATGATTATCCATGCGCAGTCTAGTTCACAGATGGCCGGAGAATCACCATGGCGATTCCTCCTTCCCGGGATTGCCCGATGAACCGCTTGAGCCAGTTCACCGCCGCCGCATTGATTGCCCTGTCCGGCGCTGCCAGCGCGGCCACGGCCCCGCACTGGGTCGCCAGCTGGCAGGCCAGCCCGCAACCGGTCTGGGGCGCGGATTTCCTCTTCCCAACCCTGGTTCCGGCCGCGCTGCATGACAAGACTTTCCGCCAGACCGCGCGCATCAGCCTGGGCGGGGCGCGGCTGCGGGTGCGGCTGAGCAATGCCTACGGTACCCAGCCGTTGCGGATCGGAGCGGCCAGCATCTCCGCACGCATGGGCGGCGCGCCTCACCCGCTCAGCTTCGACGGCCAGCCCAGCGTGGTGATCGGTCCCGGCCAGGAACGGCTGAGCGATCCGCTGGCGCTTGCCACGGATGACCGGCAGGCGCTGCAGGTCAGTGTCTTCGTGCCGGGGCCGGCGGCGGTCCAGACGTTCCATTGGGACGGTCGCCAGACCAGCTGGATCGCCGCTGGCGACCAGAGCCGGGCCAAGGCGCTGCGCGCTGCCAGCAGCACCACCGCGCGCCTGCTCCTGGCCGGTATCGAGGTCGAGGCCAACGCCAGCGCGCGCAGCGTGGTGGTGATCGGCGACTCGATCACCGATGGCGCCACGGCCAGCCTCGACCAGGACCAGCGCTGGACCGACCATCTGGCCGCGCGCCTCGCCCCGCGCAGGGTGGCGGTGGTCAATGCGGGCATTTCCGGCAATCGGCTGCTGAGCGACGGCATGGGTGAGTCCGCCCTGGCCCGTTTCCAGCGCGATGCACTGGATCAACCCGGCGTGGCGAGCGTCATCGTGCTGATCGGCATCAACGACATCAGCTGGCCCGGCACGGCGTTCGCCCGGGGCCAGGCCAGGCCAACGCTGGCCGAACTGCAGGCGGGCTATCGCACCCTGGCAGAACAGGCCCGCAGGCGTGGTGTGCGGATAATCGGCGCCACCCTGCCACCGTTCGCTGGTGCCCTGCCCGGCACGCCGCTGGACGACTACTACCACCCGGACAAGGACGCCCTGCGGCGGCAACTCAATGCCTGGCTGCGTACGGACAGCCCGTTCGACGCGGTGATCGACCTGGACGCGGCGCTGCGCGACCCGGCCGAGCCGTTACGGATGGCCGCCGCCTACGACTCCGGCGATCACCTGCATCCGGGTGATGCAGGGAACCGGGCGATGGCCGAGGCGGTGGACCTGGACCTCCTGATGGGATCATCCAGGCGTGGCGGGAATCTACCGTAAGCAACGAAAAACCCCGGGCAGGCCCGGGGTTTCGTCGCATCCAGCGGGCCTGAACGGCCTACTTCCGCTTCTTGCGCACGTACAGCACCAGCGAGTGCTCTTCCAGCTCGTAGCCATGGTCGGCCGCGATCTTGCGCTGCAGCTCCTCGATCTCATGGCTCTCGAACTCGATGATCTTGCCGCTGTCCACGTCGACCATGTGGTCGTGGTGGCCACCACGGTCCAGTTCGTAAACGGCCTGGCCGCCCTCGAAATTGTGCTTGAGCACGAGGCCGGCAGCCTCGAACTGGGTCAGCACCCGGTAGACGGTCGCCAGGCCGATCTCGTCGCCATGCTCGAGCAGCTGGCGGTAGATGTCCTCGGCGGTCATGTGATGCTGGTGGTGCTGGGCATTGCGCTGCTCGAGCAGCGCCAGGATCCGCATCCGCGGATGGGTCACCTTCAGGCCGACTTTACGCAGGTCGTGGGTTTCCATAGGTCTCCGTTCATTGGCGATTTAGCGCCAGCTGCCTCGGATTGGGTCGCGGTGGCACGCCGGGAGTGTATCATCGGTTTGATTTCCCCAACCGCCAGTCCCGATGCGCAATCTCCTGTTGGTCGCCGCCGTCGCCCTGTCCACCACCGGGTGCGGCATCATCTACAAGCAACCCATCTATCAGGGCAACCTGATCCGGGAAGATGCCGTGGCCAAGCTGCAGGTCGGGCAGAGCAAGCAGCAGGTCACCGCGCTGCTGGGCACCCCGTCCATTCCCGACCCGTTCCACGCTCAGCGCTGGGACTACACGTCCAGCCAGCGCGTGAACCGCCTGGGCCGTACCGAAGTGAAGAACTTCGTGGTGTTCTTCGAGAATGACACCGTGACCCGCTGGGAGGGCGATTACTTCCCGGGCAACGACAAGGCCCTGGCCCAGCAGACCGTGCGCCAGTTCGGCCGCAACCTGCCCAAGGACAAGAAGAAGAAGGGCCGTTAAGCGCCCAGCCCCGTCCGCAGGGACGGGTTGCCGGGATCAACCGCCGAGCGCGCGACGCCGGCGGTTGTCCTTGGGATCGGCCAGCAGCGGGCGCAACAGCTCGACGCGGTCGCCATCCAGCAGCACCTGCTGCGGACGCGCCAGGACGCCGTGCACGGCAGCGGCCGGACAATCGGCACTGCCTTCCAGCGCGGCGGCGGCAATGGCATCGGCCACGGCGGCACCCTCCTCCAGTTTCAGTCGGCGCGACAGCACCTGCTGCGGCCAAGCCAGTACCACTTCGACCTCGATCACCGCTCAGTCCTCGTCGGCGACGCGGACGAAATCGTTGACCATCCGATCGGCCAGGCCCTGGAAGCCGATCGCCAGCGCCGGACCGAGCAGGCGCGAGCTGGGCTCGAACTCCAGGGTGAGGGTGACCTTGCAGGCGTCCTCGGCCAGCGCATGGAATTCCCAGCGGCCGTGCAGCCGCTTGAACGGGCCATCGCGCAGCTGCATATCGATGCTGTGCGGTCGCCGCAGCGTGTTTTCGGTCTGGAACCAGGTGCTGAACGAACCCAGGCCCAGGTCCAGGCGCGCCACCAGGCGGTCCTCGCCCTGCTCCATGATCTGGGCAGCCGAGCACCAGCGGAAACGGCGCGGATAGGCCTGGACATCATTGACCAGGTCGAACATGCGCGCGGCCGAATGTTCGACCAGGGCGCTGCGGCGGATAGTAGGCATGAATACAGGACGTTTCGGCAATCGACCGGGCGGGCCCGAATCGGAGACAATACGGAAATGAGCAAGAACAGCGGCAAGGATAAAGCAAAGAGCGCGACGGCCAACAAAACCATCGCGTTGAACAAGCGTGCCCGCCACGAATACCACATCGAAGAGCGCTTCGAGGCCGGCCTCGCCCTGCAGGGCTGGGAGGTCAAGTCGATCCGCGCAGGCCGCGGCAACATCATCGACGCCTACGCCTATGTGAAGCGCGGCGAGATCTACCTGATCGGCGCACAGATCACCCCGTTGATTCAGGCCTCCACCCACGTGGTGGCCAATGACCGCCGCGAGCGCAAGCTGCTGCTGCACCGGAACGAGATCGACAAGCTGATCGGCAAGGTCGAGCGCGACGGCTACACGATCGTGCCTACCGCGATGTACTGGAGCAAGAACAAGATCAAGCTTGAGATCGCACTGGCCAAGGGCAAGCAGAACCACGACAAGCGCGATGCCGCCAAGGACCGCGACTGGGCGATCGAGAAACAACGCGTGATGCGTCGCGGCAACCGCGACGCGTAAGGCGGCTGCGCAGCACCCTGTAGAGCCGAGCCATGCTCGGCTGCTTTGGCTTTCTGTAGAGCCGAGCCACGCTCGGCTGCTTTGGCTTTCTGTAGAGCCGAGCTGTGCTCGACTGCCGTGAAGCAGTCGAGCATAGGCTCGGCTCTACAACACGATGCGGCTCAGCTGGCCAGAACGCCCTGCCTGCGCATCCTCGGCGCCAGCGCCGCATGCGTCACCGCCAGGTGCATCACCACCGAAAGTTCCGGAGCGTGGCGATCATCACCGGCGCGCCACTGCTGCGCCAGCCGCGCGGCGTCGACGGGCAGCAGGGCCAGCAACTGGGCGTCGTCCAGCGCATCGGCGGAAGCCTGCAACTGTCGCGCAACTTGCCGCGACTGCCACACATGCACGCCAATGCTGAGGCTGGCCAGCGACATCAAGGTCAGGGCCAGGCCATGTTCGAACCACTGTGACAGTACATCCGGGCCCCACAGCAGCGCGGCGAGCACCGCCAGCGCCGGCAGCCGCCAGCCCAGCCAATGCAAGCGCCCACGCTGCGGCCAGTGCACCACCACCGCACTGGAGACCAGCGCGGCTGCCGCCGTCGCCGGCAGCTCGGTCGGCCAGGTGGCCGCCAGCAGCACCGCCAGCACCGCCCAGACCCAGCCGGGCGGCAACGCGCGCCGCTGGTAGTCGGCCCCGACGGGTCCAACCAGCTGTCGCAGGCTGCGTTGTTGGCTTGCCTCTGTCACCCACAGTCTCCCTGTCTGTCCTGGCTTGGATGGTCGTCGCCAGTGTGTCGCAAATTCGTGCCCATGACGTTACCAATCCGCTATGACGGAGGCTCTACAACTTGTTGTGGATTGCCACGGTGACTGTTCAGCTGTTTTGGCGTAGCATTGGCAGCGTTGGGCAGGCCCCGCTCGTGGCAACACGGCATTGGCCCTGTACATTGCAGCACTGTAGAGACCGGGGGTGCATTGGTTTCGACGGGGGTTGTGAAGTCGCCTGGCGCATGCCGAGGGGGTAGCTTTCCTCGTAAATCCAGCTGCAAAACTCTAGTTGCCAACGACGACAACTACGCTCTGGCCGCTTAAGGCCTAAGCCTCGAAACCGCTTGTGTCCATGCTCGCGGTGTAGAGTCACTATCATGGAATCGCGCTGGGCGGCTGCCTGTCAGCCCGGCACTAGAACACAACAGGCTGGTTCCCGGATGCGCTTTGCGCACCGTGCTGTTCGGGGACGAGATCCAACGGTGAGCTAAGCATGTAGTGCTGGGGATGGAGTGCCTTCGGACGGCGGTTCAATTCCGCCCACCTCCACCAATCAACTGTCCAATCATGCTGTAACCGATTGATTTGACAGATTTTAGCGGAACAAAAAGTACCTCAATCGACCTTCCCAAAGGTATCGTTTGAGGTATTTTTTTGCCTAAACCTTTCTTCTTGCAGCGGCCCACTGGCCTCTACGTGCGCTTCCTGATCCCTCAAGACCTCCGGGCCGTGGTGGGGTCCCGCTTCCTCGTGAGGAGCCTAAAAGGCCTGACCGGGGACAGAGCCAGGCTGGCTGCTGCTCAGCTGGGTATGGCACTCTCCCAGCAGTTCGAGCGATTGCGCCTTCAAGAAGACGATATGAAGAAGAAGCCCCCTATTCTGGACTTCGGCATCCAGGCCGTGACGCTGCGCAATGGGGTGCAGTTGAAGGGCATCGACATTGCTAACAGGAAAGACGCCAAGCTCTTTGCGGACTTCGTGCGTGACATCGACAGCGATGACGATGAAGAGTTCGCTGATGACCCCTTGATGGCGGCTGCTCACGGGAGAGCCCCGAGTCGCCCTACCCCGACTGCTCCGCCCCCTCCAGTCTCTCCGCCGATCTCTGAGCGATTGGAGATCTACGTGGAGGATATGAAGCGGGTTGGCCGGGCACCCAAGAACATCTTGGACACCCAGTTCACGCTGGGGCTCTTTATCGAGCTAGTGGGCGACCTCCCCATCGGTCAAATCCAGTCGGCGCACTTCCGCAGTTTTTTTGATCTGATGGAGTCTTGGCCTGCCAACGCTTCTAAGAAAAAGGAGTTTGTTGGGCTGTCGCCTGCAGAAGTAATCGCCAAAGCTCGGCTCGGGGACTACACCCTTTTGGAGTCCCGGACGAAGGAAAAACATCGAGACCGCCTGGCCACGTTCTTCAATCAAATGGTACGGGAGGGAGTCATTGACCGCGCGCCCCACTTGGGCATGATGCCCCCCCGAAAAGCTGAATCCGAAAAGATTAGTCGCACTCCGTTTGACGCCTCCGAGATCGAACTTATTTTTGGACCGGCATTTCAGGCTTGGGCATCCAAGTGGCCGCATCGTTTTTGGGGAACCATCCTGGGCTTTGCGACGGGGGCACGAGTAAACGAAATCGGACAGCTCTACATCCAGGACGTGGAGGAGACCCATGGGGTGGTGGGTATCCATATCCGAGCGTCAAAGCCTGATCAACGCTTGAAGAACGCCTCATCGTCACGGTTCGTTCCACTGCCCCAGCAAGTGTTGGATGCCGGATTCTTGGCGTTCGTGGAAGACGTGCGGCGCACAGGTAATGACCGGCTTTTCCCAAATCTGCCCCTAGATAAGAACTCGGGCTATGGCGATGCCCTGAGTGACCAGTTCCGAGCGTATGTCAAAAAGTTAGGCATCACCGGTCGGTTGAAGTCGTTCCACTGCTTCCGCCACACTCTCATCACCGCCCTGCATAACGAGCACGGATTCCCCGCTGCTGTTGTCCAGGAAGTGACCGGTCACGAGCGCAGCATCCCGAACGGGCTTTCGCACTACGTCCAGCCCAACACCCTGAAAGCTCGTCAAGAAGCTGTGGATGCCTACGGACCGCCCGCTCTGCTCCCAGCTTATGAACCAGGAATGTTCGACGCTGAGCTAAAAAGAGCAGTAATCGTTTCCAATCGCAAAAGGCATCTTGACAGACCCTAGAAGTCGATCAAGGATCAGAACATCTCAGTAAAAACAGGGAGGTGTTCTGTGAAACCAGCATTTATTGCACGTCCGCATCAACTCGGCGTCGTCTTTTTGACGCTGCTTATTCCCTTTGTCGGGCCCTTCGTGTTCATCACGATGCTCTTTACCTATTTCTTCTACACCAATCCGCGCCAGCGTCTCAACCCGCTGCCTGATCATGTGCGGAAGCGACAATGGAAGACGCTGGGGATTTGGTCGCTGGCGTTGTTCGCCGCCTTCTACATCTTCCTGCTGGGCATTCCGCAGATGCTCCTAGTCCACGGCTGGTCCGCATTCTTCTAACCGCCCTGCTTTCGTCCTGGTGCCCTTAGCCCCGCCTCTTAGGCGGGGCTTTTTTTATACGACCACCAAATGCCAACGGTGAGAGATGGCCAGTTACGCGCAATTAGACCCGGTCACTATTGCGCTGAGACCACCACAACCATCTCTTCATAGTGCTTCTTATCCACTTCTTCCATCCACCTGAAGATGTCGCCGATCACACTGTGACTTTCGCCCGCAAGATTTTCAGCAGACTCATCAGTAATTTCGATCACATCACTGTGTGAATACTTATTGATGAATCGGTATATCTTTTCCTTCACTTCTGGCGTAGTGACAGCGCACCCCTTCAGTCCATCATCCATCAACTGACTGATGTTGCCGCGCCGCTTTGGGAACTTGAAGGTAAAGAATGACTCCACGAGCTTCCTGGAAAGATTGGCCGTCAAAAACGCCTCGTCTCTGTTGAGGCTTGCATGGGACCTGTATTCAAACAGCTTTTTAAAAATGTAGTGATACTCCGATCCGTAGTTTTTCAATGAGTCGTCGGCATCAACCAGCTTGGAGCTTCGTGGGGAACCAGGTGAGGCATCGAGCTGATAAAAGAAACTGACATCCGGCTTATCCTTCCCCTTGTTTTTTCCTGCGAACCAATCCCTTACCAACTTAAAATAAGTGAAGTTGTGAGTCAGGACAAACAGCTGCCGAGCGTCCTGGCACTGCGTTCGCAAGAAAGAGTATGCATGGAAGAGGTGATTTGAATCAAAGCTTGACACAGGATCATCGACCACCACCACGGCATCAGAGATCTTATTGCCGTTTTCCCGGAGCTTTGTGATGAAATAAACAAAGGCAATTGCGGTCTTCTCACCCTCGCTCAAGTTTCCGTCATGTTCGCCCACTCCATTCCTGATGATCTCGTATCCCTTTTTATCCTTGTTGAACTTTAGGCAAAGCTCAGACCTCCCGATGAACTTGTGCAGCGTATCGTTGAATTCATCCGCGCCGACAGTCTCATTCGACAGTGACGCCTCAATGGCGTCTATTTCCTGCTGAAGCGCTGCAACCTCAGCGCCCGCCGCCTTAGCCTCTGACTCCAATTGCTGACTTTTGAGTTCATTTGCAGAATAGTCGAACTCTTGAATCTCCGCCGCTGCGTAATGGAGCT
The DNA here is from genome assembly GCF_059367845.1 of Stenotrophomonas sp. YJH_SMC_20. Classification (NCBI taxonomy): domain Bacteria; kingdom Pseudomonadati; phylum Pseudomonadota; class Gammaproteobacteria; order Lysobacterales; family Lysobacteraceae; genus Stenotrophomonas; species Stenotrophomonas sp. YJH_SMC_20. Next base: position 227,690 of record NZ_JCAFRG010000003.1, on the reverse strand, counting down.
CCAGAGCCTTCTTGCTCTTGGTTGTCTCCGCTTTAAAGTTCGCAGTCTTTTTGTTGTGGAGGGCCACGAGCGAGGTAAGAGAAGCCAAAACAGAATTGAACTTCAGAAGATCCGCAGCCGTCATGTCAGTAACTGCAATATTTGTGCGCATGGGATCTTCTATTTTCGCCAGAAGCGCCGCCTTCCACGCGGCCACTTGCGTGTCAATCTTATTGACAGCGGCGTCGTATTCGACCTTTAGTCCTTCAAAATCAGTAGAAAACTCTTTGTAGAAGTCCGCCGACGCAGGAAGACTATGTGTCGGAGCACCTTGTGACTCTATCCATGTCGCAGCGCTCTGAAGTCTGGCCTGGAAATCCGTGAACTCCTTGCTGAAGTGCGCAGCGAGGGATGAAGCGCGCTCAGGCGTGAATGGAGAAGCGCAGAACTCACACGCTTTAGAATTATGCTTCTCGTGAAGATCCAGGCCCGTCTGCACCCACTCACGAATGTCAGGATTATCAGAGAGCCGCTGAATAGCCTGATTGACTGCCGTTGTCGCAATCAAGTCCCTGATCCGAATTACAGCCTTGCTGTAATACTCCGGATCAACTGGATTACTGGAAAAAGCTATCGCAGGCATCTGATCCGGCCTTGCGGAATTAGTTAACTTGATGACCGCCTTATCATCAAGAATCGAACCGGGATCAACCACGCCAGCCTCATTATCCTTAATGAAGTTCGCCAGTTTGCGACGATCATAATTCAGGTAATAGCTGTCGGCGGTATCGATAGACTGAAGGCCGAGTTTCATCTTTCTCGCGGCATTAGTCATGAATTTCTCAAGGGAATCTCGGACCTTTGCAGCCTCAACACCCTTGTCAAGATAAAGCTTATTTTTCTTGCCAAGCTTGCCGTTCAACTCTTCCAGCTTCTTAACCTCATCTATCTTCTCCTTGGCAATGAGAAGGATGCTGTTTACTGACTTATCCCAATCGATGTTCTTCTGAATGAAACCCTGATTGAAGACATGAATATTGAGCAATGTCCCGGAAACATTTTTATCCGTGATCGAGGAACCATCCTCAAGAGCTAGCGAAAACTGCCCGCCAGCAAATCTCGGCACCACAGCCCGTGCCTCTACAGAGGCAAACAGACTTGAGAGCGTAGACTTCCCGGTTCCGTTCCAACCGTAAACAAGATTATAGCGTCCGAACTTTTTGATCGAAGTCCCGTCAAAATCCTTGAAGATTCCGAAGCTCTTGAGATGATTAATACCGACGATCACTTACGCACTCCTTGTTTTTGAATTTGGCCGACTACGACTTCCATGCGTCTAGCTACGCGCGGCTGCAGACCTGAGGACCAAGACCAAGACCGAGACCGAGACTGAGACTGAGCACGCTCGCGCAAACCGACTGTAGCTCCGAATCGCGCACATTTCCACCACATCTATTCGGAGACTAAAGAAGCCACGGACGTATCAATAGGAAAGCATGTCAAATGTTGGTCTAATTCAGTTAGACGACCCCTTGCGCAATTAGCATTTTGCGTTACTCCTTAAAAGATGCTTATTAAAATTTTTTAAGGAGAACACGAATGCAGAAGAAATGGGGCCGCAGCCAGAAATATCACAAGAGAACCCGCTACGTTTACGCGCTCTTCTTTGACAGCGAGAGATCCGTTTATATCGGGCAGTCGGTCGATTTGAAGAAGCGTTGGGCTCAACATCGGTCAGCCGCAGGGAAATGGAACCGACACTTCCGCCCGGTGGAGCTGGCTTCTTATGAAATGACACAGCATGAAGCCGAACGGATGGAAGAACTCTGGCGCTGTAAGGCAGCGCAAATGGGCTGGCGGGTCTACGGCCTTCCCCCAGGCATCCTCATCAATCCTTATGGAAGAGCGGGCTTGTGGAAGCGCTGGAAAGCCAGGAAGTTGGAATGGAAGACAGGGATGAACCCTATTACCCCTGCCCGCTTTCCGTGAAAGGGCTTAGGGGTCGGTCTAGGCTTGATGATGGCGGCAAGCACCGCCCTTCCGTGGGCGACGTCACTGGTTAGCGGGTGAACGAAGGCCCTGACTCTCGGCGAGTGAGCTGGTGGGTCACTTGGACGACATGCTGGACCTGGTTCTGCTCTTCCCGCTGTTTGCGAAGCAGAATCGCATGTTCTCTGAGTCGCTGCATTGCATCTTTCCGAGTGGTGGGGGATTGAAAAAGTTTAATAACAAATCCGGGCAAAAAAAAGCCCCGGCAAAGGAGGCTTTTTTTCAATTACGAAACGAGAGAACGTTGCCCTTTTTAATTCACTGACTTTGCAGCTTCCTTTAACGTCTCGTCCAAAGCTGCATCGAATGCCAGATGAAAGAAATTACCGATGGAGCTGGTCTTGTCTTTGCAATACCGCTTGATGCCGTTGACATAGGAACCTTCTTGGCGGGCAATCAAAGCGAATTGAGAAGTGACTTCCTGTGCGATAGGTAGAGCTGTCTCAGCGTAGTAATCAAGAGATACGCTCAGTGCATTGAAATCATCTGCACCTTGCGTCTTCAACTCTTTCCGAATGTTGTCAGCGAGGAACTTGGCAGCAGTCTTCGGAACCTCAGTCGCAAATCTCTTGATGTTCTCTTCATCACTCTCCCTGGCACCCGCTGCCACTGCTCCGCAGGACAGCGGTTCGAACGAGTCGGCCCATGCGGAAAAGGAAGCACTGAAAAGGAGAGTCAGAACAACGTGCTTACAGAACACCATCACACCTCCTTAGTCATCGGACAGGAGCATGTTCATAACGTTCTCAACATCACCAGCGTTATTGAACGCCAAGTCGTAAAGATTATTTATTTCTAAACTAGAATCGCTTGATTCATAGATCACTCGGCCAGCACCATCCAGGATTGCGAAAACTCTTCGGAACGTCCATGACCACTCATCAATATCCGCATAGTATTTATACCGCCGTTCGAACAGCGCTAGCGGCTGCCCCTTGAACTTGGTTTGAAGATAGACCTCAATCTTGTCATCCTTACCATCTGTGAGTTGACTTGGGGCACTGCTAAACCGCCATTTGAGTTTTCCCTGGACTGTTTCCCAGGTGACCTTCTCAATCAACCGAATTGCCATATCGTGCAGGTTCATTCTTCCACTCCTATCACGTTGTCTTCCTCCAAACCTTTGAGATGCTGAATTACGCCCAGCAATTCAACATAAATGCTTTTAGTTAAAAGCTCGTCAAACTCACTTCTCTCAACTACAAGCTTCACCCTTTTTTGCAGACTGCGAATTGTTTTTGTTTTCCGACTGGGAAGCTTATCACCTACACTTTCAAGCGATGCACCTACCTTAGCCATGATGCCTCCGATCTCCATCGCTTCTTTACGAGTCATTGCGATGAGCAGATCGCTACTCCTCGTTTCAAGCTCTTTCCTTATCTGAGGCAGGCGAGCACGTCTTAGAAATTTTTTTGATAGGGAACCAGTAACGTGCCAAACCCTTAGAGTCACGAGAAAACCAACAACGGTTAATATATCCGCACCGACTGATAGTGAAAGCCCTTCCATCTGCCCTTCTCCATTACGCAATCAAAATTGCTAGAACGCTCACTCTTCAATCCCCCTCCTTTCAGAACATCGTCCTGCTAATTACCCTTCCGTCCCTCGTGTCGTAGCACAGCGCCAGAACAAGTTCAGCCTTCAAACCGTAATTGTAAAAGTAGGTGCGGTCATCCAAGGTGCTCGGTGCATTGGGCATCAACGGTTCGCCAGAAGTGAAGCGGAACCCATAAGCGAATTGCACCCGATTTTTCAGGGCCGGAGCCTCAGCAGCAGGCACGGGACAGGCGAAGCTGATTTCCAAGCCTCCATCTCGGACCCAGCGGCGAACCGATTTTGTGGACACTACTGCGTGGAACTGCATGCCCCTCACCTCTCCTGGTGCAGCAGGCAACTGTGCCAACTGACACACCTGATTACCGGTATCGTCCCAGTCGTAGCACCGCATCGTGCCAGCACGGAAGACCTCCTTGTCGGCGTCATACGTTGCATAGGGGGAACTTGGCGGGAATAGGTAGACATCACCGCTCGCCATAGGCGCTAAGGCTGTGTCCACGTCCTGGACCCGCTTCTTGTAGTCGGCAGTCGTCTCGAACTCGCCCTTCCGCAACTCGGGAAGCTTCTTGTCAAACCACTCCGCAAACATGCGTGGAGAGGTCAGCTGGACCTTGCCAGAGGCCGGGTCAAGTTCGACGTGAGAGCTGGTGGGGTTGAACGGCCAGGGACGCCACACCCAGGGCTGATGGGCCGGAGCTTGCTCGGCAGGAGCTGCTGCATCTGGGCCGGAGGCCGGAGACGCTTCCTGGCTCTGACACCCAGCCAACCCTAGTGCCAGCCCAAGGGCTAGAATAACAATGGATCGCACGAACTTCCCCTGTTCCACTGATGACCGCTCTCATTGTAAGCGCTGTGTGAAGCCAGTCACATGTCAGAAAAGTCTGACAGATGGGCCAGTCAAAAGTGCGACAAACCCAGGCTGACGCCCAAAGAAAAGGCCTCCCGGTCCGGGAGGCCTTATTTCACGCTCTTCATTTCACTCTACCTTTTACATCTTCCTACCCCGGCGGGGAGGTTTAACATGACCTTGCTCTTGCTGAGCCTTCTTCACCGCCCTCATGATCCTAATCGCCTGCCTTTCTTCCGGGGTCTTGGTGAACCAATTGCAAAAATCTTCGAAACACTCTTTGATGTAGACCACGCTCATCTTATCTCCTTTCGTTTGGGTGAGGCTTTATTATATATTAGCCGGGGCGAGAAAGCTTCAATACCAGACGCTTTTGTAGTCTCCATTCATGATCTGGAAAGCAAAGTTGACAAGTTCACAGCGCTACGAAAGAAAGACTAAAATCGATAACCGGGCAAAGTTCACAAATTTGACTGGACAGCTGCTTATTAAATTTTCCACCCCCTCCCTTTCACCCAATAAAAAAGCCCCCAGTGAGATGTAGCTAATATCAGGTTGAGTGGAGAATAGGGACTTGGCTGAAAAATTTTAATAAGCTCGTGAAAGTGCGAAGCCGCGCCATGGGCGCAACAGAGCGATAGCTGCCAGCCTTTTGCTTTTAGCCGCTTTTTCTGGCTTTTGCTCTTGTCAGAATCGGCTTACGTGCTACCAATTAATTATTAATTTTTAATTGGAGAAGCACGATGGCTAAAACATGGATCAGAAGAAGTTTGAGAGAGCAACAGAAAGGCTTATGCGCGTATTGCGATGAGCCGCTTCCTGCTAGAGCGAAAAGCTCTCTGCTCATCCCTTTGCAGATTGGTGGGTCAAAGGACGCGGGCATTGTTCTCGCGTGCAATGAGTGCTTAGGGAGCAAGAGCCAGTCAGACCTGGTGGGGTGGCTTGCTACGTCCTTCCATCGAGTGCTTTCAAAGAACGTTCCAGGCCTGCTGATGAAGCGGCTGGAAGCGGCTGAGCAGGCGGAGAACCACGAGCTACCCGTGCCTTACTCAGTGAACCGGAAAGCGGTCAGAAAAGCATTGGAAGAGCGTTGGAAGAGCCCACGAGTGAAGGTGAGAGTCGAAGACGGAACCTTGGTCTTCGATAGAGAGCAATACGGGCGCGGAGCCGCGCTGGCAGTTCTGCGGAGCCAGTTCGCAGGGGTCGTTGAGGAACGGGCTGGTGAAGTCAGAGTGCGTGTGCCGCTGCAACAACTCGAAAGAGCAATGAGCGTGCTTGCGAGCCTGAATTGTTGGGTAGTTGGACTACCCACAAATAACGACATAAGCCAGTTGAAACGCGCTAAGAAGAAGACGCCTAACCGGGGCATCAGCAGGAGGCAACGACAAGAGATGCTGATGCTGAGAGACACAGACCAGTTGACGACACTTGGGAGAGCTGATGTCGAACTCGCGTTGCTAAGAGATCGACTGAGGAGTCGGTAAGTAAACTGTTCAACACCGCCCCTTGAATTTGTGCGTTCCGCCCCAACATTGACCGAGCCGTCCGGCAGACTCAACCAACCACACCATTGACCTATAACGGGGGATTTATGTCTGATAAGGAATACGTCAAGACCTACTTGAATGCAGCAAAATCTGTCCTTTCTTCACCCAACGGGACTGCTCGTCTCTTGTCTGGATTCAGCACGTTGAAGAATGGTGCTGACGCGGGAGTGACCCCCAGCCAGATGCGCGCAATGTTTCCGGACCTGAGGAAGTATAGCGACGCAACCATTGAGGGCTTTATCGAGATGGGCAGCGATCTGGTCGAAGGCAAAACCATCATACCGAGTGCGGTCTTTGAAGATCCCGAACCGAACGTCGCTGTTGCTCAGTGATGATATCTAAGAGAGCACCGCAAGGTGCTCTCTTTCTTTTGGCGCTTTGCATGGTTTTCATAGCCTGCGTTTCCAGCGCTCTACCCCCGCTTCAAAGATCATCCGTAGCATAGTGGTCTGCGGCAGATAGAGAGCCTGGGCACGTTCAACAAAAGCGTCTTTGACTTCTTCTGTCACGCTCACCTTTTGACTCATCACCTGTTCGCTCTTCGCAGAACGTCGAATGGGAGCATCTTCGATTTCCAATCGCATCTGCTCCTCCTCGATCTGCAAGTAGTGATAGAGAATATTGCGCATGACTTGCACGAGCGGCTTTTGTTGAAGCTGCGCCAGCGCTCTTAGATCGGCGTCTAGGCTTGCGTGCAGACGAACGCTCGGGAGGGAGCAACTCAGCCGGTGAATCGGCATCTCTTCGAAGAGCGGTCTCATGCTACACACTTTTCTAGGAAGCAATGGTTGTTCATTGCTCGCTCTTCGCGCATCAGTTCTTGGAAGAATTTGTCATGAGCTGAGTAGAAGCAGTAGACAGAATTGCTGTCTTGGGAGACGTAGAAGAAGCGGTATTTGCCCATCTGCAAGCCTTTGAAGATCTGAACACCATCCAATTCTTGGCTATAAACCGCTTGATACATGTCTTCGAATGCGCGGTAGTCGAAGAAGTGTGCGAAGGCTTCTGAGCTGTATATCACTGCTTTGTCTGACACTCTTGCACCTCCTGCGACTGATGCATTGAAGAGGATGTGCAAATCACTGATGACTTTTCGCTCACTGATGTAATGCCTTGAAGATTCTTGTTGTGCAATCGCGCTCATGAGTTCTGCTCCGTGTTTTTCTGTAATATTGAGGGAGGAAGCGATAATTTGACTTCCTTCCAATCAATTTAAACCGGCGCAGAGTTTTGACAATAGCGCTAGCGCAACCGAACTAGACTAAAACGCAGAACTGGGAATATTTCACAATATTGGAGACCCCAAATGACGATACCGACGCATTGCGGCATGCCGCCGCTTCATCTAAACATCGAAGGGCTTCGCTCGCATGCCCTACTGATAACCGCATTTATTCCAGAACCAGAGGTGTCAGCCGAAAAAAGGAAATGGCGTTCGTGGCTGGTGCATTGCCTTGTCAAGACGGCACGACATTACAACGAGGCGCGGTCGTTAATACTAGCGCAGATAAGTGAGGGACGACTCTCTTTTGCCGAGACGGCAAAAGGCCAATCTTTTCCTATCTTCGACTTCGCATTTGCAATGGAAGACTGCATCACGTCGCTTGAAAAGGCAGTAGCGTGCATACAAGCTTTGTCGAAAAAAGGGGAAATGACATCCGCATTCGACCAGGCATTACATAACGAGCGGCAGTCCCTAAATGCTTTTCGCAGGCAGCAGGAACATATGCACTCTCAAATCTCCGCCGGTCAAACTGGTAATGGACCTTTTGTGGTGATGCTAGCAGACGATGGCGACGGTATGAGGCTTCGGGACCTTACGCTAGGATTCGATGCACTCTACAAGTTGATCGATGCTGTCTACCGGGACATATCGAGCCTCTTCCCGATGCACGATACTCAGTCGCCTCCGTCCTTGGGAGGGGCACCTCACCTTTCAGTGTCTATGACAACTGAGGTAATTCAAGGCGACAAGACACAATAGGACATTTGATAGGCGGAGGGCCGAACCACAGTATTGGAAGAAGCCTGGTTCACCGCACCTACCCTAAATAATCGTCAGCGGGCCTTCTCCGCTTAGCTCCCGCTTCAAGGATGTTGCGCCACAGCGTTAGCCTTTCCACTCCTAGTTCGTCTGCCTTCTGATCGAAAGCGCCCTTGGCGTCGGCGGTTAAATAGATGGGCGGAAGCGTTACCGCGCACGTCAATTCACGGATCTCTACGTCTTCCAGCTCCACCAACGCTTCTTCGGAGTCGAGATCGAGGAAGCGAATCAGGAGGTGTCGCAGCAGCGTCGTGAGCCTCACCCCTCTGCCAATCGCCCACTCCCTCAGCTCTTTACTGAGGGCTGGGTGCACTCTCACTGAACCCAGGATCTCAGTGAACTCCTGAACCGACGCGTCTGACCATACATCTGCGCTCTCCTTGACCGGCTTCATAAGAAGAACCTCTCGCCCGCATAGAAGCGTGCTAAACGGTCGAAGTCGCAGAGGAACTCGGCGTGCTTAGTGACGACCAGGAACGGTCTACGGCGGTCGGTAGCGATGTAGTGCACGCTGTGGTCAGCGCCCTCGTAACGTTGCCCTGGGCGAATCATTGAAGAGACTTCGCGGGCTTTCAGGAAGCCTTGTGCGAGCTTCTTATGAGAGCCGTCTTTGTAGAGAATGACGAAGAGCGAGACTGCTGAAATCGCTATGAAAGCAAACATCAGAGCGTCGGCAAAGTGAGGCCAAAAGTTGTCGGCGACGTTGAGTGCGAAAGTAGTGGTGTTCATAATGTTCTCCGGTTTTTAAGGGCAGAGATAAAAAGTCATCTCATACTTAGACCTTAAAACACGAAGAAAAAGACGCAAGACACGCTTTTCGACTAAAACGAAGATCCGTGAAAAAGTTCCGTTATGGATAGGTAGACTACCCACGTTTAAGGGCGGAGTCGCGCCGCAGGCGCAACCAGGATCAGCGGACCAAGCTCTTGCTTTTAGCGCTTCTTTTGAAGCACAAAAAAAAGCCCACCGTCCGGTGGGCTTAAAAAGGTCTATACGGTCAGCTACGGAGGGATTCTGGACAGCGAACCTCCCATTTTTCAATCGTCATCAATCGACTGACCTTGGATACCGCGTTCTTCCAGTCGATGATCTCTGCGGCCAACTCCTCATCCCTCGAATCCAACTTAGCCGCAAAAACCATGCCTGCCAGCGCTTCGAGACACATATGAATCAGGAAGCAAAGTATGTCAGAGACGGTTCGAACGTCAGCGCCAATATAGTCCGCCTGCCAGTGGATGCTCTCAAACCCGTTGTGGACCAAGCTGTTCAAAGCTCCTTTCGAGTTCATATAACCAGCACTAATACCATCGCAAAGCTCACTAGGCGCGCCAGCCCGACGTAGCTCCCTAATTAACCGCTCCGGATCTTTGGTATCCTTCGAGTCTTCAAAGTTCTGCAAAAGTTGCTCATCTTTAACGTAGAAGAGCCAGACACCGCGACAATAAGCTTCGAGCGTGCAGCGAAGAAGTGCACCTGGCGTATTGGCGTTACTTCTCTTCACTGCGTCTATGCTTGATTGAAGATGATCAAAGCAGACGCTGAGACAGTGCAAGGGTATCAGTGCTCGCATCTCAGCCACGCAGCTCGTGGGCATTCTTCCATATATCGAGGCCCGCCTATCCATGATCTTTGAATGAACCGCTTCCGCGAACTCGATACAGTTCGCGAGTCGAGCCTTATCAACGTCCTTTTCAAAAACGATTGGCACAAATCATCTTCCAAAAAAAGGCCCACCAAGTTAGGCGGGCTCGTGATCAAGCAGTTTTGATAATCAGGCAGCAGGCCACTTCTGCTCCGGGTTCGCTTCGCGCCACTTCTTCGCCGCGTCAGACTTCTCCCATTCCACAAAGGCGGTAGGAGTGCGGCCACGACCGCTCCACGTTTCGCCGTTGGGCAGCTTGAACTTTGCAGCCACAGGAGTCTTGCTGCCCTGATTGCTGACGGATTTACGACCCCGAGTAGCACCGGATACCACGTAACGCGCGATCTCAGCGCGCTGGCGCGAATCGAAGAACTCAGCGAAATCTTCCAGCAGACTCACGATGTTGCTGTGGGCGCTTTCGGCTTCCGCCTGACGCTCTTTGTTTTCCTGCTCCTCGATCTTGCGCAGTTCTTCCAGCAACTTCTGCTTCTGAGCTGCGAGATTGTCGAGATTGGTCTTCTTTTCTGCCATTTCTATTGCTCCAATTCCAAGCGGCTGATGGTCTGGAATCGATCCTAAAAGGGCCTGCAATTTTTAGCAAGCCCTTTCCCAAGAGAATTCGATCTTTTTTTTAATTCCGTCCGTTTCGCTTCTTCACCACCCTTCTATACAGCTGCCTTTGGCTCTTCCTGTCGTCTTCCCAAGCTTTTACAGTCAGACACTTACGTTCATCTATAAGCCGTTGAGCGGCATAAGACGCAAGACCAATGATTGAAGTTGCAATGGGCACCTCATAGTCAAACTCAGCGCCGGTCAGCTTTCGGAGCTGTTCCCGGAGCTTTGGCGGCACGGTCATCATCATCCGGTTCGCTCGTTTCCCTTCATCCGTCCGGTAGTCGTGAAGAGAGGGCTTTGAGACCAGATCTCCTGGTGTTCCAAGGAGCAGATGGACCCTCCGGCCTGTTTGCGCATTCCTCCGGGATAGAGCGGCTTCTCCGAACTGGAAATAGGTCTTCCGCCCTGGCTCGTCCCCTGCCGCCAGCTTATCTCCTGGCAACACTCCATCGAGACTCTCATGCACCACTGCTTGGTGTCTGTTCTGATGCACGACGTTGAGTGCAGCAGACAGGTCTTTCATTTTTTTCATAAGTTCACCTCCGATTTGATTTTTTGGATGATAGAGAGCGTGTCGAACTGAACGTGTCGAACCCCCCTCCCTTTGATTTGATAGATCGTTGTTCCTTCCGCATACGCGCGCGAGAATCCGGCTCGGTCAGGAATGACAACGGCTTCCGCCAGTTCGCTGCTTGCCAACCGTTCTCTATGTTCTGCTCTCGCTCGGTTCACTCGGTTTGCAACGACGATGAAGCGCTTCTTTTTCCGCTTTAAGAGGTCAATCGTGCGCAAGAACACAACGTAAGAAACAGCATCGAGGGCGGTGGGGACGATGTAGAGATCAGCCTCCGGCAGCACCTCGTTGTCGTTAAGGCGTGGGGGCGTGTCGATGACTTCCACATCGAAGCCTTTTCTGCGCGAGCGAGCGACGGTGAATGGCGTCTCATCGGCTAGCGCTGACCAAGCCAAAGCGCTGCCCTGAGGGTCCTGGTCGATCAACAGGACTCGCTTCTTCTCGATTTCTGCGAAGTAGCTTGAAAGAGCAAGACTAAGGGTAGTGCGCCCTACCCCACCTTTGGCTGATAAAAGGCATAGGCGGACGGTCATGAGTCACCTCTTTTCGGTTGAATCGGACCGATGATCAAAGCGAAGGCAACAGCGAGGATAAGGATGATGGTGAACATCAAGCGGCCTCCTTTCGTTCTTCAACGCGTTTCCCAGGCACCGGAATGCGCTCCGCATCGGATTTGATGTAGACCTTTAATGCGGGTGGAATTCTGCCGCCGCAGATCTCAGCGATGGTTTTTCCTGGTCGTCTCTCGAATTCTTTTCGCCCGGTCCACGCGTGATACCGCTTAACGACAGTTATGCCGATTTCTTGGAAGGGGTTTGCCTTGAAGTCCAGCAGGAACGCCGAAATCGCGTCCAGTTCTTCGCGTGCGTTTGCATCCGGCTCCTGGTTCCATAAGATACTGGCAAGCGCGAGGGCGGTGATGCCACGCGAATCGGCATCATTGATGAAGTCGTGCTGGGGGCGATGCAATACTGCGGTTCCAACCGCTGCTTTCACCACGTCTAATTTCTTGGTCTGCACAGCAGGCAGTAGAAGATATGAGTAGTTCATTCCCCCCCCCTGCACCAGTGCATCCAACGGGTTTTCCCTAGGCGCTTTTCGGTCATAGCGCCGCTTCAAGGCTCTCCGCTCATCGCGCTTCGACTTCTGCGATTGTTTGAGGAACGCAAAAGCGTTGTCTTCGAGCGAGAATGCGGCTTCGTTTCTGTATAAATGTTCCAACTTCATAAATCGTCTCCTGTTTTCATTTTGAATTTATGGGTAGTGCGACTACTCATAAATTCAGTTAAACAGACGACGAAAAACTGTCTAGCTTGAAAAAAGAGAGATATTTCTCAATTTTTCTGTTTAGTCAAAACATTCGCCTTGCGCTCTTGTCTCAATCGCTTTCAATAATGAAAGACAAGACAGAAAAGGGGCGCGCGAATGAAAAGACGAAAAGGGTATTCACTGACAGAGCTGCTCATTGCAACTGGCATCGTCAGTGTGATTGGCGCTGTCGCATTCGTGCTCTACCAACCCGTGAAAGCGCGTGCACAGACCCGCGCCGAAAGCGAGCGACTCAACAACCTGTCATCGGAAATCCAGCAGGCGTTTGGAGTGGTTGGAAGCTATGAAGGCGTCAGCAGTGAGCGCTTGATTGAAGAGCGCTTCATCAAGCCAGAGCACTTTGAGGGCGGCAAAATCCGAAACGCGTGGGGCGGCGTGGTTGATGCACAGCCGTTTGGCATCAAGCATTTCGGAGACGCGTTCACCCTCGATTACACGAATGTCAGCGCGGCGAGCTGCTCTGATTTCGTCTCGGCCAACGCGAGCAATGCTTACGATGTCCTGATCGATGAAACAAGCATCGTCAAGAACAACAACGATCGATTGGACGTTGCCGCGTTGACGAAAGCATGCGCGAGCGCTCGCGTTGTCAGCTTTGTCTATCACAACGAGAACGTGGGCCAGTTCATCGCATCACCGTTGAACCTTCTGCAGAGCGATCAGACGGGGAAGAACCCGCCTCAGAACACTGGGATCACTGTTCCTGATGCGGCGGTCGGTGGACAGGAAGCCACCCCGGTTCACCCATACATCCCGCAGTGCGGCCCCAAGCCAGCTCTGCCGTCCTGCGCAGGGATCAGCAATCAGGCCTGGGAAGCCACAACCTTTCCCCAGTGCTGGAACCTGATTGGCTCTTGCGCCCTGCCCGTCGCTCCGAGCCCATCTCCGGTTGTGCCGGCACTCCCCGTAGTGATTCCTCTTCCCACCCTTCCTTCCACACCCCCGGCGCTTTGCAGCGCTTCGTCTGAGTCTCAGCCTGCGGTCTGCCTTGCTGGAAGCTTCGGCAATGCGACAGCTACGCGTCAAAAAACGTGTCCAGAGGCGTGGGGGCAACCGATATGGACCTCTTGGGAGACCGATAGGAGCAGCTGTCAAAGCTGCCCAGGTAGCAGTCAAGAAGAGAGCTACCAGACCGTCACCAGAAGCGGCTCCTGCCCGTCCGGCATGACCGGTTCGATGAGGTATCAGACGCGGCTCAGAGGCACACGGAACGTCTCCTATGTCTGCCCTGCGGGCCAGACCACTCTGCCTACTCCCTCCTACACCGATTGGGCCTGGATCGAGACGGGAGAGGTGTTTTCAAAAGATGAGAGTGCGTGCAAAGCGGAAGGCCTCACGGTTGACAGCGGAAAACTCTTCATCTCAAACACGAACACGACTCGAACCATCCAGGAAGGCTTGGTTCTTGCTCAAAGCTCGGACTGGACCACTCTCGCGAGTGTGTCGAGTGATTGGCCGCAGAGCTACGGACCCGTTCGGGCTTGGGCAAACGTGAGCTTCACTTTCAATGGCTCAACGCAAGGCTTCTATCAAGCGGCAAATGGGAATACGCCGAGCCCTGGCAACTCCATCAACTATTCGGAAATGCGAACCCTCAACTTTAATGGGAAGCTGGTGGACATCGATTTCCGAACTTTCGGAACCTCTGATGGAACCGTCATCAATGGGGGAATCCGCATTCTTTACCGCGTTCGTTGATCGGTGCGCAGCACGCCAAACCGCTCCTCCTTACTCACTGCAAAACCGGCTTTGAATGCTCTTGTCAAATTGGAATTCAGTGTTAGAAATAAAGAATGTCCAACAAAAAAACAGGAGCACTCAATGAAAAACAAATTAGCGTTATCCGGTATCGCTTTGGCGATCCTTTTATCTATGTCTACCGCAAACGCCGCTGAACCTATTGAAATTGGTGAAGACGTGCGAGCGTGCCAAGACGGCATTTCCATCGGAACAAATGCCAAGAGCGATATCATTTGCGCGCAGAATGGCGGCATAGCTATCGGTAAAAACGTCAAGTCAAACAACGGCATCGTGATCGGCACTGATTCAAGTCAAAGTTATGGCAGTAACGGCAACATCATTGGCACACAATCCGTCGGCCTGGCAGATAACGTCAATATTTTTGGAAACGAGAACAATGCGACGGCTGCAAACGTGCTCGGCAATCGAAATAGAGACGTGCGAGGAAATATCGTCGGTAACGACAATAAGACGATCATGACGAACAGCTTGATTGATGATCCAAACATTTACGGTAATCGCAACGTCATCACATCCAACAATGGCGGATCAGTCACCAGCGTTTCAACCGCAGTTTTTGGGAACGACAACAGCGTCACAGGCAGCAACAACGTCGTGGTGGGCAACAAGAACATGATCGATTCCAACGGCGTTTCTGCGTCTGATTCCGTCTTCATTGGAAGCAGCATCTACACGAACAATGCGAGCGGTCAGATCAAAAACGGCGTCGCAATTGGCTACAACGCTGGAATCCAAGGGAACCGCAGTATTGCCTTGGGCGCAGGAGCGAGCGCACTCGCTGATGACTGCACCGCAATTGGCTCAGGAGCGATGTGCGTTGAATCGAAGACCACCGCGTTTGCTGAGACGCGCCTGACGAACATCGCAAACGGCGTCAGAGACACGGATGCAGCGGCGATAGGTCAGCTAGCGGGCGTTGCAAGAATCATCGGTGGCGGAACACGGTTCGAAAACGGCAACCTAGTGAGCCCCACCTGGTATTTCAGGGACAACAGCACACACACAACGATCAGCAGCGCGCTCGACAATCTAGACGAACGAATCGAGCGGGCAGGAAGCGGCGGTGCTGGACAAGACGGCTACTCGGCCTACGAATTGGCGCAACAGTATGGCTACGAGGGCACAGAGCGCGAATGGCTTGCGAGCTTGAAGGGTGACAAAGGCGACAAGGGCGATCCAGGTATTGCTGGCGCTGCTGGTGAAAACGGTCAGCCAGGGCAAGATGGTCAAGATGGCCTGAGCGGTGGTGAGAGTGCAAAGGAGAACCCCTACATCGCTATTTCTGATGACACGACCAACGGCAACAACACGCCCGCCGTGGCATCTGGCGACAACGCGATTGCGGTCGGAAACGGTGCAGTTGCGACATCCGGAGCTACCGGAGCGACGGCAGTTGGAGCTGGCGCAACCGCAAGCGGCGGTCATGCGTCGGCTTCTGGTGCGGAAGCGACAGCGGCAGGAAAGTTCGCAACGGCGAATGGTGGTGGCTCGGTGGCAAACGGCGATGCGACAACTGCGGTGGGAGGCAATTCTCGGGCATTGCAGGAAGGAGCAACAGCGGTCGGAACAGGAGCTAGCGCCAGCGCTATGGGTTCAACAGCGGTTGGCAACGTGGCAGAAGCAACGCATGAGAACTCGGTGGCGTTAGGCAATCAGACAAGAACCACCGAGAGCAACCAGGTTGCAGTCGGCGGACGCAGAGTGTCGCAGGTTGCTGATGCCCGCATCGAGCAAGGTTCAACGGATGCTGTGAACGGCGGACAGATCTACGACTTGCGGAACGAGCTGAACGACAAATGGGAAGCGACAAATCGTCGCTTCGATGGCATCGAAAAAAGGCTCAATGGCTTGGGGGCTCAAACCGCAGCGATGTCAATGATGGCTGCTTCGGGCGCAGGATTACCGGTCGGCAAGGTCGCTATCCAGGCTGGTGTCGGCTTTAATGGTGGAGCGTCAGCGATGGCCGTAGGCTACCGCGTTCGCACAAGCGAAAAAGTGAGCTTCTCCGCAGGCCTCAGCTTCGGCGGGAACGGCACGAAGCCTATGGGCGGAGTGGGCATGAGCATCATTCTTGACTGAGAGAGCAGCATGAAAATGCAAAAAATCCAAGGGAGCTTCGGCTCCCTTTTTTGTGGCTTGCTATCGCGAAGCCCCTAGTGTGAAATGCGTTCTATCTACCGGCATCGTAATGGACTACACAGTGAAAAGACTCTCCTCACTCCTCCTTGTTATTGCTCTCTCGGCGTGCAATCAGCAAAGCGAAAAGACTGCTGACGCTTCGCCAAAGCCCCAGCCTGCTCCGGTTAAAGAGCTTCCCTCGAAGAAGATCGGCGGCGTCGAGCTTGGACAACCCGCAAACCTCCAAGAGTGCGAGAAAGAGCGAGCGTTTGGCTCGATTCGATACAAGTATGAGCCAGCAAACACCCCATGCTGGCGAACAAGCATCTATGATCAGGGAGGCAAGTTGAAGCTTGACCCTCGCGAAATGCCGCAGAACACGACGGTTGAAGTGAATTTCGGTCGGAAGGCCATTCCGGACGGCATCTACTTCATCGGAAAGGTCACAACGATTTCCGGCAAGATCGAAGACGTGACGCTTGAAACGCAGGGCATTGATCGGCAGCAAGAGGTGTATGAACTGTTGGCTGCGAAGTGGGGCCAACCCACGTCTACGAACGTCGAGAAGCTTCAAAACGGGTTCGGTGCTCGCTACGACAGTGTTGAAGCCTTTTGGGCACTGGAAGGCATCTCCGTTCAATACATCGGCATGCTCAACCATGAGCAAGGCATGATCATCTTCCGTTCTGACGCGTCAAACGCTCAGATGCGCGAACGCGACAAGAAGCTGCGCGGAGCGGAATCGTTCTGACGCGAGAAGGGAGCTTCGGCTCCCTTTTTTATTGCTTCTCGTAAGCTCTGCCCGAGATCATCGCTTCGTAGAAGTCTTCCCCAACATTGGCAGCAGTTGTGACGGGTTTATAGGTTGTAGGTGACCGGACCCGTTGCCCTGTGATTTCGGCGATGCTGATCGCTATCGTATCGAGTGCCTGGAACGCTCGATCTTTGAACGCAAGCTTGGGATGATAGAGAACGAATAATAAGGTGGCGCAGCACGCGGCTGCGCGAATTAAACTGAACATGAGTGACTCCTTTTTTATTGGATGGAAGAAGGAAGCGGAAAACTAGCTTCCTTCTTTGAAAGTAGATCAGAAAAGGCGGGCGTCAACCCGTCTTTCTTTAAAAGTGTGAAATTATTCCGCTTTAAAGCGTTCGAGTGAGTTTGGAGATCTCTTGATGAACTCGCGAAGCGCTTTGCTCCAATGTAATATTCAACAGTGATGCGATGAGCTGGATCGCTCGCACATCAGTGACTGAGCTTTGGTAGCGCAGCGCGCAATGATGAATCGACAAGCAAGAGTAGAAGTAGGCTTTGGGCGTTTCGAGCGTTGGAGCCGTGAGCAGCATTCGTTCTTCTTCGCTCATCTCTGATAAGTCGGGAAACCACAGCCCCTCATCGCTCACTTGGCCTTTGGGGCGGTCATCAGGATAGTCGTCAGGCTTCTGTCTTGCTTCAAACAATACGGCGGCGCGTATCGAGGGAAGACGGTCTTCTTTCACGATCAAATCCCAAGCTCTGATCGCAGCTGATTTGGTCTTGAACTCCGAGATGCGGGATTTGTCCAGAAGCGGTGGAGCGGTTTTTTTGTGTTCTTTTTGGGTAGTCGCACTACTCATAAATGCCTCCGATTTTTAAAGGTTGAACTTTAAATATAGATCGGAAGCGCAATAGCGCAACCCATCCGCTTATTAAACTTTTCCAGTCCCACACCTCCCCTTCTACATCGCCAATCCCCTACTCTTCCGCTTCACCGCTTTTGGCGCAGGGAACTCAATCACGTTGCTCTTTTCCTCAACCTGAAACGCGTCCCGTTTTGCGAGCGCTTGCTCAACGCCCAGGAACTTGCAGATGCGCTCCGCATCCGCACAGGCTTTAAAGATGGCTCGCGGATCGTCTTGAACGACCTTGATCCAAGACTTCACGTATCCGGCGTGCCGCTCGGGCTCGTGCGGAAGATCAAGGCGCTGGCTAGCCATATACGAGAAGATTTCGGCTCTCAATTCCTCCTGCGCGTATCGCTCATCACCGAACGTTCCAAAGGTTCGATTGAGCCTGGAAGGATGTGCGGTCCAGTGCCCCAATTCGTGGAGCGCGGTGGCGTAGTAGAGATCCGCGCTCTTGAACTGCTGGATTTGAGGGAGATGGATGGAGTCGGTCATCGGTCGATAGAACGCCTGATTGCCACCGTCATGCTTGATCGAGGCTCCGGACTCGCGCAGCACGCGTTCCGCTTCCTCATGCCGCCACTGCTCTGGAATCACAGTGGGTGGCGCATAAAAGCGCTCTGGAAGTCCGGAGATCTGGGAGGCGTTGAACACGTTCGCGTAGAACACCCGTGGGCCTTTGCGGCCTTGGGTGGCTTCCTCCTCCGCATCCCCTTCTTGCTCGTTCTTCTTGTCGGGCCAGTCCCAGAACTCAACCTGAGTGGCTTTCTGCCCCTTGTTGACCTTTCCTCCCAGGTCAGAGGCTTGCTTGAACGTCATCCACGCGTTTGACTCGTATCCCTGGTAGAGCTGCTGCATGTGCAGATAAAGCGCGTTGACGCCATGGTAGTTGCGTCCAGATGTGCCGTTGACCGGCGCGAGGTTGGCGGTGTGACGCGGTTGCCCCGGCGACCAGGGGCGCTGGAAGGGAGCTAGGTCTTTCTGCATCAATTCGATGAAGAGTTGAGCAACTTTTTCGGTGTGATCGGTCATCTGGCTCATCGAATGTCTCCTTCTTTGAGAAGGATGATCTGTTGGCCGGAGCGGAGATGGGACAGTAAAAGTTTAATGAACTCCTCTTCTTCCAGCTCTGCGACCATCTGCTCGTCATTCCAGAAATGCGAAAAATCACCGTTCAGGAAGTGAACGCCATCGACTTCCATTTTTGCGATGTAGGACGTTCCAACCTCCATCGATTCCATTGCGTCTTGCAGCGTCAAAGCGCGCTCTTCAAATGCGTCGTTCTTTTCGTTCAACATAAGCACCTAAAAAAAATTCGGACAGTGCTTAACAACTAACAGAAGAACGAGATTTGGCAAGCGGACATTAAAAAAGCCCCTGGTTGAGAGGGGCTTTTTTATTGGCTGCTCATCGCTGAGTCCTCACAGTCCGAACGGAACTTCATTGAAATCATTGTGTGAAGATAGATCTATTTCCTCACCCTCTTCTTTCGTGCACCATTTTACGTTCGCAACATACGTCGGCTTATTAACACCTCCCACCCTCATCCGAACTCTCTTCTGCTCAAAGCCTGAGATGTAGCTGCTCATGCTTCTCCAAAAAATTGACGTGTCAACCGGAATGGTTTGGAAAAGCTGACAGAAGTCGAGATAGCGTTGATAGATAACCGCCTTGTCTTGAAAACCTTCACTCTTGCTCACTTTCTCCTCTTTCATCCACATCTTGATGTTGTTGGAGACCGTCTTGACTTCTTCTTTCATTGCGATGGCTTCGGCTGGCCACTGGCTTTCAGGTAAGAATCGCCCTCTTTTCACGAGACGCTGCGCCCCTTCCAGGATCCAACACAAAATAGCATCACCTTCCTCTTTGAACATCTCGATGTAATAGTCCTTTTTCCTTTGCTCCTCAGGCACGACGTTCGTCCATTTCAGAATCGTCATTCGCCGCCAAACTCCATTTGTCTTGTCTACAACAAACGGAGCATCATTGGAACAGATCAGCCACTTCGCTCGATTTCGATACGTCTTGATTGTGCTGATGTTCTTTCGCTCAACACTGATGCCGTCTTGCGCAACTATCTTTTTCCAGGTCTCTTCGCACCACTTCCCAGATGTCACTTCACTTGTCACGAGAAGCGATGCTCCGAGAATCACTTCTTTGCCGAAGCTCTTATCCAATGCGTGCAGGTCAGGTCGGGCCGGATTAGATTGATACAGACACATCAATTCAGCGAGCGTCGATTTGCCGGTGCCTCCTTCCCCCCACCACCAGACAGCCATCTGATAGTTTTGGGGAAGCAGCAGCATGGCGCACTGCTCTTGTAGAAAATCATGCATTGCAGCAGAACTGACCGCGTCATTAATGAACGCTTTGAACTTTGAATTCTCTTTAAAAGGAACAGGTCGGTATGCCTGCCCTGGCTTACCCAATTCAATGTTCAGCGAGTGCGTCAAACCAAAAGCGGGGCTGGGAGAACGAACTGAGATATCTCCCTCATCATTCATATGAATGTAGGAATTGCGGCAGGGAATCACAACTCTGTCAGGGTCAGATGCAGGAATGGGACAGCGCCAGCGGAGATGACTCTCTAAGAACTTCCACGCTTGCTCTTCGGCTTTTTTTGTGGCTTGATCTGGGGCGTGCTCGGTCAGCCATTTATTAGCCATAGTCATGCCGTCAGAGTCTGAAATATAAGCATAGTGGCTGCCGTTCCATTTATGGATCAGCGTGCCTCCTTCTTCAACCCGACCTCCCCACGCGCCCCCGTTTCTTTGAGAAAGAAGATGGTTCGCAAAGCGTAAAGGGACACTTGGGGGCTTTCTTTTCTTAGAAGAATTCTCCTCACCCTTTGCCTCTTCGGAACTCTCCTCTGTCGATAACTCAACCACTTCTGCGACCGGCGCAACCTCTTCTTCGACCAAAGCGACTTGGCCTGGCTCTTCAACTTGAATCACCGGCAAAGCAGAAGCAACCGCGCTCGATGGACCGCACTCGTCGGCAAGCGGATCTCCTTCATCAAAGAAGTTGACATCACTGAAATCAATGTTATTTTTGTTCTGTAAGTTCATGTTTTTTCCTTTTGTGTTGTGCCCGTGTTTTTTTAAGCCCCCTCTGCAAAGGGGGTTTTTTTATACCTGTGATTTTTCAACCCTGTCCGCTAAAAGCTGTCGAGCCAACTCGGACAAGGTCGTGTTCTCACGCCTTGCCTGTTCGCTGAAACGCTGCAATTCAGACATTGAAACTCGGAATTGAAAAGTGGCTCGTTTTGAATCGTCTTGCTTACTCATGAATTTACTCCGTTTATAGTTGGCTATGTAATGACAATACATTTATACAAATAGAAGTCAATTCATTTTAGAGAGATTTTATTTTTAATCGTTAGAAATGAGAAGTACCGCTCAATTAATACAATAATCAATTTGAACAATTGACCCTAGTTCAAATTTTAAGTGATCTGGGTGATCTGGGTATGATCCGGGTTAAAAAGAGCAACCCAGATCGGGCTTAGCCCTAGTGGCACAAAGCTTTTAAGAGCACTGATCTGGGTGATCTGGGTTAAATACCCATTACTAATATATTTGAACCAACGAAAGCGACCAGGTATTGGCGCTTTTGTAGAATACATATATAGCGACTTGGGCCACTGGACCCGGATCACCCAGATCACTCAACGGAAAGTATTGGCGTGCAAGGCTCTCCGGCGTTCTGGGCTAGCTTTTTGGCAACCCAGATCACCTAGATCACCCAGATCACCTGCTTCGTTGCTTGGACGTGCCCAGCGTGGGAGAATCGGCCCTAGTTCAGGGAAGGCTCCAAATATGCTCGGATGGTTCAAAAAGAAAGACCCGTTCCAAATCAACGATTCGAGGGCGGGAGATGTTGCGAAAGATGCAGCAACGTTGCTCTACATGCCGCTCATGATGTGTAAGAGCTACCCCAACTTTCACGGGCGTCTGGAAGACCCGGAAGTGCGGGGATACATGGTCGGCTTCTTCGATGCTGCGTCCCAAGCAACCCAGTTGTCGCTTCCCAACGACTCTCAGTTCTTTACCTTTGTTGGTCTGTGCCACAAGCTGTTGCTCAATGAAGTGCTGTCTGACCCTGGCACTTACGCTATGTCGTCGTTGCTGATGCAGCATATACCAGCGTTTGATAGAGGCCAGAAGTTGGGCGGGAGCGAATACTTCGAGTTCATCAAATCTAGACGCCCGCCGATGGGACTAGGCCGCTTGATCGGCCAATACGACCAGGAATAAAAAAAGCCCCCCGATTTGGGGGCTTCGTTCTTTCTGCAACTCATATATCGATTACCTCAGAGGGGTTACCCGTATCTGATTGCCTCGACCTGATACGAACACGTGGTCGCCAGGGCGAATCACTTGGTCATCGTCCTGCACGACAGAGAAGATATCGCTCTTCCCTTCTAACCGAATGTAGATTTCCACGGCTCTGCGCTTCGTCACTTGCCGCTGCACCGCTGTGCCGATGGCTCCGCCTGCCAGCCCTGCAATCGTTCTCTCGGTGCCGCTGCGGTTTTTGCTGAGCAAGTAGCCGGTAGACGCCCCCACCGCTGACCCTGTGTTGAGCCGGTAGCTTTGGCCTTGAATGCGAACTTCTTGAACATAGAGCACTTCCCCCAACTTCACGTTCTGCTGTGAGAGCGCTTGTTGCTTGCCGTAAACGCGAGCAGACGTGTCCGATGCTTGGGAAAGGCCTGGGACAGACAAAGCGACAGCTAAGATAAGTGCACTGATTGATTTCATTGACATACAACCTCCAAATTAAGAGTGGGATATTCCACTCTTTGAAGCTATTTCAGAACGGATTTTTGTCAATGAAAGGGCAACAAAAAAGCCCCGATAAAGGGGCTTTTAGCAACTCGCAAGTGCAAGTGTTTCATCTCAAATGAATCACACGATCCTGCGGCGTGGCAGTTCTAAGCAAAGCGAACTGGGTGAGCGTAATTGTGCGGTTGACCTGATCGAACTCGCAGACTTCCGGAAGCGCTGAAAGCGCAAGAACGGGGGACAGTCGGTGCCAAGCCAAGAAATTCCGCGCCAGCCAACCTCTGACCGCTAGGAACAGCACTCTGGAATGAGGAGCATGGAGCTTTCCGGAACTATCGACCGCGATTCCTGTGAGGCAGAAGCGCACCACGTTCGCCACCCCCATCCCAGCTAGTCCTCCATTGACTTGAAGCATGTCGAAGAGGCGGCGGCGAACCCGTTGCAGAACCGTCTTACCAGCCCAACTGTCAAATTGAGGAGAGGTAAACGTGCGTTGAGTGACGATCTGTGTCAAATCCAAAGCTGTCCAGTAATCGACTCGAAGCGCCGCCACGTTTAACACCTGGACGACGATCAAATTCACCCAATCGTCCAGCATGTCTAGCGACGCGGCCGCATGGGCTTCCGACACACCGTGCCAGCGAAGTGCTGCAACGCCGCTCTCCACAAATTGCATGACGACCCGTAGTTTTTCAACGCTCTCATGGCTAAGAACATCATCGCTTCCGGTGACAGATGTCAGGCCCTCTGCTGCGTCACCCATGATAGAGAAGACAGGGGTGAGGGCAGTAGGGCGCTCGTTCAACCTCATCATCGAGAACCCGTTGTAAGCAGTGATAGCCAGCGCTGCATACAATCGCAGTTCTTTTGAAGACCAAGTTCTCGTAGCTTCAAAATCGACACGAAGGAGATCGGGCTGCGCTTTCAGAAGTGAGTAATCGCTGAGCATCGTCCGAATGATTGAACGCTCGAACACGATAAAACCTCCTGCCCTAGTGCGATTTTCCGTGTAGAAAGCGGAGTCTTTGTCTGCAATTCCTTCTTCTATCAAGCAACGCCCAAGTGGTCCAATGGGAACCTGATAGCGCCACGTTGATCTCACCGCTTCAAACAGATCGACGGCTGCGCCAGGGCAACTTCTCACGATGACTCTACACAGCCGTCGATCAGAAAGGATGCCGTAAATGTCGTTTGCGCTCGATTCCAGCTGCGGCAGGCGGCGTCGTTCTTTTGGCGTTCTCGCAAAGTAAGCCTCGTCTAGTCTAGTGGCCTGCTCAGCGAGCGTTTTCGCATACCTCCGAACCTCGTCCGCCACGATTGCGAGTTCTTGTGGAGAGCCGTTCGAGATTGTTTCAAAGAGCTGATGGTGGATCTTCTTTCCCGTTCGAGACGTAAGAGCTGGGGGCGAAATGACCGCATACCAGACCCATACGAAGAAGCTGAGGAGGAACATCGCAGCGAGCACAAATTGCCAAGAAGAGGCCGTTAGAGGTCCGCCGCTGGGGACCAACCAACCCTCTGCTCTCCATAGATCGGTGAGAAGTGCCAGGACTGAGACGCTTAGCACCACTACTGATGAGAGGCGAACAACAGGAATCGGCGCTGTGGCGATGCGGAACTTGAACCGGAAGTCAGCAATTGTCCAGGCGACCACGATCAGAGCCAGGCCCGCCAACAGTTCTGCAAATCCGAAAATCTTCGGAGAAGCTGGGTCTAGGTGGAAGAAACACACCGGACCAATGCAATGTTCAAGCGCCATCCTTTGCCACCCTAATAAGGTTTAGAAGCGTTCCGTTTTTACAGTGCTCTGCGAGCTTGTCTGCGAGATCTTGGTGATGGTCGAATCGAGGTGCTGAGACAACGCAAACTGCTCTCTCAACTGAGACAGCGCATCATACTTCTCCCAGATCTTCTCCCAAGCCGCTTCTGATTGGGTGGCGAGAATGCTCATCCGTTTGACATTGGTGGACTTAGATTGACTCTGGTTCAGATGCACAGTAGGAATTGGCGCTTTTGCGGTGCCTCCCGAGTTAGCCCCGCTCTGCCTTATCGGAGCATCTTGTTTTGAAAACGCTTCAATTAGACCGATGAGCGTCGCTACAGGAATTAACCAACGCCCTCCACTTCTCTTCAACCCGGCCAGCGCCACACTTTTCCCGAAGCCCCTTATCCTACTCTCGGAGATAGCTCTTAACTCAACAAAAGCAAATACTAACGCAATCTCCGATACCGCCAGGGAGGACCGCCCCGGAAACGCCGCTTTAATTATCTGCTCGACTGAAGTCGAAATATTCTGAAATATCATTGGTTTAACTCAATAATAGCAGGACGACAGTTGTTATCAGCAAAAACCGAACTTGCAGGACTATCACACTATAGCTGCTCGGCTCCCTAGCAAGCGACTCTGGTGGTCATAATCTATTATATTCAACAAACCCACGCAAGCTGGAGGCAGCTCAGTGCTTTTAAGAAGGAGATAGACTGAATAACGACCTTCAAATACGCCACCCCATTGACAACATGCGACTTTGAATTAGATTAAAGAAGTCAACGGATTTTTATCTCCTATTTTCCCGCTGACGCCGCCCCATCCGTGGGGATGTGGTCTTTTAAAGAGGAACCACAACTGCCCCCTTACGGGGGCTTTTTCATGGGCGCTAGAAAAGCTATTGACAAAAACGGATTCGCGTTCCATGTGGAAAAGAGGCAACCCGTGAAGCGCTGAACCCTCAAATAGAGCAAAAATTCAAGCGAGGCTTTGCGCTACAAATATGAAACACCAGAAAAGAAAAAAGGCCCCGTCGCTGGGGCCCTTTCAGTTCGACTGGCTCATCGCCAATTCCTTATTTCAGTGAAGCGTTACAGATCCAGATCAAGCCGCATCTGACTCATCCGATGGAGCGACAAAAAGTGGCCTCTGATATCACCGTTCTCCCAAGCTTTTCTTAATCGCCGCTCGGCTTCTGCGCCGTAAGCAACAAACATCGATCCGGTAGGGCACGCATCGCCCTCTACTCCATCTTTATTGCAGAACCTCAGTCGACCTTCGGTGAACAGCACTGCTCGGCAATTCGAGTGTCCGAAAACGAACCGGTGTGCCCATTTGGTATCTGTTCTAGCGAAGACCAGTGAAATGTTGTTCCCGTGCTCTGCCGCTTTTTCCATCCAGAGTTCTTGGCCTCTCCCGTAAGGCGGATTATGCCAAACGAAATCTTCGACCGACCAAGGAGTTGCTAAGCCATCATCCGTTGGAGTCAACATGATCTTTGCCGTCTGCCAGGGCATGCCTTCTTGGGGTGTGCACGGGTCCAAGTCAAAAGGCCCCAATAGATCAATGATAGATTTTGGAGTCAACCAAGTCGTGGTGGTCTTTTCTGCTACTGCGTAATTCACTTTGCTCATTCAAATTCCCGTAATGCGATAAATCGCGGAAGTTGAATATTATTCCTTTCATTTATTTAAATCAACATTTAACCTAACAAAAATACATCTCAACCTTAATGCATGATAAACAATTGGCTTAAATAAATTTCCCAGTGCTAGAACTCAAAGTCCTTTGCCTGGGCAATTAGCTCGTCCAACTCATTTGCAAAGCCTTTAACCAAATCAGCCAGATCCCTAATTTCCTTTTCAGTCACTTGTCGTTGAACACCCTCCACAGTCTGTCCGCTTCGGTGAACAATGTCGTGACGGATTTTCAAAGGCTCTATAAAACCTTTGACGCTAGGTAGGCGGACACCAAGTCCATGGTCGAAGAGCGGGCTGACCGTGCTCCACCGGTGCCACACGGTCGTTTGCATGTGAGACCGAATTTCGGTCCTCGCATAAGCAATGGGATCACCAATATCCAGAATCGCATGGATATTTATTGTTTTATCCCGAAAAACGGGGTGCTTTTTCATGAGTCGCTTTACAACAACATCATTGTTTTCGACCCAATAGGCAAGGGTCTCCCAAAGGAAGGTTTCCAGGCAACTGATGACAGAGGCGAAGACAAGCTTTCGGGCAGTGATCTCGGCAGAATCATCTCCACCCAGTCCCAGAATTGCATTGATTTCGCCTAATCGCTGTTCTAGCCGAACAGTTGGCTCATTGCGCTCATCAACAAAGACATCTTCGTCAGGGTTGTAGTAGGTCAGCTGTGTGGGTGCCCAATCATGCCCAACGACAGAAACCAAATATTCGGCAAGCGCCTGGATCAAGTCATCATCTACTAGGCCCTCAAACCTCGCCATGAGCTGTTCATGGGCATCGTAGGGACCGCCGTTAACGTAATAGAAGTCCCCAATCTCGCTGCTGTAGGGCGTCTCGTTCGCCGGATCGCAGTAGCGTTCAAGGAACCAGCGCTGCATCGCTTCGATAATCTGAGCGTTTGTCGCCTCTTCGGAAGCGAGCCACTGGTCATTGACTTCATAGGTGTCGAGATCCGTGAAGGCCTGATCGGGTGCTCTCTCATCTGCCATCACTGCTGCCTCGCCTGAGTGTTGTCCGTTCCAGTATCGGCCATACCCAGCTCTTGCGCCTGCCTACCGTGGCGATCTAGGATCAGGTATCGATTGAGGTATCGCCGATTGGCCACACTTCCGCAAAATGTGAGTAGTGGAATCAATGGGTTACGGGGTTTTTGTGTATCCTCCGCCCACCTCCACCATCTGTATGGCCTGTCGAGGCCGCAAGAAGCCGGATCTCCCGTCAACCGGGGTTCCGGCTTTTTTGTGCCTGCACGTCGCGGAGGATGTGTGGCGCATAATCGGGATGACAACTCCAACAGCCCCTCACCCCGCGATCGCCAGAAGGATCTGCCATGAAAGCCCCCCTCGCGATGTCCCTGCTCCTCACCGCCCTGGCCGCAGCCCCAGCCACGCACGCCTCCACACCCACCATCGCGCCGCCAGGCACCGCAACGTTGGAAGCCCTGCTGTCCTGCAGACCTGGCTCCAACTTCAGCGAGGCCGAAGCCATCGATGCCCTGCAGGCAGCCGGCCTGGCCAAGAAGCCGGGCGGTACATTCGAACCGGAGGACAAGCCGGTCGCGCTGTTTGGCGGCACGGTCACCAGTGCCGATGTGAACGTGGCCGAAGGCGAGAGGAGCCTCTTCGTGTACTTGAACGGTGTCGATGCCAAGCGCCTGGCCAAGGCCTGGTCGGTGACCGAAGTCAACGAGCACGCCAATACCGAAGAACCGTCGTACGCGAAGCGCATCGACAAGCGCCATACCCTGCACGTGATCGCGGGCGACGATTACGAGGGCTATTCGGCCGCAGTGAAATGCCAGATCAGCCGCTGATGGCGTAGCCAACGCTACAGCCAGCGCGGCACGCGACGACGGTACTGCGCGTACGCCGCGGGAAAGCGCGCCATCAGTGCCCGCTCCTCCGGCAGGATCTGCAACCGCGTGATGTACGCCAGGAACAGCGGGACCACGATCAGCGCGATCAGATGCTGCAGGTACACCATGGCTCCCAGCAGAACCAGCGCCTGGCCCAGATACATCGGATTCCGTGTGCGGCGGTAGACCCCGCTGGTAACCAGCACGCTCGAGGCCGAAGGTCGCAGAGGATTGACGGTGGTGCCTGCCCGCCGGAAGGAGACCTTGGGCAGCAGGTTGAGCACCACACCGAGCGCCATCGTCAGACCCGCCAGTAGCGCCGGCACCGGTGCCCGAAAGGCAGAACCCGGCCACAGCCTGCACGCTGCATAGCCGACAGCTGCACACAGCAGCATCACCACGGGCGGGGGAACACGTGTTTCCAGCCAGGTCATCACGATCACCAAGCACGTTCCACCACAGTGTCACACGGGAATGCCCGGATCGCACGGCGGACGCATCGCCAGGCCCAATCCGGCCAGTGGATTCCACTTTGACAGACCGACCGCTAGAGTGGCGCCTCCGCGCAGGAGGATCGCATGGCTACCACGGGCTTGGGCTTGATCGGCCGCACGACCCTCATCATCACCGCGCTGCTCAGCCTGGGAGGTTGCGCGACGCTGCGGCAGTTCGGGCCTTCGGTGCAGGTCGCCTCGGTCACGCCCGGCCAGTACATCGCGCTCAAGCGCGGTGACATCCTCACCTCCGGCAAGCTCAGTGCGGCGACCACGGAGACGCTGCGCGTGGCCGGCCTTGATGAAGGTGTCTGCGCCAAGCCCGGCCTGCCCTGCATCGAAGCGATGGAAGCCAGCATCGTCGTGCGCGAGGAGGACAAGCGCTCCAGCCTGGCCGAGCTGTGGCTGCAGTATGCGATGACCCTGCCGGCGCCGAAGCGCGAGTACTCCGCCTCGGGTCGCGCCAAGACCGCAATCAACGAGTTGGATGCCGACTTCCAGCCGCGCCTGGACGCATGGATGCAGGTCGCGCGCCAGGCCTACGCCTACCTGTTCTTCACCGAGCGCACCGCCAACCAGCGCGGCTTCGAAGACCGCCAGACCCAGGTGCGCGACTATTACAACCTGGCCGTGCAGGAGGCGTCGGTGCAGCTGTACGACGCCTACGCCACCGGGCGCGTGCACAACGATGCCAACCATCTCCAGCTGGGCCGCTGGACGTTCGTGCTGGCCCCTCCAGGGGAAGCATCGGCGTTGGACGAGCGTACACCGACCGAGCTGGTACCCGCCGCCTCGCTGTCGTTCACCGGCACGCTGCGCAGCGTGCACCGCCGCGATGGCTTCGGTGCCGAACTGGTGGCCGTGATGGATGACCCGGCCGCAACCACGCCCAGCACTACGCCGGCAGCGGTGCAGGCAAGCCCTTCCGCCACGCAGAGCTGGAGCGAGATGCCTTCGCCATCGATGACGGTGCTGCTGCGCTTCTCGGGAAAGAACCTGTGGGAAGTGCTGCACGATGACGAGCCGGAGCTGGAGATTCACGATCCCTACCAGGTTTCGGAAGTAACCCTGCACGGCCAGCACGTGCCATTGGCGGCCAACTTCACCGCCGGCTATGCGTTGTGGCTGGCCCGTTCCAATTTCAGCCGGCAGTCGCTGCGCTCGCTGTTCGGGGGCAAGGGCGGCATCGACACGCCGCATCTGTACATGATGCAGCCCTACGATCCCAACCGTCGCGTACTGCTGATGATCCATGGCCTGGCCAGCAGTCCGGAAGCCTGGGTCAACGTGGCCAACGAACTGCTGCGCGACGACGAGATCCGCCAGGACTTCCAGGTCTGGCAGTTCTACTACCCCACCAACATGCCCATCGCGATGAGCCACGATGCGATGCGCCACACGCTGGATGAGGTGTTCAAGCATTTCGACCCCAGCGGCAAGGCGCAGGCTTCGCATGACATGGTCCTGGTCGGGCACAGCATGGGTGGGGTGATCGCGCGGTTGATGGTTTCCTCTTCCGGCGATCATCTGGTCGATACCCTGCTGGCAACCGCGCAGATGACGCCGGCACAGCGTGAACTGCTGCGCACCAAGGGCGCACCGGTGCTGACCTTCCTGCCGGAACCGGCAGTGTCGCGGGTGGTGTTCATCGCCACGCCACACCGCGGCACCGATGTGGCGGGCACCCGCCTGGGCCGCTGGATCGGTCGCCTGGTGCGGTTGCCGCTGACCGTGCTGGAAGACGTTGCCACCATCGCCAACGACGGCCAGATCGACCGCTCCGACGGCAAGCACGGCTACCAGATGAACAGCATCCAGAATCTGGACAAGGACGATCCCTTCGTCCGCGCCGTGGCAGACCTGCCGATGTCGCCGAAGGTGCACTACCACTCGATCATCGCGCGGGCAAAGGCCGATGGTCCGCTGGGAAAGACCAGCGACGGGCTGGTGCCCTACTGGAGCTCGCACCTGCCGCATGCGGACTCGGAGAAGGTGATCGTCTCCGGGCACAGCGTGCAGGAAGCCACGCCGGCCATCGTCGAACTGCGGCGGATCCTGCATGAGGACATGCAGCAACACGGAAACCAGGCCAATTAGCCGTGGGCAGCTGAGGGAAATCCCTCATCGCGCGTGCGCACCCACCCTCCTATGCTGGCCTCACATTTCCCGCAGGAGATCTGCATGAACACGCAAGAGCCCAGCCGCCAGCCCAGTCCCGACCCGGCCGAGCGCGATGCTTTCTTCCCGTCGCCCTACTCGCTGTCACAGTTCACATCGCCCAAGAGCAACCTTTCCGGTGCCGACTACCCGGATGCGCGCCGCGATGGCCGCTGGAAGGTGCTGATGATCGCTGCCGACGAACGCTATCTGCCAACTGCCAATGGCCACCTGTTCTCCACCGGCAACCATCCGGTGGAGACCCTGCTGCCGATGTACCACCTCGACAAGGCCGGCTTCGGCATCGATGTAGCCACGCTGTCGGGCAACCCCGCCAAGTTCGAATGGTGGGCATTTCCGAACGAGGACAAGGAAATCGGCGGGCTGTACGAGCGTTACGCCTCGTGCTTCCGCCAGCCGCTGCCACTGGACGAGGTGGTTGCCGGGCTCGATGCGGATTCGGACTATGCTGCAGTGTTCATCCCCGGTGGCCATGGCGCCCTGATCGGACTGCCGCAGAGCCGCGCGGTGAAGTCCGTCCTGCATTGGGCGATGGCCCAGCAACGCCACATCATCACCCTTTGCCACGGTCCGGCCGCACTGCTGGCTGCGGGCGTGGACGAGGCCGATGGCGGTTCGCTGTTCCGCGGCTACCGCATCTGCGCCTTCCCCGATGCGATGGACCGGCAGACGCCGGAGATCGGCTACATGCCTGGACAGTTGCCGTGGTTCTTCGGTGAGCGCCTGGCACAGCGGGGCGTGCAGATCGTCAATGACGGCATCGATGGCAGCGTGCTGCAGGACCGCCTGCTGCTGACCGGCGACAGCCCGTTGGCTGGCAATGCGCTGGGCAAACTGGCTGCACGCGCCCTGCTCGACGCCTTGGCCGGGCGCTGAGCCGGATGACCGAGCTGGTGCAGGCGCTGCTGGAGCTGGAACGCGCCAGTTCGCTGAGCGCGGTGGGTGCAGTCCTGCGAGGCATCGCGGCACCGCTCGGCTTCGACCGCGTGCTGGTGTTTGCCACCGGCACCGGGCTGGAGCGGGGTACGCAACGCGTGTACTGGATCGAGGGCGACTGGTTCGGCGATGGCAGCGATACCGACCTTGCGCGCTACCTCCACGCCTGCCCCGTCAATCGCCACGTGCTGGACAGCAACGCGCCGTTCTTCTGGAGCAAGCGCCTGGGCGTTCGCGGCGAGCGCTACCAGGTGGTGAAGCAGCCTCGCGGCGAAGGCCTGCATGGGCTGCAGGTGCCGGTGTTCGGCATCACCGGCCTGGAAGGCGCGGTCAGCGTTGCCGGTACGTCAATCGACGCGTCGGCCAACGCGCGCCTGCGGCTGGAAGCTGCTGCAACCGCAGCATTCCGGGCCGCGCGCCGTCTGGCCGAATCACCTGCCGAGCGTTCGGGAAGCGCACTGAGCAACCGCGAGCGCGAAGTGCTGCGCTGGGTCGCCGCCGGGCGCCGGCAAGCTGAGATCGCGGCCACGCTTGGGCTTTCCACGCGCACGGTGGAGAACCACCTGCGCCACGCGCGGCAACGGCTGGGTGTGGCGACCACCGCGCAGGCAGTGCGTGCCGCCAGCCGTCGCGGCGAGATCGAAGACTGATCGCGGCGAGGCACTTCCGGAGCTCTGGTTCGCGTGTTACACACGCCATGCGCATGTGCGCGATTGCAGAAAGCAAGGATGATGCTTATGAAACTGCAACTGGCCTCGATGGCCGCATTGATGTTGGCATTGGGTAGTGGGATACCGGCGACTGGCCACGCGGCCGGGTCCCCCGGATCGACGACCGATTGCGTGCCCGTAAGACTTGGGCCCAACCTCGTGCATCAGCGCTGCACCGTCACCCGCACTCTGGCAGACGGCACCGTTTTCACGTCGGTGTACTGGATAGACGAGAACGGTCAGTGGTACCTCCCGGCAGACTGATCTGCATCGGACACCGACTACGGCTACAAGGAGTGTGATCAATGACGCTGCACAATCGAATGACCGCTTTTTCTTTCGCTGCAGTAGTTGCACTTGCGGCCCTGGTGCCCTCGCCGCCGGCGAATGCAGCC
This sequence comes from Stenotrophomonas sp. YJH_SMC_20, assembly GCF_059367845.1. NCBI lineage: Bacteria > Pseudomonadati > Pseudomonadota > Gammaproteobacteria > Lysobacterales > Lysobacteraceae > Stenotrophomonas > Stenotrophomonas sp. YJH_SMC_20. The sequence goes on along the minus strand of NZ_JCAFRG010000003.1, from coordinate 195,134 downwards.
GAAGAGGTCGGCCTGCAGGAGGAGTGCGTGCCCTTCCGCATCAGCGGCAACGTGTTCCACCAGCGTTGCACGCTGTACGTGGTCCATGACGACGGCACCCGCGTGGCCAGCGACCACTACAACCGCGACGAGAACGGGATGATCTACGACCCCTGATCGGGCAAGGGGCATCTGCCGGGCGGAGCGTCCAGCGCCCGCCCGGCGTCTCCAAGTCGCCCGTCCCGGCATACCACTGCCCCCGCCTTCCATGGCATGCTCCATGAAACCGTTTTCATGGGATGGAGGGATTCCACGATGTTGTCGCGTTTCCGTCGCCCGGCGCTGAGTGCGCTGCTGGCGCTTGCTCTGCCTGCCGTTGCCTGGGCCGTCACGCCGGCGCCGTTGAAGGTGATGTCATTCAACGTCCGTACCCCGGCTGACACCGAGCCGGGCAAGCGCTGGCCCGACCGCCGTGATGCGATGGTCAAGGTGATCCTCGACGCGCACCCGGCAGTGATCGGCACCCAGGAACTGGTGAAGGAACAGGCCGACTACCTGTCAGGGCACCTGCCCGGCTACCGCTGGTTCGGTGAAGGCCGCCGCGGTGGCAGCGGCGATGAGCACATGGGCGTGTTCTACGACAGCAAGGTGCTGGCCATCGAGGAATCCGGCAACTTCTGGCTTTCGGATACGCCGGACGTCCCTGGCAGCATCAGCTGGGGCAACCTGTACCCGCGTATGGTCACCTGGGCCCTGTTCCGGCGCCTGGACGATGGCCGTCGCTTCTACTTCCTCAATACCCACCTGCCCTACCGCGACGAGGACGAACCGCGCCGGGTGAAGGGTGCCGAGCTCATCGGCAAGCGCCTGCAGGCCATGCCGGACGACCTGCCGGTGGTGTTGACCGGTGACTTCAACAGCGAGCCCGGCGGTGACACCTACAGGGCGTTCACCCGCCTGCTGCAGGACACCCGTACCCAGGTGAAAACACCGCAGGGTCCGCGCCCGACCTTCCACGACTTCACCGGCAAGGCCACCGTGCAGCTGGACTGGGTGCTGGTGCGTGGCTTCCGTGCGCGCAGCTTCCTTACCGATGATCGTCGCATCGACGGCGTGCTGCCGTCGGATCATTTCCCGCTGGTGGTCGAGCTGGACTGGCCGAAGCCCTGAATTCCCGCGGCAGCCGTGGCTACGGCGGCGGCTGCCGCGACAACAGCCGGTACAACGCCTGGTGCTGGTTGCGCGCCTGGCAGATGCGGGCGCCGACGGCAAGGAACACGGCGACACCGATCAGCCCGAGCCCCAGCATCGGATCGGGCAGTCGCAGGAAACCGATCGCAGCGGCCATCGTCGCCAGCACCAGCAGCACAACGACCGCCACCGAAAGGCCCGCACCGGGTGGCCCCGGGTCGCCAAACAGCATGCGCTGGGTATCCCGCCTGTCATCGCTCATCGTGTGTACTCCCTGGAATCTGCCCCACTAGTTACACGGCGGACACGGCTTCCGGCAGAGTCAGAAACGTCACGACTGTGACAACGTCCACAGCAGACGCCGCGCTACCCTGCCCCTGTTCCCGAACTGTGGAGAAACGCATGGCACACCAGAGTCGCCTGGCCGGTTTCATCATCGATTGCGAGGGCATTCCCGCCGACGAAGGCGCCCGCTTCTGGGCCGCCGCGCTTGGCCTGCAGGCGCAGCCCGCCCGTGCCGAAGACGCCGCCGAGTACGCCGACCTGCTCGGTGCTCCGGCGGGCCTGGACGTTGAAGTCCAGCGCGTCGATCACCCGTCACGGGTGCATCTGGACATCGAGAGCGACGACATCGATGCCGAAGCCGACCGCCTGGAGAAGCTCGGCGCGCGACGGATAGGCTTCGTCAAGCGCTGGTGGGTGATGGAAGCACCAACCGGCCATCGCTTCTGCATCGTGCGCATGCGCGAGCGTGAGGTACCGGCCAACCACTGGCCCTGAAAGAACAAGGGGACGGAAGTCCCTGCTTCCGTCCCCTGCGGTTACTGCGCCTGCGCCACGCTTGGCGGCTGCGGTGATTGACCCCAACCACCCAGCGCCTTGTACACACCCACCACGCTGACGTTGACGTCGGCCTCGGCCGCCGCCAGCGCATCATCGGCTGCCAGCTGGGTCCGCTGCGCGTCCAGCAGGGTCAGGAAGTCCTCCGATCCCTCGCGATAGCGGATCTGCGCCAGCGATTCGGCACGCCGAGCCGCCTGCGCCTGCTCCACCACGATTGCCAACCGTGCCTGCTGCTTGGAATAGCGGGTCAGCGCGTTCTCGGTGTCCTCCAGGGCGAGCAGTACCGCCTGTTCGTACTGCGCGGCCACGCCTTCGGCTTCAGCCTTGCTGGCACGCAGGCGCGCACGCACGGTGCCGAAGTCGAACGCGGCCCAGCTCAGCGAGGGCGTCAGCGACCAGGCCTTGTTGCTGCCATTGACCAGGCCACTGGCATCGCCGCCGAGGAAGCCGACGAAGCCTGACAGCGACAACCGCGGGAACAGGTCCGCTGTGGCCACGCCCACGCGTGCGGTCGCGGCAGCCAGGCGACGCTCGGCCATACGCACGTCTGCACGCTGGCGCAGCAGTTCGCGGGTATCACCCAGCGGCAAGGCCTTGGCGAACGCCGGGACTTCCTGCGGCGCCAGCATCGCCGTCAGCACTTCCGGGCGCTGGCCCAGCAGCACGGCCAGCCGGTTGCGCGACTGCGTCTCGGCTACTTCCAGCAGCGGGATATCGGCCTCGATCGCCTTCAGGCGGGCGCGGCTGCTCTGCACGTCCAGTTCGCTGCCGGCCCCAAGTTCCCAGCGTGCTTCGGTCAGCTTCTGCGTATCGCGCAGGTTCTCCAACGTGTGCTGGGCCACTGCGATGCGCTTCTGGGTGCCACGCAGTTCGAAGTAGTTGCGCGCCACTTCAGCGGCAACCAGCACCTGCGCGTCGGCCAGGTTGGCCTGCTCGGCGTCCAGGTCGGCGCGCGCGGCTTCTGCAGCACGGCGCTTGCGGCCGAACAGATCCAGTTCCCAGCCGGCGTCGAAGCCGAGCTGGTAGCTTTCACTGAACACCCGCTGCCCACCCAGCTGCGGATCGGGTTGCTTGCGGCGGTCGTAACTGCCGCCTGCGGTGATGTGCGGGGCCTGATCGAAACGGCTTTCGACGAACACAGCACGGGCCTGGCTGACGCGGGCCACGGCCACGCGCAGGTCCAGGTTGTCCGACAGTGCGCCGTGCACCAGCTCCTCCAGCACCGGATCGTCGAACTGCGCCCACCAGCTGGCCACCGGCGAGACGGAACTGAAGACCGGCTGCTGCGCGCTCTTCAGCACCACCGGCTCCTGTACCGGGGCCTTGTAGTTCGGGCCGACGCTGACACAGCCTGCCAGCACCAGGCTGGAGACGGCCATCGCCAACGTGCGGATCACCATGGCAGCACCTCGCCCAGGTAGGTGAAGCTGCCGCTGGCACCGGACTCACCGATCAGCGCCATTTCCACGCTGGAACGCGCGCCTTCGCTGATTTCGATCTCGCCATTGCCGCCGTTCATGTCGGTCTTTACGTAACCCGGATGCACGGTATTGACCTTGATCGGCGTGTTGCGCAGCTCATAGGCCAGGCTCAGGGTCCAGCTGTTCACTGCGGCCTTGGACGCGTTATAGGCCGGGATCTTGAAATCGTAGATGCCCGAGGTCGGGTCGGCATGCAGGGTCTGCGAACCGAGCATGCTGGACACATTGACGATGCGCCCGGACTTGGCCTGCCTGATCAGCGGCAGGAAGGCCTGGGTGACTGCCACCAGCGCATAGACGTTGGTGTCGAAGGTGCGCTTCCAGGTCTCGAGCGATTGCTCCGACGGCGCCTGCGCGGGATTCTCGATCATGATGCCGGCATTATTGACCAGGATGTCGAGGCGGCCATGGCGCTGGCGCACCTGCTCGACTGCCTCGGCGATGCTGGCCGCGTCGGTCACGTCCAGCTGCAGGGCTTCCACCGGCAGGCCCTCGGCCTGCAGCTTCAGGGCCAGCTCCACCGCCGTTTCGCGCTTGCGACCGGCCAGCAGCGTGTGCACGCCCGCCTGGGCCAGCTGGCGCACGGTTTCCAGGCCGATGCCACGGGTAGCGCCAGTGACCAGCGCGATCTTGTTCTGATGGGTGTTCATGGATTCATGCCTCGTGAGGGAAAAGCCGCCGCCGGCCGGTAGCCGGCGGCGGCGGGGTTCCATGTCAGTGATGGATGGTCGGTTCGCCATGCTGCACCAGCTGGCCGCCACCGTTGCGGGTAACCAGCTTGCGCAGTGCCACGTAGAACACCGGGGTGAGGAACAGGCCGAACAGGGTCACGCCCAGCATGCCGGCGAACACGGTGATACCGGTTACCGAGCGCACCTCGGCGCCTGCGCCGTGCGACAGCACCAGCGGCACGGTGCCGGCGATGAACGCGATGGAGGTCATCACGATCGGGCGCAGACGCAGGCGGCAGGCTTCCAGCGCGGCTTCAACGATGCCCTTGCCGCCCATCTCCAGCTCTCTGGCGAATTCGACGATCAGGATTGCGTTCTTGCACGCCAGGCCCATCAGCACCACCAGGCCGACCTGCACGAACACGTTGTTGTCACCACCAGTCAGCCACACGCCGAACAGCGCCGACAGCAGGGTCATGGGCACGATCAGGATCACCGCCAGCGGCAGCGACCAGCTCTCGTACAGCGCGGCCAGCACCAGGAAGGCCAGCATGATCGCCACCGGGAACACGATGAAGGCGGCCTTGCCCTGGGTTGCCTGCTGGTAGCTCAGGTCGGTCCATTCGGTGGTCATGCCGACCGGCAGTACCTTGCCGGCGATCTCGGTCAGCTTGGTCATCGCCTCGGCCGAGGACAGCAGGCGCGGGTCGGCCTCGCCGGCCAGGTCCGCTGCCGGGTAGCCATTGAAGCGCAGCACCGGATCCGGGCCGAAGGTCTGCTTGATGGTGACCATCGAACCGATCGGCACCATCTCGCCACGATCGTTGCGGGTGCGCAGCTTGCCGATGTCCTCGACCGTCTCGCGGAACGGACCGTCGGCCTGGGCGATCACCTGCCAGGTACGGCCGAACTGGTTGAAGTCGTTGACGTAGGCCGAACCCAGGTAGGTCTGCAACGTGTCGAACAACTCAGTGAGCTGCACGCCCTGTGCCTTGGCCTTGACGCGGTCCACCTCGGCATCCAGCTGCGGCACATTGGCCTGGTAGCTGGAAATCGGGAAGGCCATGCCCGGGGTCTGCGCAACGGTACCCTGCATCGCCTGCACGGCATTCTGCAGTGCGCCGTAGCCCAGGTTGCCGCGGTCCTCGATGAACATCTGGTAGCCGTTGCCGTTACCCAGGCCGAGGATCGGCGGCGGCATCATCGCGAACGCGAAGCCCTCCTGCAGGCCAGCGATCTTCTGGTTGATCTCGGCGTTGATCTGCGCGGCAGTGCGGCCATGGCGCTCGGCGAACGGCTTGAGCGGAATGAACGCCACACCGGTGTTGGGCGTGTTGGTGAACTGCAGTGCATTCAAACCCGGGAACGAGATGGTGTGGGCCACACCATCGGTTTCCTGGGCGATCTTGGCCACCTTGCGCAGCATTTCATCGGTGCGTGCGATCGACGAACCTTCCGGCAGCTTCACGCCCGCAATCAGGTACAGCTTGTCCTGGGTCGGGATGAAGCCCGGCGGCACCAGCTTGAAGATCACGCCGGTACCGACCAGCAGGATCGCGTAGACCACGAACACCGCACCACGACGGCCGAGGATGCGGGCCACGCCACGTTCGTACTTCTCCGAGCTGGACTTGAAGAAGCGGTTGAACGGACGGAACACCCAGCCGAACAGGCGGTCGATCAGGCGGCTCGGGCCGTCCTTCGGCGCACCATGGGCCTTCAGCAGGCGCGCGGCCAGGGCCGGCGACAGGGTCAGCGAGTTGATCGCCGAGATCACCGTGGAGATGGCGATGGTGACGGCGAACTGCTTGTAGAACTGGCCGGTGACACCGGACAGGAACGCCATCGGCACGAACACGGCGCACAGCACCAGCGCGATCGCCACGATCGGGCCGGACACTTCGCGCATGGCCTGGTGTGCCGCCGCAGTGGGCGACAGGCCTTCCTCGATGTTGCGCTCGACGTTCTCCACCACCACGATCGCATCGTCGACCACGATGCCGATCGCCAGCACCAGGCCGAACAGGCTCAGCGTGTTGATCGAGAAACCCAGCAGGTACAGCGCGGCAAAGGTACCCACCACCGACACCGGCACCGCGATCAACGGAATGATCGACGCACGCCAGGTCTGCAGGAACAGGATCACCACCAGCACCACCAGGGCGATCGCTTCCAGCAGCGTGGAGACCACGGCCTTGATCGAATCGCGCACGAAGATGGTGGTGTCATACACCGCTTCGTACTTCACATCGGCCGGCATGGTCTTCTGCATCTCGTCCATCGTCGAGATGACCTGGTCGCGGATTTCCAGCGCGTTGGCACCCGGCGACTGGAAGATGCCGATACCCACCGCATTCTTGCCGTCCAGCTGCGAGCGCAGGGTGTAGTCGCCCGCGCCCAGTTCCAGGCGGGCCACGTCGGACAGGCGCACGATCTCGCCATCCGTGCCGCTCTTGAGCACGATGTCACCGAATTCCTTTTCGGTCTTCAGCCGGCCCTGGGCATTGATGAGGGTCAGGAACTTGCTGTCCGGCAGCGGTTCGGCGCCGAGCTGGCCGGCCGACACCTGCACGTTCTGCTCGCGCATAGCGCGCACCACGTCGCTGGCGGTCAGGCCGCGCGAAGCCACCTTGTCCGGATCCAGCCAGGCACGCATGGCGTAGTCGCCGCCACCGAAGATCTGCGCGTCACCCACGCCCGGAATACGCGCCAGCGCATCCTTGACGTGCAGGCGCGCGTAGTTGCGCAGGTACAGAGTGTCGTACTTGCCTTGCGGCGAGGTCAGGTGCACCACCATCAGGAAGGTGGGCGACTGCTTCTGCGTGGTCACGCCCTGCCGGCGCACGTCCTCGGGCAGGCGTGCCTGTGCCTGCGCCACGCGGTTCTGCACCTTCACCGCCGCCGCGTCCGGGTCGGTGCCCGGGCGGAAGGTGACGGTCATCTGCAGCACGCCGTCCGAGCCGGCAACCGACTTCAGGTACATCATGCCTTCGACGCCGTTGATCGCCTCTTCGAGCGGGGTAGCAACGGTCTCGGCAATGACCTTGGGGTTGGCGCCCGGATAGACCGTGCGCACGACCACCGACGGCGGCACCACTTCGGGGTACTCGCTGATCGGCAGGATTGGAATCGTGATCAGGCCTGCGGCGAAGATCACGATCGACAGCACCGCCGCGAAGATCGGCCTGTCGATGAAGAAGCGGGAAAAGTCCATGGAGGAATTCCTGGGAAAGGCATTCGGCGGGCAACAGCCGCCCCGCCCCTCGCCAATATGACGAAGGCAGGGAAGGCTGCCGCTGGCGCCGGCAGCTAAGCGGGGACGCGGATCAGGAGCGGGCGGATCAGTGGTTCAGCGCAGCGGTGGCATCGCGGCCCGGTGCGGGCTTTGCGGCCGGTGGCTGCATGGCCACCGCCTTGGCCTGCACCGGCATGCCCGGCATGAAGACCTTCTGCACACCGTCGATGATGACCTTGTCACCTGCGGCCAGGCCATGCTCGACAATGCGCAGGCCGTCGGCGGTACGACCGAGCTGGATGTCGCGGCGCTGGGCCTTGCCATCCTTGTCGACCACATAGACGTACTTGCGGTCCTGGTCGGTCAGCACGGCCTTGTCGTCGATCAGCAGGGCCTGGAACTGGCCGCTGCCAAGCAGCTGCACGCGGGCGAACAGGCCCGGTGTGAACTGGCGGTCGGCGTTGTCCAGCAGCGCACGGACGCGGATGGTACCGGTGCTGCGCGCCACCTGGTTGTCGAGGAAATCGACCTTGCCCGAGTGCGGATAGCCCTCTTCCCCCGACAGGCCGACCTTCACCGGCAGCTCGCTGTCCCGCTCGCTCGGGCGCTCGCCCTTGCGCGCCATCTGGGCGTAGCGCAGGAAAGTGCTCTCGTCGGCATCGAAGTAGACGAACACCGTGTCCAGCGAGACCAGCGTGGTCAGCACGCTGGCGCTGTCGCCAGCAGTGACCAGGTTGCCGGCGGTGACCATCGCGCGGCCGGCACGGCCGTCAATCGGCGCGCGCACCTTGGTGAATTCCAGGTTGAGCCGGGCTGCATCCAGGGCCGCCTGCGCGGCCTGCACGGCAGCCCCCGCCTGGTCGGCAGCCGCGCGACGCTGCTCGGCGGTCTCGGTGGAGATCGCCTGCTGCTCGGACAGCCGCTTGGCACGCTCTGACTCGCTGCGGGCCAGGCTGGCCTGGGTGCGGGCACGGGCCAGCTCGGCGGCTGCGCGGTCGTACTCGGCCTGGTAGCTGCGGGCGTCGATGGTGAAGAGCACATCGCCCTTCTTCACTTCCTGGCCTTCGACGTAGTTGACCTTGTCGATGTAGCCGGACACGCGCGGGCGCAGTTCAACGCTCTGTACCGCTTCGACGCGGCCGCTGAACTCGTCCCACTGGCTGACCTGCTTGACCAGCACCGGCGCGGCGCTGACCTGCGGCGGCGGCGGTGCACCGGCCTCTTCGGCATGGCCGCCGCTGCAGGCCGCCAGCACGGCCGCGGCGAGGATCGACACGCCAACCATCGCAATGCGATGGCCGAAACGATGTGGGGTGGTATTGGGGGAAGTCATGGCATGCATCCGTACGGAGGGGTGGTACAGCAATATGGGAACGTGTTGCAAAAAACGGCGGCGCATACTGCGACCTCAACCTTGGTCGAGGTCAAGCGACGCCTGCGGTATCGCGCCACAAAGGGGGAACTTCCAGGTGCAGCAGGCCGCGTGGCAGTTCGGCATCGCTGCTGTCGCAGCGGACGATGGCGCGGTTGTCCCGGCAACCATCGAGCAGCGAGACCACGCGGCGGCCGACCAGCAGCGAGCTGGGCCACTCGATGCAGGCGTTGGCCGCGTTGGCCGGGGTACACACCGGGCTGCAGACTTCCAGCATCTGCGCGCGCACGCCCAGCGCCTGCGCTTCCTGATGCACCACCTGCGCGTACATGCGCAGCGCGGCGGTAGTGATCGAGGTCTCGCCGTAGCCCGCCCAAGGCTTGGCGCTGGCCGGGCTGCCGATCATCACATAGCGCCGCGCATGCACGTTGTCCTGCAACAACGGCAGCAGGTGGCGCACCGAATGCACATGCGGCATCAGGTCGGCCTGCATGGCCCCGAGCAGCTCCTCGCCGTTGCGGTCGATCACCCGGCCGCGACGGTAGGGCCCGCCCATGGCCGCGATCACCGCGGCCAATGGACGCGGTCGCTGCCCGATGCGTTCGGCCAGGGCGCGTGCCGAGCCGTCATCGCTGAGTGAACCCAGCAGCGTCTCCAGGCCCGGCTCATCGGCGAACTGCTCATGCAGCGCAGCCAGCCGGCCCGGATCGCGACCAACCACCAGCACCGGACTGCCGGCTTCCAGCAAGGCGCCGACCACGCCCTGGCCCACGGCACCGGTACCACCAAGGACCAGAACTTCGGGCGTCAGTATCCCATTCACGGGACATTTCCTCCCAAATCCGGGATAGTCCCGATCCGGCGCAGCCGGTCACCCTTGTGGGGGGCCAAGCGGATGGCGCCGCCACGCTGCTGACGCATGGGCGCGGTAAACTCACGAAAGTCCTTGTGTACCAAGGAACTCGGACGGGCTTCGACGGTCATCGCCAGGTCCAGGGTGCTCTGGCCGGCGTTCCGGAGTCGGGCAAGAATGTTGCGCAGGCTCATGGCGGACGGGCTCCAATTAACGAATGGCGCCACGATAGACCTCAAACCTTTACTTGATTAGTCCTGATTAAGGGGAATAATCATCCCGCTCCCGGTCCAATCGTTCTGTCACGATTGTCCCATCCCCGACGTCCAGGATCCCGACCATGTCCCACGATCTCAACGAGACGCTGATCTTCGTCAAAGTGGTCGAGCAAGGCAGCTTCATTGCCGCTGCCAAATCGCTCGGCCTGCCCAAGACCACGGTCAGCCGCAAAGTGCAGGAGCTGGAAACGCGCCTGGGCGCGCGCCTGCTGCACCGGACCACGCGCCGCCTCGGCCTGACCGAAGCTGGTTCGATCTACCACGAACATTGCCAGCGCATCGCACGCGAGCTTGAAGAGGCCGAAAGCGCGGTGAGCCAGCTGCAGTCCGGCCCGCGCGGCTGGCTGCGCTTCACCGTGCCCTATTCGATCGGCATCACCTGGATCGCCCCGCTGCTGGGCCAGTTCCATGCGCAGTACCCGGAGATCCGCCTGGACATGCACATGGGCAACGAAAAGCTGGACCTGATCGCCGGTGAAGCGGACCTGGCGCTGCGCGTGGGTGCCCTGCCCGATTCCAATCTGGTCGCGCGCAAGCTGGGCAGCCTGCGGACGCAGGTGTTCGCCAGCCCGGCCTACATCGAGCGCTACGGCGAGCCGCTGCATCCGGAAGAACTGCAGTTCCATCGCATCCTTGCGATGCGCAAGCCGTACCACACCGGCAACTCGCCGCGCTTCACCTGGCAGCTGGGCGAGAACGGTGGGGAACTGCGCGACTTCCCGGTTACCCCGCTGATGACCGCCAACGACATGTCTGCGTTGAATGGTGCATTGGTCTGTGGCGAAGGCCTGCTGCTGACCGGCGACGTGATGGCCAAGCCGTTCGTTGAATCGGGCATGGTGCGCCGCGTGCTGGCCGGCTGGACCGGCCCGGAAGTAGACTTCAACGCCGTGTTCGCCGGCGGCCGCCTGGTCTCGCCAAAGGTGCGTGCGTTTGTCGACTTCCTGGTCGAGAAGCTCAACTTCGACGCCAATTACATGCTGGCGCAGTGCCCGGGTGCGAAGCTGGCGCAGCAGCAGAAGGAAAAGGAAGACGCCGCTCTGGAAAGCAGCGGCAAGCGGATCCTGGAGAAGGTGGCCGCTTCGGCGGCGTAGCCGGGGGTATCCACGCATGGCGTGGCTCTACCCGGGCGCGCGATGCCGGTTTCTGTAGAGTCGAGCCACGCTCGACTGCCTCTGGTGAGTCGAGCACGGCTAGACTCCGCATACGCCATCGGCGTGCCGAGCAACGCTCGGCACCCACAAAAATGCCGCCTGCAAGGGCGGCATTTTCGCTCCGGCCGATGGCCGGACCGGCTCAAGCAATAACGCTACGCGTTACTGCTTGAGCGGAATCACCCGAATCTCGACGCGGCGGTTCTTGGCACGGCCGGCGTCGGTGCTGTTGTCGGCAATCGGATACGCCTTGCCGGCGCCCAGCGTTTCGATACGTACGCTCTGCACGCCCTGGCCGATCAGGTACTGGGCGACCGAGTCGGCGCGTTCCTTCGACAGTCGGTTGTTCACAGCGTCGCTGCCGATGCTGTCGGTGTGGCCGACCACTTCGATCATGGTCTGGTTGTACTCACGCAGCGTACCGGCGACGCCGTTGAGCGAGCCGTAGAACTGCGGCTTCAGGGTGGCCTTGCCGAAGTCGAAGGTGATGCCGTCCGGCAGGTTCAGCATGATGTTGTCGCCCTGGCGCTGCACATCGATGCCGGTGTTGGCGGTGCGCTCGCGCAGCGCGCGTTCCTGGCGATCCTGGTACTGGCCGACCGCGGCGCCGCTGAGCGCACCGATACCGGCACCGATCAATGCGTGCTGACGGCGCTCGGTGGCGCTGTCGCCGGTCAACAGGCCGGCAGCCACGCCGATGGCGGTACCGATCAGCGCGTTACGACCAGTGCGGTTCTGCTGCTCGGTCGGATTGCCGTACTGGTCACTCTGCACGTAGGAGCCGCCGGTGGCGCAGGCCGACAGGACGGCCGCACTCATCAGGGCCAGTGCGACGTTGCGGGTGGTGTTGCGGATCATGAGGTTCTCCTTGGTTTCCGGACGGGCCGGCGGCTTGCGGGCGCAGAGAGAATAAACAGCCCGATGCGACGTCGGGATGATGATCCGGTGCGCCGACAGGGCCGCGTTCAGCTAACTGACCGGATCGCTCGGGTCACCCTTTACCCCGCCCCCGACTGGCGGTATGCCGCCAATGCGGCGTCGCGGCCCGCGGCCAGGTCCACCAGCGGCGCACGCGGATAGCCCGGGGCATGCGCCGCCAGCAGCAGCGGATGCTGCCACGGCGCAAACCGGGCCTTCACCGGCAGCGCGGCCAGTTCGGGCACCCAGCGGCTGATGTACCGTGCCTGCGGATCGAATTTCTCGGCCTGAGTCACGGGGTTGAACACCCGGAAGTACGGAGCGGCATCGGCGCCAGTCCCGGCCACCCATTGCCAGCCCATGGTGTTATTGGCCAGGTCGGCGTCGACCAGGGTGTCCCAGAACCAGCGCGCGCCATGCAGCCAGTGCGCGCGCAGGTGCTTGCACAGGTAGCTGGCCACGATCATCCGCACCCGGTTGTGCATGTAGCCGGTGTGCCACAGCTCGCGCAGGCCGGCATCGACGATCGGCACGCCGGTATTGCCGCGCTGCCAGTCGTGCAGCTGCGTGGCACTCGGAGTGGCCCACGGGAAACGGTCGAAGCGCGGGTTGAGGTTGTCGGTCGGCGTCTTCGGGAAGTGATGCAGCAGGTGGTAGGCGAAGTCACGCCAGCCCAGCTGGCGCAGGAAGCCGTCGATGTCGGCATCGGTGGCCGCACTGCGCAGCCCTTCCAGGGCTTGCGCGATGCGCCACGGCGCGATCTCGCCGAAGTGCAGATGGGGCGACAACCGCGAGGTCCCGACACGGTCCGGCAGGTCACGCTGCTCGCGATACCCGCGAAGGGCACCGTCTTCAAAGACGGACAGTGCTTCCAGCGCACCGGCTTCACCCGGCTGCCAGTGCTCCCAGAAGCCGGTATCCCAGTCCAGCGTCGGTGCCAGCTGGAGATCATCCAATGCCAGGCTGTCGACCGCGTGCGGCGCCAGTGCTTCCGGTGCAGCCTGCAGTGCCGGCAGGCGCCAATGACTGAGTACATTGCGCCAGTACGGCGTAAATACCTTGTACGGCTGGCCCTGCTGGGTGGCAATGTCCCAGGGTTCGAACAACAGGCTGCCATTGCAGCTCTGCGCGTCGATGCCCTGCTCGCGCAGCGTGCGCTTGATGGCCGCGTCGCGGGGCTGGGTGGCCGGTTCGTACTTGCGGTTCCAGTACACCGCCTCGGCGCCCGCCTGCTCGATCAGCAACTGCAGGGCCGGCAGGCTATCGCCGCTGCGCAGCACCAGCGAGGAACCCCGCGCGCGCAGGTCCGCATCCAGCGCGGCCAGTGAACGGTGGCGCCAGGCATCGGAGGCCGCACCGGGCACCCATTCGCCTTCCTCGTGCGGCGCGTGGATGTAGACCGGCACCACATCGTGACCTGCATCCAGCGCGGCCTGCAGGGCCGGATTGTCCTGCAGCCGCAGATCACGGCGGAACCATACCAACGCTACCGACACAGGCACTGCCTTCGTTGTGGAAGGCGCACATGATAGCCAGCGGTGGTGAAGGCGATGCGCGCAGACGCTGTCTGCTAGGCTGCACGGCCGCTACCCGTTGGACTCTGACATGGAAGATCTGCACGCCTCATTCGCCCGCTTCGGGCTGCTGCATGCCCAGCACGAGCGTGACTGGCAGGGCCCGTTCCCGCTGCCCCCCGTACTGGCACGTTTTTACGCGCAGGTGGGGCCGCTGGGCGAACAGATCAATGCCAGGGTTGGCCGCGCCGGCATCACCGTTCCCGGCCTTGATGTCTGGATACCGCCACTGCAACGCCTGTGGAGCCAGCAGGCCGGCTATCGATGGCACGGCGTCAGCGGCGAACGGATCAACGACTGGCCATCGAACTGGCTGGTGATTGCCGATCGCAGCGCCGATCCGTTCATCCTCGACCTGGACGATGGCCGTGTACTGTTCAGCCATCACGGTGCCGGCCTGCTGGATGCCGGCGAGATCACCGCCGATGTGCCGACCCTGATGGCGGCTCTGGCTGCAGCGGGCACCGTATACCTCGATGCCGGCGATGACCTCTACAACGACGATGATGATGGCGGCATCCGCCCTGAACACCAGGAGGCAGCAGTACAGGCGGTGGCCCGGGTACTGGGCGACCGCCTGCAGGCCGAATCGTTCATCGAGACGTTGCTGGACTGAATCCACGCATGGCGTGGATCTACTTTTCGAAGCGCTTCATCGCTTCGCTGATCAGTGCCCTCGCCTCGGCGGCGTTGCCCCAACCGTTGAGCTGCACCGGGTTGCGCCCGGCCGGCAGGTCCTTGTAGACCCGGAAGAAGGCCTCGATGCGCTGGCGCTCGACCTCCGGCAGATCCTTCAGATCGCGGATCGTGGCGTAGGTCGGGTCGACCTTGTCGGTCGGTACGCCGATGATCTTCTCGTCGTGCTCGCCGCCATCGATCATCTTCAGGTAACCGATCGGCCGGAAGCGCACGATCACGCCCGGATGCAGGGGTTCACGGGTCAGCACCAGCGCGTCCAGCGGATCGTTGTCGCCAGCCAGCGTGCGCGGCATCGAACCGTAGTTGGCCGGATAGGCGACCGGCATCGACTGGAAGCGATCCACATGCACCAGGCCGTCTTCCTTGATCTCGTACTTGGTGAAGCTGCCGGCAGGAATCTCCACCGCCAGGTGAACTTCATCCGGGGCCTGCTTCGGCTGGTCGGCCAGGAACGGGTGCAGCACGGTATCGGCAGCGGTCACTGCACTGGCCAGCAACAGCAGTGCCGCACCGATGGCAGCGAGAGGAACGATACGGCGGTGTGTGGTCATCGGCATCTCCTCATTCCCAGCAGCGGTCGGTACGACCCTTGGCCGTCTGTGCGCGCGGGCAGTCGCGTGGCGTAATGCGGCCTTCGGTCAGCTCCGTGCGCTGCTTGCCCCCCTTGGCATCGCGGCGCAACTCGAAGGCATCGTAGAGACGACCGGTCACGGTACGCGCCTCATAGCGCAGGCGCTGCGGATCGATGTTCAACACCTGGAACAGCTGGGTGTCCTCGGCCACCGGATCCATCGTCTTTCGTGCCTCGTCGGAGAGACGGTACTGCTTGGGCCCGGCCACGGTCACCACGTACTGCGGGGTTGCGGCCTGCCCTTCGCCACGGCGGCCGTAGGTGTGATCGTGGCCCTGCAACACCAGGTCAACATTGTGGCGGCGCACCACCGGCAGCAGCACGTCACGCAATGCGGCGTTCTCGCGGCCTTCGCGCGGCGAATAGAACGGCTGGTGCAGCAGCACGATGGTCCACGGCTGGGGATTTCCGGTCAGCACCTTGTCCAGCCATTGTGCCTGTGCCGTGGCGGTGCCCAGGTCGAGTGCTGACGTGCCATCGACCACGGCCACGCGCACGCTCTGCGCGTCGAACCAATAGCTGGTCTGCTGTGCAGCGGTGGCACCATTTCCCGGCAGTGCGAACGTCAGCGGCCAGTGCCTGCCCAGCACGCGGCGTTCCTGCGGAGTGTCCTCGAACTCCTCGAAATACTCGTGGTTGCCGATCGCCGGCGCCACCAGGGTCTCCTGCGCCAGCCAACTGGTCGCAGCGAACCACTCACCCCACTCGCTGTCATCGGCACCATCACCTCCACTGACCAGATCGCCAGCGAACAGGCTCATGCGCGCCTCGGGTGCGGCCTTCTGCGCGGCGCGCACCACTCGGCTGACATGGCTGACGTTCTTGTTCTGGGTGTCGCCAAAGTACAGCAGGGTCAGCGGCTGGTCGGCGGCGGCCAGCGTACGCAGCTGGTTCCAGGCGCTCCAGCTGCCGTTGCCCTGCACCCGGTAGACGTACTGGGTATCCGGCCGCAGGCCGCTGATGTCGGCGCGATGATGATGCGACAGACCGTTCTCGGTCTGTAGCGAACGGGTCGTTGCGCGCACCTGGCGGATGCCCTCAATGGCGGGCGAATCCGCGGCGGGGGCAATCTCCAGCAGCGGTGCCTGCACGCTGCCGTCGGTACGCCAGGCCACGGCGAACCCATGGCTGGGATCGGCCGACGGGGAGGCGACGATGCGGTCCGGTACCGTCGTCGCCGCGTAGTGGCGGCTGCCCGCCGGCACCTGGGTATTGGCTTCGGCTGCTGCGAACGACAGCGACGGGAGGGCCAGCAGCAGGCCCAGTGCCAACGTAGGCATCACGCAGTGCCGGCTCATGCACCACACTCCAGCGGTAGCGCCAGCTGCTTGGCGATGCTCTCCCAGTCGAAGGCCACCACGCCCTGGTCGTCGTGCACGGCGTACAGCGCACCATGCGGGAAGCGCGCGCTGGGTTGCTGCATCATCCAGATGCCATCGGTGTTGGCCACGGTATTGCCTTGGAACGCGCCGACCGGTTTCAGCGTGTGCCGGTCGAACAGGTGGAACACGCTGCGCTGCTTGCCCTGTTCGGTGGTGATCCACCAGCCGTCCTTGCCACAGGTGCGCAGGGTCACGCCTTCGGCCTGTGCCTTGAAAACGTCGCGGCCGAAGGTGGTGCCGGTGAAGCGGCCCGCCAGGGTGTAGACCTTGAACTCGCTGGCGTAGCTCTCGTCCTCTTCGGCGATCAGCAGGCGGTCGTTCTCGGGATCGCCCCAGATCGACTCGACCACGCGCAGCGCACCGGCCTCGGTGGTGTCACCGATGCTGGCGACAAGCTTCGCGTCGACCTTCGCGCCATTGCGGGACACGTGGTACTGGCGCACGCGCTTGTCCAGCTCGGCCAGCGGCGGCAGGATGTCACGCCCCTGCGCATCCTCGCCGTTGTCCCAGGAGTCGGTGACGTAGACGCTGTAGCCATCGGCACGGCGGTCGACCCACAGCCCGTACGGCTTGCGCAGGTCGTCGGCAGCGAACGTCGCCAGCGGCGTGAAGTACGGCAGGCTCAGCACCTGCACACGGTGATTGTCGCGCTCCACGATCCACAGCAGGTCGTCGATCACCGCGATACCGTTTGGGCGGTCGAACTGCCCCGGTGCGGTGCCGCTGCTGCCGACGTCACGCAGGTGCTGCCCGGTGCTGCCGTCGTAGACCACCAGCTTGTCGGTGGCCTTGGCGGTGGCGATCAGCCACAGCGCGCCGTCCGGCGCGCGCCAGGCTGCAGGCGAGTCGATGTTGTCGGCCGGGGTCATCGGTGACAGGAAGGCCTCGGCGATGGTGGTCACCACGCGCTCGCCCCCGGCGGCCGGCGCGGCTACTCCCGCAACCGGATCGGTGCCGGTGGCCGGCGTGCAGCCGGCGACCAGCGCGGCTGCCAGCGCGGCGGCCAGGACGGTGAAGCCACGCCCCCTCACAGCGCCACCTTCAGGCCCAGCGCATAGGTGCGGCCGTACTCTTCCATCTGCAGGGTGCGCGAACGGGTGCCCTGGTAAAGCTCCAATGGCTTGTCCAGCAGGTTCTGCGCTTCGAAGTACACGCTCACGCGCGGGGTGAACTTGTAGTCAAGCGAGAAATCGAGCTGGGTGTTGGGTGCCACGTAGATGTCGAACGCGCGGCCCTTGCCGATGCTGTCCAGATACTCGCTGCGGTACACGGCCGCCAGGCGCGTGCTTACACCATACTTTTCATAGCCGATGTGTGCGCTGTAGACATGCTTGGAAGCGCGCGGCAGCGTGAAGTCCTCGCCCGCACGGTCCTTGATGCCGGCATCGAACTCGGTATCCAGCCAGGTGCCACTGGCGCCGACCAGCAGGCCATCCAGGCCCTCCGGCAGGAAGGCCAGCTGCTGCTGCCAATTGAATTCGGCACCACGCACGGTGGCCTTACGGCCATTGATCGGTTGGGTCACGTCGTATCCGCCGTAGGCCGGATCATTGGTGCGCACGGTCTCCACGATGTAACCGTCGATCGATTTATGGAACAGGCCCAGCGAAACGATGCCATTGCTGCCGATGTACTTCTCCACCGAGAGGTCGATGTTCTTCGACTCGTACGGGTCCAGGTCCGGGTTGCCCAGGCGCACTTCCTCGTCACCCCGGCTGTAACCCACGCGCGGCGAAACGTCGCCGAAGGACGGGCGCGAAACGGTCTTGTTGGCCGAGGCGCGCAGCACCCAGTCATCGGCCGCGTCATAGCGCAGGTGCAGGCCCGGCAGCACGTTGGTGTAGCTGCTGTTGGCCACGCGCGGGGCAACGGTGAAGCTGCGGCCGTTGGCAGCGACGTCCACCTGGTTGCCGATCGCCTTGAACTGCGTGTTTTCCACGCGAACACCGCCGATGATGCGCAGTGCGCCCACGTCCCAGGTACCCATGGCATAGCTGGCGAAGATGTCCTCGCTTGCCACGTAATCCTCTTCCAGCGACGTCATCGCATTGCCACCGGCGTCCTGCGGGCGGGCGCTGTACTGGCCGCCGTTGGCAGCCCAATAGGCACGCATCGCGGGCGAATCCATGCCGTCACCGATATCGCCGTGGCGGTGTTCCGGCGAGGTGGTGGTCCAGCTCGACAGCGCCACCTTCGGGCCGACACGCAGTTCGCGCTCGTCCACATTCACATCGCGGTCGCGCCAGCGGCCCAGCAGGCCGAACTTGATGCTGCTGCTGTCGCCGTCGAAGCGCACGTTGACCTGCGCGCTGTGCTCCTTGTCGTTCACCTGCTTGGGCGATAGCACGAAGCGGTCGAACGCGTAATTGCTGTTGTCCAGCCACTGCGGGTTGTCGAAGCTGTAGCTGGGCAGCCGGCTGCTCTGGTCCAGGCTGCCGTTGAACGCCTTGCCGTTGAGCTTGAAACGCGCCTCCATCTCGTCGTTCACGCGCTCTTCGGTACGGGTGTAGCCGATCCGGTAATCAACCACGGCGTTGTTCAACTTGTTCTCGCCGCCCAGGCTGGCCGCGAAGGCGTTTTCCTTCTTGGTGCGATAGCGCATGCGCTTGTCGATGGAATCCTTCGGCATGCCGTCCAGGCGGTACTGGTCGGTGCCGGTCTTGACCATCTTCGCGTCATCGAAGTTGAAGATCACGCGCTGACGGGTCTCCGCATCATCGAACTGACTGTACAGCGTGCGCAGGTAGTACTTGCTGTTTTCGTTCGGTCGCCAGTCGAGGTTGAGGTTGGCGCCGATGCGCTTGCGCTCGATCTCGTACTTGCGGTGCTGCAGGTTGATCGCGGTGACGTCGCCAGGTGCGGCGTCATCCTCGCCGTCGTACTCCACTTCGGTGTTGTCCGACTCGAACTTCCGCTTCTGGTAGTTCACGCCCAGGGCCACGCCGAAGGTGTCGTTGAACACTTCGCTGTAGTTGAAGGCGGCCTTGGGGCTGGTCTCGCCGGACAACTGCTGGTGGCTGCCTTCGATCTTGCCACGCAGGCTGCGACCGTCGCGGTCGAAGGCCGAGGCCGATTCCACCAGCACTGCGCCACCGATGGCGTCGCCGGGCATGTCCGGGGTCGGCGACTTGACCACGCGCAGGCGCTCGGTGGAGTCGGACGGGATAACGTCCAGTGGCGCGGCGCGGCTGGAATCTTCCGGCGTGCCGACGGCGATGCCATCCACGCTGACGCTGTTGAGATTGGCATCCAGGCCGCGGATGACCACGAAGCGGCCCTCGCCCTGGTCGCGGGTCACGCTGATGCCCGGCAGGCGCTGCAGCGACTCGGCCACGTTCTTGTCCGGGTACTGGCCCAGTGCGTCGGAAGACACTGCATCCTCGATGGCGTCGCTGCTGCGCTTGAGGTCGACTGCGCGGATCTGCGACTCGAGCTGGGCGCGTACTTCGATGCGGTCCAGGTCGACCGCGTCGGCGGCCACGGCGCCGGTGGCGGCTACCGCCTGCTGCCCGGCCGCCTGCAGCGGTGCTGCGGCCCCCATTGCCAGGGTCAGGGTGATGGCAACGGCCAACGGAGTCTTGATATGCACTGGGAATCCCCATTCCTGTTAAGAATGGGTCTGCACGATATGTCCGCAAGGTTGCATGGCCATGACATGCACCTGCACATTTCCGGTCACGCCGCTCCGGGGCCGGTTTGGGATTCGACACGCCAATCCGGCAAAATGGCCTCCTCTCTCTCCTTTCCCCCTTCCCGACCATGAAGATCGTCGAAGTGCGCCACCCGCTGGTGCAGCACAAGATCGGCCTGATGCGCAATGCCGCGCTCAGCACCAAGGATTTCCGCGAACTGGCCAACGAGCTGGGTACCCTGCTGGCCTACGAGGCCACCGCCGACCTGGACACCGAGCCGCACACCCTGCCCGGCTGGGCCGGCCCGGTGACGGTTCAGCGCATTGCCGGCGCCAAGATCACCGTGGTGCCGATCCTGCGTGCCGGCCTGGGCATGCTCAGCGGCGTGCTGTCGCTGATCCCGGCCGCCCGTGTCAGCGTGGTGGGCCTGCAGCGCGATGAGGAAACCCTGCAGCCGGTGCCCTACTTCGAGCGCCTGACCGGCCGCCTGGAAGAGCGCGACGCACTGATCCTCGACCCGATGCTGGCCACCGGCGGCACGCTGATCGCCACCATCGACATGCTCAAGCGCGCCGGCGCCCGTCGCATCAAGGGCATCTTCCTGGTGGCCGCGCCCGAAGGCATCGAAGCAGTCAAGGCCGTGCATCCGGACGTGGAGATCTACACCGCGGCCATTGATGCCCAGCTCAACGACAAGGGCTACATCCTGCCGGGCCTGGGCGACGCCGGCGACCGCATCTTCGGAACCCGCGTCGGGTAATCCCGGTGAACGGGTCGGGTCCCTCTCCGCAGGAGAGGGCTCTGATCCGCCAACCACTCGCGGGCGCGCTTCGCCGCGGCACGTGAACGCCCGTGGACGCGGGCGTGGCCGACGCGTGATCCTTCACGTGGCCTTACCGGTCGGAAGCGAATGCTCCGCGCACCCGCCACCGCTTGGAGCATTCCGATGAAAGCCGCTTTCCTGCTGGCCGCCGTCCTGCTGGTTGGCCTGCCCCTGGCTGCGAACGCCACCACCCCGCAGCAGCAGCGCATGGCCGAATGTTCGGCCAAGAACAAGGGGCTGAAGGGTGATGCCTACAAGACCGCGCAGAGTTCCTGCCTCAGCGGCCACGCCGCCGAAACCAAGGCGGTCAATCCACAGCAGGAACGCATGCGCAAGTGCAATGCCGACGCGGGTGCGAAGAAGCTGGCAGGCGATGCGCGCAAGACCTTCATGAGCAGCTGCCTGAAGGCGTCGTAACGAGAGTGATGTAGAGCCGAGCCCACGCTCGGCTCTGCCGTTAACCCAGGGCGCGCGCCTTCAGCTCGCCCTGTTCGTGCAGGGTCACGAAACGTCCCTTGTCATCACGGCCCAGCTGCGCCAGCGCCACCTGCGGGTCGTGGGTGAAGAACAGCCGCACGTTGCGCGCCAGCTTGTCTTCAAGGAACTGCCGCTTCTCGTCGATCAGCAGCTCGGCGTTGCGGTCGTAGCCCATGGTGATCGGCACGTGAACCCATGAGCGCCCCGGGATCAGGTCGGCACAGAACACCACGCCACCGTGCGCATCTTCACCGGCATGCGCATGACCAACGATCTCGGCCAGCATCAGCCCCGGCGTATGCCCGTCGCTGTAGCTGAAGCGCACGCTGCGGCCAAGTGCCTTCGAGTACTCCCCCTCCACCACTTCCAGGCGGCCACTGGCCTGCAGCAGGCCGGGCAGCTCAGGAATGAAACTGGCCCGATCGCGCGGGTGTGGCTGCACGGCGCGCTGCCAGTGCTGCGCACCGACCACATAGGTTGCGTTGGGGAACAGCAGCTCGGGCTCGCGCCCTTCGCTCCATGCCGCCAGCAGGCCGCCAGCATGATCGAAATGCAGGTGGCTGAGCACCACCACGTCGATGTCCTCGTGCTCGAAGCCGGCTTCGCGCAACGAATCGATCAGCACGTGCTGGCTTTCCTGCACGCCGTAGCGCTCGCGCATGCGCGGATCGAAGAACGCCCCGATACCGGTTTCAAACAGCACGGTCTTGCCTTCCAGCGGACTGGCAAGCAGCGCACGGCAGGCCAGCTCGATGCGATTGAGCTCGTCCGGTGCCGCCCATTTTTCCCACAACGCGCGCGGCGCGTTGCCGAACATCGCGCCGCCATCAAGGCGTTGCGAGTTTCCACGAATAGACCAGAGTTTCATGTGTCGATTATCGGCGCCGGACCGTTAAATAATCGCTAGAAAGCAAACGGAAAACCCCGCCGGCGAAGACGGGGTTTCGATATCCGCCGAAGTGCCGGCCAGTGGCCGGCACTCCCACGTCAATGGGCCGGCACGACCTGGGCACTGCCCACCGGATTGCGCGGGTCGCTGCCGCCGAACAGTCGGTTCGCCTTGCGGTCCCATTCCACGGTCTGCAGGTTGCCCCACACGTGGCTGGAACCGCGGCCGCCTGCGGCGACATTGCCCGGCAGGTCGATCTTGTGGCCCATCGCCTGCAGCTGCTTCACCGTCGCCGCGTCGAATGCATCGTCCTCAGCTTCGATCAGGTCCGGCAGCCACTGGTGGTGATAGCGCGGCAGCGCAGCAACCTGCTGCGCGTCCAGGCCGGCGTCGTAGCCGAGGATGCCCAGCAGCACCATGGTGATGATGCGGCTGCCACCCGGGGTGCCCAGCACGATCACCTTGTCGCTGTTTTCCATGAAGGTCGGCGTCATCGAGCTGAGCATGCGCTTGCCCGGCTTCGGCGCATTGGCCTCGTAGCCCATCACGCCGAATGCATTGGGCGTGCCTGGTTTCAGCGCGAAGTCGTCCATCTCGTTGTTCAGCAGCACGCCGGTGCCCTTCGGAATCAGGCCCGAGCCGTACAGCAGGTTGACGGTCTGGGTGGCGCCGACGCGGTTGCCGTCACGGTCGATGATCGAGAAGTGCGTGGTCTCGTCATCTTCCAGTGGCGTCGGGTTGCCCGACAGCAGGTCGCTGGGCGTGGCCTTCTCCGGATGGATGGTCGCGCGCAGGCCCTGCGCGTAGTCCTTGCTGGTCAGCACCTTCTGCGGGATCTGCACGAAGTCCGGATCGCCGAGGAAGAAGGTACGGTCGCGGTAGGCACGGCGCATCGATTCCACCACCAGGTGGGTGCGGTGCGCCGGGTCCATCTTCCTGATGTCCCAGCCTTCCAGGATCTGCAGCATGCTGGCCAGCGCGATGCCTCCGGATGACGGCGGCGGCGCGGTGGTGATCTTCCAGCCGTTGTAGTTGAACACGATCGGTTCGCGCTGCTTCACGCGATAACCGGCCAGCTCTTCAGCGGTCCAGTTGCCGCCGGCCTGCTTCACGCCGGCCAGCAACAGCTTTCCGGTCTGGCCCTTGTAGAAGCCATCGAAGCCACCCGCAGCCAGCCGCTCCAGCGTCTGCGCCAGTTCCGGCTGCTTGAACAGGTCTCCGGTAGCGATCGGCGTTCCGTTACGCAGGTAGACCTCGCGCGTGCCGGGATAGCGCTCCATCACTTCACGGCGCGAGGCATAGCCCTTGGCCATGCGCTCGTACACCGGGAAGCCTTCACGTGCGATGCGGATGGCCGGCTGCAGCGAGGCCGACAACGGCAGCCTGCCGTGCCTGGCCGACAGTTCGACCAGCGCTGCAGGCAGGCCCGGGATGCCGGCCGACCAGGCGCCGTTGACCGAGCGGTCACGGTCCAGGTTGCCCTGCTTGTCGAGGAAGGCCTGCGGGGTCGCGGCGGCCGGCGCGGTCTCGCGCGCGTCCAGCATCACGTCCTTTCCGGTGGCCGCATCGTGCAGCAGGAAGAAGCCGCCACCGCCCAGACCGGAACTGATCGGCTCGACCACCGCCAGCGTGGACGACACCGCCACTGCTGCGTCGAAGGCGTTGCCGCCCTGGGCCAGGATGTCGATACCGGCCTGGGTGGCCAGCGCATGGCCGCTGGCAATGGCGGCGCCATCAGGGCGCTCGGCACGGACCGGGCTGCCGGCCCAGGCAATCGGGCTCAGCAGCAGGCCGAGCAGCAACAGGGGGCGAACGATCAGCGTCTTCATTCGGATGGGGGCTCCGCGTAGAGTTCGGGGTGATCGTGCTGCAGCTGGCGCAGCTTGGCCAGCAGCTGGTCTTCCGTTTCCACGATCTCCGGGTCCGGGTCGATGCACTCGACCGGGCAGACGACCACGCACTGTGGCTCGTCAAAATGACCGACGCATTCGGTACAGCGCGCAGGGTCGATCACGTAGATGGTTTCACCCATCGAAATGGCCTGGTTCGGGCAGGCCGGCTCGCAGACGTCGCAGTTGACGCAGAGCTCGTTGATTTTCAGCGACATGGCGATACTCCTCGCCCGCGCCTTGGGACAAAGGACCGGCCAGCGCGGGCGCGCGGGCCGGTCAGGTCATCAGCGGCATCCTTGCGGGGTGCCGCCCGGGCCATGCCGGAGCATGGCCGCCATGGCTCGGTATTACTTGGCTTCGACGAAAATGTACTCGGCGCCGGTCGGCTGGACCGCCGCCTGCACGCGGGCGTTGTCGGCCGACTGGCCGATGAAGACGACGCGCACGCCCTTCATCGAATCCGGCGCCACGTCCTTGAACACAGCCTGGATCATGTCAGCCATCTTGCCCGAGGCCGACGAACCGAAGGCCAGCATGTTGCCCGGCTGCACGCCACGGGCCACCGCCTGGGTCGCGCTCTCGGTCTGGCGCTCGTACTTGGCCTGGAAGTCCGGGTCCGATTCCGGCGAGAGGTAGTACAGGAACGGGCTGTTGCTGATGTTGCCCATGTTCTGGATGGCCACTTCCTGCAGGTACTTCTTCCAGCCGGCATCGTCATCCTTGGACGGCGCGACCAGGGCCTGCTTGGCCTCGTCGACAGGAGCGGCCTCTTCCTTCTTGCAGGCGGTGAAGGCCAGGGCCAACGAAGCGATCAGCATCGCGCGCATGGTGGTGTTCATGGGTTTCCTCCCGGAATGGTGCGTGGTGGTGTACGTAATGGGGTGCGGGTACAGCGGGGCTTACGACTGTGCCGCCTTCGCTTCGCGGACCTTGCGCAGGGCTTCGAGCACCGCGGCCGGCACGAAGCCGGACACGTCGCCACCCAGGCGGGCGATCTCGCGGACCAGCGAGGACGAAATGAAGCTGTGCTGCTCGGCCGGGGTCAGGAACAGGGTCTCGACCTCGGGGATCAGGTGGCGGTTCATGCTGGCCATCTGGAATTCGTATTCGAAGTCGGACACCGCGCGCAGGCCGCGCAGCAGCACCCCGCCCTGCACCGAACGTACGAAATGCGCCAGCAGGGTATCGAAGCCGATGACCTCGACATTGCCGTGATGGGCCAGGGCGCCGCGTGCCAGCTGCACGCGCTGCTCCAGCGGCAGCGCCGGGCCCTTGGACGGGCTCTGCGCCACGCCGACCA
Organism: Stenotrophomonas sp. YJH_SMC_20; assembly: GCF_059367845.1. Classification (NCBI taxonomy): domain Bacteria; kingdom Pseudomonadati; phylum Pseudomonadota; class Gammaproteobacteria; order Lysobacterales; family Lysobacteraceae; genus Stenotrophomonas; species Stenotrophomonas sp. YJH_SMC_20. Next base: position 169,860 of record NZ_JCAFRG010000003.1, on the reverse strand, counting down.
CGACTTTTTCGAACAGCGGCGCGGCCCGGCTGACCAGGTCGATATGACCGTTGGTGATCGGATCGAATGTGCCGGGATACACGGCAATGCGGCGGTTGGCCACGGTCATGGGCGGGTGCAGATGTTCAGATGAGGTCAAAGTGTAGCAGTGGCGCGGCGGTACAGGGCAAAGCGCACCTCGCGGGTGCCGCCCTCGCGGTGCAGCAGCCAGTCCGACGGCAGCACCGGCACGTGGCCGGCCGGCGATTCCAGGTACAGCCAGGCATCGGCAGCCAGGTGCCGCGGCAGCTGGGCCAGCACGTCCTGCCAAAGCCCGTCGGCGAACGGTGGGTCGATGAACACCAGATCGGCCTGCTGCGCCTGCGCCCCCTGCAGCCAGCGCAGGGCATCGGCCTGCACGACGGTGACCTGGTCGGCGGCCTGCAGCTTGGCCACGGCCGCGGTCAGATTGCGTCCCAGCTGCGCGTCGCGCTCGACCAGAGTGGCGTGGGCGGCGCCGCGCGAGACCGCCTCCAGGCCCAACGCGCCACTGCCGGCGAACAGGTCCAGCACCCGCGCGCCGCCCAGTCTGGGCATCAACCAGTTGAAAAGGGTCTCGCGCACGCGGTCGCTGCTGGGCCGAAGCCCTGGCAGGGTCGGCACCGGCAGGCGGGTATTGCGCCAGCGCCCGCCGATGATGCGGACCTGACCGTCATTGCCCCCACGGCCGCTCACCGGCGCCCCCGGCGGGTATTCGAGAATTTCAGCATGAGCGGGATTGTAGTTCGGCCGGGCGGCGCCCGGGGACGCGCCAACGCATGCGCGCTGTCGCTCCCACGCTTCGCTGCGCGAAACGCGGGCCCCACTTACCAGCTTCCATACCCCCGCCGCTTCGCGGCCGCCCCCTGACTCAGGGGGCTCTACCCCAGACGCGATCCGATGCTCGACATACAGGCGGGGTCAGATCCGTTTTCCGTGGGAAAACGGATCTGACCCTGGATTGGATTTCGATATCTGAGAGATTTCATCCACGCATGGCGTGGATCCACTGGCTGCCAGCCAACTGTCGAAGGCGGGGCACTGTGGGTTTGCGGGGTGTGAGCGGCATGGATGCCGCGACCAAGCCCCCAAGGGTGAGGGCGCTTTGCTTGCGAAGCACTGCTTCGCAAGCGCCCGAACGCACAGCCGCCAGCGGCTGGGCCGGACCGCGGAGCGGGGTTTACGGCGTCCCCGCAAACCCACAGTGCCCCGCCATCCCACGGATAGCCCGCTGTTGCTTCGGCTGTTGCTCTGGCCTCTGCGGGTGCCGGGCGCAGCCCGGCCGACCAACCCCTTGATTTCGGGACAATCAGCCATACCCCTTGGCGAGGCCGCACGCGCTGGCGCGGCATTGCACATGGAGCCCTATCGATGACCGACACCATCCAGACCGAAACCCTTGGCTTCCAGACCGAAGTCAAGCAGCTGCTTCAGCTGATGATCCACTCGCTGTACTCCAACAAGGAAATCTTCCTCCGCGAGCTGGTCTCCAACGCCGCCGACGCCGCCGACAAGCTGCGCTTCGAGGCCCTGACCCAGCCGGCGCTGCTGGAAGGCGACAGCGAACTGCGCGTGCGCGTCAGCTTCGATCCCTCCGCCCACACCATCACCATCGACGACAACGGCATTGGCATGAGCCGCGCCGAAGCCATCGCCCACCTGGGCACGATTGCCAAGTCCGGCACCGGCGACTTCCTGCGCCAGCTGTCCGGCGACCAGAAGAAGGATTCGCAGCTGATCGGCCAGTTCGGCGTCGGCTTCTACAGCGCCTTCATCGTTGCCGACGAAGTGGAAGTGACCTCGCGCCGCGCCGGCCTGGCCGCAGGCGAAGGCGTGCGCTGGACCTCGCGCGGCGAAGGCGATTTCCAAGTGGCCACCGTCGACAAGGCCGAGCGCGGTACCCGCATCGTGCTGCACCTCAAGGACGGCGAGCACGGCTTCGCCGATGGCTGGCGCCTGCGCAGCATCCTCAAGAAGTACTCGGACCATATCGGCCTGCCGATCCAGATGCCGAAGGAAGGTGGCGAAGAAGGCGCCGCGGCCGAATGGGAAACCGTCAACCGTGCCAGCGCGCTGTGGACCCGTCCGCGCACCGAGATCAGCGACGCCGAGTACACCGAGTTCTACAAGCACGTTGCACACGATCACAGCGATCCGCTGGCGTGGAGCCACAACAAGGTCGAAGGCAAGCTGGAGTACACCTCGCTGCTGTACGTGCCTGGCCGCGCGCCGTTCGACCTGTATCACCGTGATGCGCCCAAGGGCCTGAAGCTGTATGTGCAGCGCGTGTTCGTGATGGACCAGGCCGAGCAGTTCCTGCCGCTGTACCTGCGCTTCATCAAGGGCGTGGTCGATTCCAACGACCTTTCGCTGAACGTCTCGCGCGAGATCCTGCAGTCCGGCCCGGTCATCGATTCGATGAAGGCCGCGCTGACCAAGCGTTCGCTGGACATGCTGGAAAAGCTGGCCACCGACAAGCCGGAGCAGTACGCCACGTTCTGGAAGGAATTCGGCCAGGTGCTGAAGGAAGGCCCGGCCGAGGACTACAACAATCGTGAGAAGGTGGCCGGGCTGCTGCGCTTCGCCTCCACTCGTGGCGACGGCGATGCACAGACTGTGTCGCTGGCCGATTACCTCGGCCGCATGAGCGAAGGCCAGGACAAGATCTACTACCTCACCGGCGAGAGCTACAGCCAGGTACGCAACAGCCCGCACCTGGAAGTGTTCCGCAAGAAGGGCGTGGAAGTGCTGCTGCTGACCGACCGCATCGACGAGTGGCTGATGGGCTACCTGACCGATTTCGACGGCAAGGGCTTCGTCGACATCGCCCGCGGCGACCTCGACCTGGGCGCGCTGGAAACCGAAGCGGACAAGCAGGAACAGGAAGCGGCGGCCAAGGACAAGCAGGGCCTGGTCGAGCGCCTGAAGACGGTACTGGGCGATGACGTGGCCGACGTGCGCGTCTCGCACCGCCTGACCGATTCGCCGGCGGTGCTGGCCATCGGCGAGCAGGACCTGGGCCTGCAGATGCGCCAGATCCTCGAAGCCAGCGGGCAGAAGGTGCCGGACAGCAAGCCGGTGCTGGAGATCAATCCGGGCCATCCGCTGATCGCCAAGCTGGATGCAGAAGCCGACGGCGCACGCTTCGATGATCTCGGCCGGGTACTGTTCGACCAGGCCGCACTGGCCGCCGGTGACAGCCTGAAGGACCCCGGCGCCTATGTGGCGCGCCTGAACAAGCTGCTGCTGGAGTTGTCGGCCTGATCGAGGCGGTGGTCGCCGGGCATGGCCCGGCGATGCTCTGGTTGGTGCCAACCTTGGTTGGCACTGCAGCAGAGGCCAACCTTGGTTGGCGCCCCAAAAGCGTGCCAACCAAGGTTGGCACCTACTCAGGGGGGCGAGCGTGTCAACCCAGGTTGACACCCACCAAAGCCGGGCGGCTCAGACCTCCCGATCCAGCAGCGAACCCAGCATCTGGTCCTGGCGCCGTATCACCGTGGCATTGGCGGCGAAGGCCACCACCTCGGCTTTCGCCGCCAGCAGGTCCCCCAATGGCGCGCCAGCATCGGCGTCGGCAGGGGTCATCGCGGCCTGCACCCCGCCCTGCTCCGCCTCACTGCGCAGCAGTTGCAGGCGTCGGGCATCAGGAGTCGCCAGGTTGGCCACGTTGTGCGCGGCCACCTGCACGCCCTGGTGGGCCGCGCGCATCCCGCCGAGAGCGATTCCCATCACGTCGTTCATGGCGGTCTCCGGGCCGCGCTGCGCAGCCCTTCGGACCGGTTAACGGCCGGCGGGCCGCGACCTTGAGTCCACATCAGCCCGACAGGCCCGAGTGGTAGCATATCCCCCTGATTTCAGCGCCTTTTGCCAATGCTCAGTTTTTTCCGCCGCAAGAAGCCCCAGGATGCCCCCGCCACGGAGGCACCCAAGACCCAGCACTACTCGGCTGAAGAGCTGGCGGCGGCGTTCCCGTCAGCCGCCCCGGCCGAAGACGCCGCCACGATCCCGGTAGTCGAAGCCGCAGCACCGGCACCTGTACCGGAACCGGCGCCCGTCGCCGAATGGCCTGCCGTACCGGCTGCGCAGCCGGTCACCGCGCCGGAGGACGTCCAGGCCGAAGTGCTGGCTGCGGCCGCCGTGCTGGCCCCTCTGGCTCCGGTCATTCCGGTCGAGGAACCAACCGCCCCGGCCGCCGACCTGCCAGCTCTGGTGGATGCCCCGCCAGCCCCGGCCGGCAAGCCCGGCTGGCGCGAGCGCCTGCGCAACAGCGTCATCGCGCGCAGCTTCGGTGGCCTGTTCTCGCGCAATCCCAAGCTCGACGACGACCTGCTGGACGAACTGGAAACCGCACTGATCACTGCCGACGTCGGCGTGGGTGCCACTACCGATCTGGTCGAGGGCCTGCGCAAGCGCATGAAGTCGCGCGAGTTCGCTGATGCCAATGCGCTGCTGGCCGCGCTGCGCGCCGAGCTGATCGCGATCCTGCAACCGGTCGCCAAGCCGCTGGTGATCGACCGCAACGCCAAGCCCTTCGTGGTGCTCACCGTCGGCGTCAATGGTGTCGGCAAGACCACCACCATCGGCAAGCTGGCCAAGCGCTTCAAGGATGATGGCCACAGCCTGATGCTGGCCGCCGGCGACACCTTCCGTGCCGCTGCCGTGGCCCAGCTGCAGGCCTGGGGCGAGCGCAACGGCGTGGCCGTGGTCGCGCAGGGGCAGAACGCCGATGCCGCGTCGGTGGCGTTCGACGCGCTGCAGGCCGGCAAGGCCCGTGGCACCTCGGTGCTGATCGCCGATACCGCCGGCCGCCTGCACACCCAGTCCGGCCTGATGAACGAGCTGGGCAAGATCCGCCGCGTGCTCGGCAAGATCGACCCCACCGCGCCGCATGAGGTGCTGATGGTGATCGACGGCACCACCGGCCAGAACGCGCTGTCGCAGTTGCGCCAGTTCAATGCTGCGGTGAACGTGACCGGCCTGGTGGTGACCAAGCTGGACGGCACTGCCAAGGGCGGCGTGGTGTTCGCACTGGCCCGCGAGTTCGGCATTCCGATCCGCTTTGCCGGCATCGGCGAGCGCCCGGAAGACCTGCGCGTGTTCGACCCGGAAGCCTTCGTCGACGCCCTGCTGCCCGAAGCGCTGGGCGCCTGATACACCGTGCAGCCACGCATGGCGTGGCTCTACTGCACCGCAACCGCAATGCAGTAGAGCCACCCTACGGGTGGCTGCCTTCCCCGGAACACCCATGCCCCGCCAGCCGCACGCCAGCGCCGACAACCCCCAGCAAGACGACTTCATCGCTCGCCTGCTGCACTGGTTCGACGACCACGGCCGCCACGACCTGCCCTGGCAGCACCCGCGCAGCCCTTACAGGGTCTGGTTGTCGGAGATCATGCTGCAGCAGACCCAGGTGACCACGGTCATCCCGTACTTCCTGCGGTTCCTGCAGCACTTCCCGACCCTGCCCGACCTCGCCGCCGCCAGCAATGACGCGGTGATGGCGCAGTGGGCAGGGCTTGGCTACTACGCCCGTGCGCGTAACCTGCATGCCGCTGCAAAGCGCTGCGTGGAACTGCACGGCGGCGACCTGCCGCGCGATTTCGATGCATTGCATGCCCTGCCCGGCATTGGCCGCAGCACCGCTGGCGCGATCCTCAGCCAGGCCTGGAACGACCCGTTCGCGATCCTTGACGGCAACGTCAAGCGCGTGCTCAGCCGCTATCACGGCATCGACGGCTTCCCCGGCCTGCCAGTCATCGAAAAGCAGCTATGGGCGATCGCCGAGGCACACGTGGCGAAGGTGCCGGCCGGTCGCATGGCCGATTACACCCAGGCACAAATGGACCTGGGCGCGTCCGTATGCAGCCGGGCCAAGCCCGCCTGCGTCATCTGCCCGCTGCAGGACACGTGCGTGGCACGCCGCGAAGGCCGCACCGCTGAACTGCCCACGCCCAAGCCCAGCAAGACCCTGCCGGAGCGCGAAGCCGTGGCTCTGCTGCTGCGTGACGCCCAGCAGCGCGTGCTGCTGCAGAAGCGGCCGGACACCGGCATCTGGGCGCAGCTGTGGACGCTGCCGCAGGCGGAGGCCGGCAGCGACCTGCAGGACTGGTTCGACGCACATGTCGACGGCTCGCTGGAAGATGCAGAGGAACTGCCGGTGCTGCAGCACACCTTCAGCCACTACAGGCTGCACCTGCAAATATTGTCACGGAAGGTGCGCGGCCTGCGCGTGGAAGAACCCACGCTGCGCTGGGTCGCCAACGACGAGCTACCCGCATTGGGCCTGCCAGCGCCGATCCGCAAACTGCTCGACGGCGCCACGATCAGGACGCCAAAACGAACTTCCAAGAAATCCCGCAACCACGAGTGAGTGCCATGCCCCGAACCGTCTTCTGCCAGTACGAACAACGCGATGCCGAGGGCCTGGACTTCGTGCCCTACCCCGGCGAGCTGGGCCAGCGCATCTTCAACAACATCGGCAAGCAGGCCTGGGCCGCATGGCTGGCGCACCAGACCATGCTGATCAACGAGAACCGGCTGTCGCCGCGCACCCCGGAGCATCGTGCGTTTCTTGAAGGCGAACTGGTCAAGTTCCTGTTCGAGAAGGACGCAGAGAAGCCGGCTGGCTTCGTTCCGGAAGCCTGACCTGCCGGTAGCGCCGGGCCATGCCCGGCGTCCAGGCATCCGCCGGGCATGGCCCGGCGCTACCCGTTTACTTCCCGGATTCCTCGCGCTCCTGCACCTGCGCCTGGCGCAGCTCCTGCTCGGACGCGCGCAGCGCCTTCACATCCAGCTTGCGGATGCTGTCGATGAAGCACGGCATGCGCGGGCCACCGGTAGGGTCGCGCACCAGCACCTTGTCGAAGCGCGCCGAAACACGATTCATCTGGCTGGTCAGGCCGATGGCGGTGGCATACGGCAGGTCCTGGCAGGGGCCTCTCAGCTCCAGCAGGTAGGCCTCGCTCGGGCGCGTCCAGACCGCCAGTGCGCTGTCGCCCAGTTCGGTCCAGCCATTGAGGGTGCCGAAGAACTGCATGTCGCTCTGCGGCGCACCGGCGTGGGCGCGGTAAAGGTCAAGCTTCTCGGCGCTGCTGAGCCGGCCGGTGGTCGCGCAGGCGACCAGGGCGAGGCAGAGGCCGGCCAGCAGGATCGGGGTCTTCATGGCGATCTCCTCGGGGAACTGTCGCCATCATGCGCCCGGGCTCGCAACGCTGGCGCGACGACCGGCAGCCCATTCAGCCGCCGGTCGGCGGCTGCTGGCCGGACCACGGTAGACGCCAACCTTGCTTGGCGCTTGCCCTGAAGGAGCAGCCGACCCAGGTCGGCTTCCACCAAAGCGGGCCCAGCGCCTCAGACGTCGGCGTGGGCCAGTGCGTGCAGGCGCCCTTCCCGCAGTTCCAGCACCCGGTCCAGGCGACGCGCCAGGCTGCGGTCATGGGTCACCAGCACCAGGCTGGTATGGCGCGCGCGGTTGAGTTCAAGCATCAGCTCGAACACCGTTGCCGCCGTGCGGTCATCCAGGTTGCCGGTAGGCTCGTCGCCCAGCACGCAGGCCGGGTGATTGACCAGTGCCCGCGCCACCGCAGCACGCTGCCGCTCACCACCAGACAGCTCGCCCGGCTTGTGATCCAGGCGATGGCCGAGGCCGACCGCTTCCAGCAGCGTGGTGGCCCGGCCGCTCGCTTCTGCTACCGCAGTGCCAGCCAGCAGTACCGGCATCATCACGTTTTCCAGCGCGGTGAACTCCGGCAGCAGGTGATGGAACTGGTAGACGAAGCCCAGCGCCTGGTTGCGCAGCAGACCGCGCGCGGTATCCGACAGCGCCGACATGCGCTGGCCGGTCACATAGACCTCACCGGCAGTGGGAATGTCCAGGCCACCCAGCAGGTGCAACAGCGTGCTCTTGCCGGCGCCGGAGGCACCGATGATCGCCACCGTTTCGCCGGCGGTCACGGTCAGGTCCAGCCCATCGAACACCGGGGTCTGCATGCGCCCTTCAGCGTAGGTCTTGCCCAGTGCTTCGGCACGGATCACTTCGTCGCCGCGGTTGAAGACCTTATTCATAACGCAGGGCCTCCGCCGGCTGGGTGCGTGCTGCCCGCCAGGCGGGATACAGGGTGGCCAGGAAGCTCATCAGCAGCGCGACCACGGTGATCGCCACCACGTCGCCCGTCTGCATGTCGGTCGGCAGGCCGGTGATGTAGTACACATCCTCCGGCAGCAGCTTGACGTTGAACACGCTCTCGATGGCGCCGAGGATGCGTTCCAGGTTGAGGGTCAGGGTGATGCCGCCGATCAGGCCAGCCAGCGTACCGAAGATGCCGATCAGCGAACCCTGCACCATGAACACCTGCATCACGCCACCCGGGGTCAGGCCGAGGGTGCGCAGGATGGCGATGTCGGCCTGCTTGTCGGTCACCAGCATCACCTGCGAAGACACCAGGTTGAACGCACCCATCGCGATGATCAGCGACAGCAGGATGCCCATCACCACCTTTTCCATGCGCAGTGAGTGGTAGAGGTTGGCATTCTGCTGGGTCCAGTCGCTTACGCGGTAGGCGCCACCGAGGTTCTGCGCAAGATCCACGCCCACCTCCAGCGAGCGGTCCATGTCGTGCAGTTTCAGGCGCACGCCGGTGGCACCGTCGCTGCGCAGCACGCGCTCCAGGTCCTGCATGTTGGCGAAGCCGACGCCGCGATCGACCTCGTTATAGCCGGCCTCGAAGAGGCCACTGACGGTGAAGCGTTTCATCCGCGGCACCGCGCCGGCCGGCGTGCCCTGCACTTCGGCAAAGGTCACCAGCACCTGGTCACCAACGTCCACGCCCAGCCAGATCGCCAGCTCCTTCCCCAGCAGCAGGTTGAAGCTGCCCGGCTTGAGGCTGTCATAGCTGCCCTTGGTGATCTTCTTGTCGATCACCGAGACGTTCGGCTCCAGCGCCGGATCGATGCCTTGGATGATCGCGCCCTGCACGCGCGGGCCGCTGATCATCGACTGGATCTCGATGTACGGTGCGGCGCCGGCCACACGCGGGTCCTTCCTGGCCACGTCGACCACCCGCATCCAGTCCGGCATCGGTTCGCCGTCGCGGCTGATGGTGGTGTGCGCGGTCATCTGCAGCAGGCGGCTGCGGATTTCCTTCTGGAAACCGCTCATGACGGCCAAGGTGGTGATCAGCACCGTAACGCCGAGCGCGATGCCCAGGATCGATGCCATCGAGATGAAGGAGATGAAGCCGTTGCGGCGCTTGGCACGCAGGTAGCGCAGGCCGATCGCCACGGGAATGGGTTTGAACATGCAGGCACGCCAGTCAATTCAGCTTATGGTGCCATTGACCGGGGCCGACGGGAAACGCCGCGTGCGGCCACGGCCAGTCGCAGTTCACGTCGCTGCCCGGAATCGAGCACATCGGGCCAGAACAGCAGGCGCCGGCGGCGCCGATCCTCACACCACAGCAACAACAGCCATGGGCCACGCACCACCAGCCGTGGCCTATCAACGTCCTGCCCGGCCACCTGCAGTGGTTCGGGAAGCGGCGCAAGAAGCACCTGTACGCGTGGCCTGCGCTGGCGCCAGGCCAGTTCGGCCAAGCCGACGCCCCAGGCCAGCAGCAGCGCGGGCATCAGCAGCCGCGCAGGCAGATCCGAGGCGCGCAACAGCCAGGGTGCGGCCAGCAGCACCGCCAACTGAGCGGCGGCCTGCAGCCTCGAAGGGCGCCACTCAAGGCTTGAGGGTGAGGATCTTCTGCATGAGGGGGATCGCGTGCGCATGCGGACAGGCCTCGTAGCCCATGAACCAGCGCCACAACTTATCGTCCTCGCAGTCGAGCAGGAATAGGAAAACCTCGCGCTCTTCGGTCGGCGCAGTGCGCCATTCGTGGTCGAGATAGCGCTCGAACAGCTGATCCAGCTCACGCATGCCGCGGCGGCAGCGCCAGCGCAGCTTCTTCAGCAGAACGTCTTCTTCCATCGTGCTTCTCCAGATACAGCAAAGCCACGCATGGCGTGGCTCTACTGAGGTGGTGCAGCCACGCATGGCGTGGCTCTACCGGGTACAGCCAGGCCTGATCAGGCGCGGCGTTCCATCATCAGCTTCTTGATCTCGGCGATCGCCAGCGCCGGGTTCAGGCCCTTCGGGCAGGTGCGGGCGCAGTTCATGATGGTGTGGCAGCGGTACAGCTTGAACGGATCTTCCAGATCGTCCAGGCGCGCACCGGTGTCCTCATCGCGCGAGTCGATGATCCAGCGGTAGGCCTGCAGCAGGATTGCCGGGCCCAGGTAACGCTCGCCGTTCCACCAGTAGCTCGGGCAGCTGGTCGAGCAGCAGGCGCACAGGATGCACTCGTACAGGCCGTCCAGCTTCTTGCGGTCTTCCGGCGACTGCAGGCGCTCGCGGTCCGGCGGTGCCGGGGTCTGGGTGCGGATCCACGGCTTGATCGAGGCGTACTGCGCGTAGAAGTGGGTCAGGTCCGGAACCAGATCCTTGACCACGTTCATGTGCGGCAACGGGTAGATCGGCACTTCCTTCTTGCCGCAGTCCGAGATGGCTCGGGTGCAGGCCAGGGTGTTGGTGCCGTCGATGTTCATCGCGCACGAACCACAGATGCCTTCGCGGCACGAGCGGCGGAAGGTCAGGGTCGGGTCGATCTCGTTCTTGATCTTGATCAGGGCGTCCAGGACCATCGGGCCACAGGCATCCAGATCGACCTCATAGGTATCGGTGCGCGGGTTGCTGTCGTCGTCCGGACTCCAGCGGTAGATCTTGAAGGTGCGCACATTCTTGCCGCCGTTCTTGACGGGGAAGTGCTTGCCCTTCGTGATCTTGGAATTCTTGGGGAGTGAAAACTCGGCCATGGCTGCTCTCGTTGGCTCAGGCGGCCCGCGCCCGTGGGCGCGGATTGCATGGTAGGCGGGGTCGGATCAGTACACGCGCGGCTTCGGTGGCACCACGGACACGTCGTCGGTCAACGTGTACATGTGCACCGGACGGTAGTCGAAGCTGCACTTGCCCTTCTCGTCGACGCTGACCAGGGTGTGCTTCTGCCAGTTGACGTCGTCGCGGTCCGGATAGTCCTCGTGCGCATGCGCACCACGGCTTTCCTTGCGCTGTTCGGCCGAGTTGATCGTCGCCACCGCGTTGAGCAGCAGGTTGTTCAGCTCGTAGGTCTCGATCAGGTCCGAGTTCCAGACCAGCGAGCGGTCGGAGACCTTCACGTCCTGGAACGAGTCGAAGATCTTGTCCATCTTCTCGCAGCCTTCCTTCAGCGTCTGGCTGGTGCGGAAGACCGCCGCGTCGGCCTGCATGGTGCGCTGCATGCGGTCGCGGATGACCGAGGTCGGGGTATCGCCGTTGGCGTGGCGCAGCTTGTCCAGCAGGCCCAGCGCCTTGTCGCAGGCATCGGCCGGCAGCGGCTTGTGCGCGGCGCCCGGCTTGATGGTCTCGGCGCAGCGGTTGGCCACCGCACGGCCGAACACCACCAGGTCGAGCAGCGAGTTCGAGCCCAGGCGGTTGGCGCCGTGCACGGACACGCAGGCCGCTTCGCCGATGGCGTACAGCCCCGGCACCACGGCGTTGTCGTTGTCGCCGACCTTCTGCACCACTTCACCGTGGTAGTTGGTCGGGATGCCGCCCATGTTGTAGTGCACGGTCGGAATGACCGGGATCGGCTGCTTGTTCACGTCGACGCCGGCGAAGATGCGGGCGCTCTCGGCGATGCCCGGCAGCTTCTCGTCGATCACGCCCGGGCCGAGGTGGGTCAGGTCGAGCAGGATGTGATCCTTGTGCTCGCCGACGCCGCGGCCTTCGCGGATCTCGATGGTCATCGAACGGCTGACCACGTCGCGCGAGGCCAGATCCTTGTAGTGCGGTGCATAGCGCTCCATGAAGCGCTCGCCGCTGCTGTTGCGCAGGATGCCGCCTTCACCGCGGACACCCTCGGTGATCAGGCAGCCGGCGCCGTAGATGCCGGTCGGGTGGAACTGCACGAACTCCATGTCCTGCATGGCGATGCCGGCACGCATGGCCAGGCCGCCACCGTCGCCGGTGCAGGTGTGCGCCGAGGTGGCGCTGAAGTAGGCACGGCCGTAGCCGCCGGTGGCCAGCACCACGCCCTGGGCGCGGAACAGGTGCAGCGTGCCATCGGACATGTCCAGGGCCAGCACGCCGCGGCAGGCGCCTTCGTCGTCGAAGATCAGGTCGAGCGCGAAGTACTCGATCATGAAGCGCGCATCGTGCTTCAGCGACTGCTGGTACAGGGTGTGCAGCATCGCGTGGCCGGTACGGTCGGCCGCCGCGCAGGTACGCTGCGCCGCCGGGCCTTCGCCGTACTTGGTGGTCATGCCACCGAACGGACGCTGGTAGATCTTGCCTTCGGCGGTGCGCGAGAACGGCACGCCGTAGTGTTCAAGTTCGATGATGGCCGGGATGGCCTCACGGCACATGTACTCGATGGCGTCCTGGTCACCCAGCCAGTCCGACCCCTTGATGGTGTCGAAGAAGTGGTAGCGCCAGTCGTCCTCGCCCATGTTGCCGAGTGCGGCCGAAATACCGCCCTGGGCGGCAACGGTGTGCGAACGGGTCGGGAAGACCTTGGTCAGGCACACGGTCTGCAGGCCCTTGGCGGCCAGGCCGAACGTGGCGCGCAGGCCGGCACCGCCGGCGCCGACCACGACCATGTCGTACTTGTGTTCGGTGATCTTGTAAGCGGACATCTAATCTGGATTCCTGTGTAGGTGCCTGGGCTCAGGCAACGCCGAGGGCGATGCGGCCCACCGCAAACACACTGACGATCATGCCGAGCACGGCGACGAACTTCACCGCGGTCTGCAGCACCAGGGCCAGCAGCGATTCGTGGATGTAGTCTTCCAGCACGACCTGCATGCCGAGCTGCGCGTGCCAGAACATGGCGATCAGCAGGCCGATCAGCGGCACCGCGTTCCACGGCTTGGCCACGGCGGCGGCGGCGGTCGCGTAGTCCGAGCCGAGCAGGCCCAGCACGAAGACCAGGAACCAGATGCCCAGCACCACCAGTGCGGCGGCGGTCAGGCGCTGGTGCACGAAGTGCTCGGTGCCGGTCTTGGCCGAGCCCAGGCCGCGCACGTTCTTCAACGGGGTACGGAACTTGCTCACGCGGCACCTCCGAACATCACATAGGCCCACACCAGCAGGGTGATCACCAGGCTGCCGATGACCGACAGCCAGCTGCTGCGGATGAAGGCCGGGATGCTGAAGCCGATGGCAAAGTCCTGCACCACGTGGCGGATGCCATTGCACAGGTGATAGGCGAACGACCATGTCCACGCGAACAGGAACACGCGGCCATACCAGGCCCCGGCATGGCCGGTGAAGCAGTTCCAGGACTCGGGCCCCATCATCAGGGCCAGCAGGCCGGCAGCGATGATGAGGGCACCAACAGACAGAAAGATGCCGGTGGCTCGATGCAGGATCGAGGTGGCCATCTGAATCTGCCAGCGATACACCTGAAGGTGCGGGGAAAGTGGGCGTTGTCTGGTCGCCATTCGCTGGGCTCGTTGTCTCGGCTGGGCGGCACGCGGCCGCGTTGGCTCAATGCTGATCAGAAATCGATGCAGCGTCCGTTTTTCTCCCAATCGCCATACCGCACCGGATCAAGTCCGCCGCGGCCGCCGAATTCCTCTGCCTTTTCCTGCTCCACGGGCACGGGTGCCGGAGGGACCAGCGGGGCTTCAGTTTCGTCGTCGGGAGTGGGGGTTGTTTGGCCTATCATGTTCGGTCTCGCAACGCACAAATTTTAGACCTCGTTCACGTGCCTGACAACCTGCCCCCTGCTTTCGTCGGATATCCGCGCCTGCCCGGCCACCAGCTGCTGAGCCTGCAGGGCCCGGATGCGGCCGCCTTCGCCCACGCCCAGTTCAGCAGCGATGTCACCGCCCTGCCCCTGTTGCACTGGCAGTGGAGTGCCTGGCTGAGTGCCAAGGGCCGCACTCTGGCGGTGTTCCAGCTGCTCCGGCTGGCCGACGATCACGTGATGCTGGTGCTGGCCGACGGCGATGCCGATGCGATTGCGTCGCAACTGCAGCGCTTCGTGTTCCGTCGCAAGGTGAAGGTGCAGGGACGCAGCGATCTGGCAGCGGCCGGCGCCTTCACCGCGCCCGAGGCCGCCAGCGGCGCGGCGATTGCGCAGGCCGCAGATGAGGGTTGGGAGCTGGACCTGGGCAGCGATGCACTGCCGCGCACCCTGCGCATCGGCAGCGCCGAAGCGTTCGCCGCCAGTTCTGAAGCCGATGAGACTGCTTTTGCCCTGGCCTGGCGCCAGGCCGACCTGCGCTACGGCCTGCCACGGCTGGAAGAGAGCCAGCGCGAAGTGTGGACCCCGCAGCAGCTGGGCCTGGACCGCCTGAATGGCTACAGCGTGAAGAAGGGCTGCTACCCCGGCCAGGAAATCGTCGCCCGCACCCATTTCCTCGGCAAGGCCAAGCGCGCGGTGCAGCTGCTGCATACCGCGGCACCCGCACAGGCCGGCGATGGCGTGCAGCAGGACGGCGCGACGCTGGGCACAATCGCCAGCGTGGCCGGCGAGCTGGCGCTGGCGGTGCTGCCACTGGAGGCTGGCGACGCCGAGCTGCAGGTGGGTGATGCCATTGCGCAGCGCGTGCCGCTGCTGGATGGATTGGCGCGCTGAATCTGACGCGCCCTCATCCACGCATGGCGTGGATCTACTGACCGACCCGGTGGGTGCGGACCGTTGGTCCGCACGCCTTCGGTGAAGGAATGGTAGTGCCGGGCGCTGGCCGGCAACCATGCAGGGTTGAGGTTGCCGGCCAGCGGCCGGCGCTACCCGTTACAGGCGCTCGCCGCTCTCTGCGTTGAAGAAATGCAGGCCCTGCGGGTGGATCGCCACGCGGATGTCATCGCCCACCGCAGGCAACGCCTGCGGTGCCACGCGCATGGTCAGCGCATGCTGGCCACTGCTGAGGTTGACGAAGATCTCGTTGCCGACCGGTTCGATGCCCTCAATGCGCGCGATGAACGCGTGCGCATCATCAGCAGCAGCCGGTTGCAGGTGCTCCGGGCGCACGCCCACCGCGATCGGTTTCTGCAGCCATGCCGGATCGATCGTGGCCTGGCCCAGCGGTGCACGCCACTGGCCGTCGACCACGGTCACGCCACCGGCATCGCCCTGCAGCGTGCCACGCAGCACGTTCATCGCCGGGCTGCCGAGGAAACCGGCCACGAACAGGTTGGCCGGGCGGTCGTACAGCGCCATCGGCGTATCGATCTGCTGGATGATGCCGTCCTTCAGCACCACGATGCGCTGACCCAGGGTCATCGCTTCAACCTGGTCGTGCGTCACGTAGATCATGGTGGTGCCCAGCTTCCGGTGCAGCTGCGCAATCTCGGTACGCACGCTGTGACGCAGCTTGGCGTCGAGGTTGGACAGCGGCTCGTCGAGCAGGAACACCGCCGGCTCGCGCACCAGCGCCCGGCCCAGTGCCACGCGCTGACGCTGGCCACCGGACATCGCCTTGGGCAGCTTGTCCATCATCTCGGTCAGGCCCAGCGTCTGCGCCGCCTCGGCAATGCGCTTGTCGATGGTCGCCTTGTCATGCCCGCGCAGCTTCAGGCCGAAGGCCAGGTTCTCGGCCACGGTCATGTGCGGGTACAACGCGTAGCTCTGGAACACCATGGCGATGTCGCGATCCTTCGGCGCCACGTCGTTGACCACGCGATCACCAATGGTCAGCGTGCCACCGCTGATCTCTTCAAGGCCGGCCACCATCCGCAACAGGGTCGACTTGCCACAGCCGGACGGTCCGACCAGCACCATCAGCTCGCCATCGGCTACCTCGAAGGTGGCGTCCTTCACCGCGACCTGGCCGTTGTCATAGACCTTGCGCACACCCTGCAACTGCACTTTTGCCATATCACCTATCCGGTCCGCCCGAAGCCGGGCTGTCTTTTGGGACTGCCTCGGCCCTCCCGATGGCAGTGATGATTGCGCGCCTGCCGCATGACGGCGAGCACTGCAATCGAATACAGTTGCCCATTCTGCCATGTAAACGTTTTCACGTGGCACTATCCGATGATCGGTGCGCACCGATCTGCGTCGGCGGTTGAACGAAGGTTCCGCCGAGGTAGTGGTTTCGAATGGAACGATCTTCCGCAACACCGGAGATCGCCCCTGACGAACCTCGGACAGGCAGTTGCGCGGATGTCCCCCGAACCCAGCCATGAAGCGATTGACAACGATGTCACCCGGATCTGAAACTCGAGCGATGCACGACACCCTCTTCCTGTTCGGTGCCACAGGTGATCTGGCCCAGCGCTACCTGTTCCCTTCGCTGCTTCGCCTGCTTGGCGACGGCCTGCTGCCGGAGGACTTCCGCATCCGCGCACTGGCCCTGTCCGGGCATGACACCGAAGCTTTCCATGACATCCTCCGGCCGCGCCTGCAGCAGGCCATGCCGATGGCCACGCAGGACGACATCGCTGCCCTGCTGCGCCGCATCGACTACCGTTCGGTGGACCTGCGCGATGTCGACTCGGTTGCCGCCGCCGTCTCCGACCTGGTGCACCGCAAGTGCGTCAGCTACCTGGCCATTCCGCCGGGCCTGTACATCTCCACCTGCGAAGGCCTGGCCAAGGGCGGCGCCCTCGCCGCGCCGGCACGCCTGATGCTGGAGAAGCCGATCGGCAGCGACAGCGAGAGCGCCGAGGAAATCATCAGCACCATCGGCCAGTGGATCGACGAGGACCGCGTGTTCCGCCTCGACCACTACCTGGGCAAGGCCGCGGTGCAGAACCTGATCGCACTGCGCTTCGGCAACACGCTGCTGGAAGCGGTGTGGAACCGCAACTACATCGAATCGGTGCACATCCTGGTGGCCGAAAGCGAAGGCGTGGATGGCCGCGATGCCTATTACGCCCGCTCCGGCGCGCTGCGGGACATGGTGCAGAGCCACATCCTGCAGCTGCTGTGCATGGTGGCGATGGAACCGCCGGCATCGCTGGAAGCCGATCGCATCCGCGACGAGAAGGTCAAGGTGCTGCGCGCCCTGCGCCCGCTCGATGCCAGGCACGCCGCGCGTGACAGCATCCGTGGCCGCTACACCGCCGGCACCATCAATGGCCAGCCGGCCCAGGCCTACCAGCCGCCGGAAGGCAGCGACGTGGAAACCTTCGCCGGTGTCACCGCGCATATCGACAACTGGCGCTGGAGCGGGGTGCCGTTCCACCTGGTCACCGGCAAGCGCCTGCCCGAGCGCACCACCCGCGTGGTGGTCACGCTGAAGCCGGTCACCCACTGGCTGTTCGAGCGCCCGCAGCGCGCGCAGGCCGCGCCAAACCGCCTGGTGTTCCAGCTGCAGCCGCAGGAAAACATCGAACTGGGCCTGATGAGCAGCCTGGCCGGCCCGGAATGGGGTGCCCTGGAACTGCATCCGCTGGAACTGGAACTGTCGGTGCCGACCGGCCTGCACCGCCGCATCGCCTACGAACGCCTGTTCCTGGATGCCTTCAACGGCAACCACACGCTGTTCGTGCGCGACGACGAAGTGCGCGCAGCGTGGGCCTGGATCGACAGCGTTGCCGACGCCTGGAAGGAGGCCAAGCTGCCGCTGGAACCGTATCCTGCTGGCCAGTGGGGCCCGAGCAATGCAGGCGAGTTCCTGCCGCAGGGCGTGGACGCGCCGGACAGCGGGGCCTCGGCATGAGTGCCATCTCGCAGCCGGTGCTGGTTGCCGACATCGGCGGCACCAATGCCCGCTTCGCCCTGGCCGACACCTCGCAGGACGCGCCGCTGCTCAAGGAGAGCATCCGCGAGTACGCGGTGGCGGAATTCCCGTCGCTGGGTGATGCCGCGCGCCACCACCTGGAGCAGATCGGCGCTGCGGCCAGCCGCGGCGTGTTCGCAGTGGCCGGCCGCGTCGACGGTGACGAGGCGCGCATCACCAATCATCCGTGGGTGATCTCGCGCAGCCGCACCGCCGCGATGCTGGGGTTCGACGAGCTGCACCTGATCAACGACTTCGCCGCACAGGCGATGGCGATTTCGCTGCTGCAGCCCGAGGACGTCGTCCAGGTCGGCGGCGCCGCCTGGGTACCGGGCAAGCCGGGACAGCCGCGCAACTACGCGGTGATCGGGCCCGGTACCGGGCTCGGCGTCGGTGGCCTGATCATGCGCCACGGCCGCTGCTATCCGCTGGAAACCGAAGGCGGTCATGTCAGTTTCCCACCGGGCACACCGGAGGAAATCCGCATCCTGGAAATCCTCTCCGAGCAGTTCGGCCGCGTCTCCAACGAACGCCTGATCTGCGGACCCGGGCTGGTCAACATCCATCGCGCCGTGTGCGAGATGGCCGGCATCGACCCCGGCCAGCTGCAGCCGGTAGACGTGACCGCGCGTGCCCTGCACGGTGATCCGCAGGCAATGCGCACCGTGGACGTGTTCTGCGCGGTGTTCGGCGCCATCGCCGGCGATCTGGTACTGACCCAGGGCGCCTGGGACGGCGTGTTCCTGACGGGCGGCCTGACCCCGAAGATGCTCGATTCACTGCAGCACTCCGGCTTCCGCCAGCGCTTCGAACACAAGGGGCGGTTCTCTTCGATCATGGCGAGGGTGCCATCGCTTGCCGTGATGCATCCCCACGCCGGACTGCTGGGCGCTGCCGCCTATGCTGCCGACGCCGAACGTGACGCACCAGGAGTTGCCGCATGAGCCCCACCTTCCACGACGACCGCATCGAGTTCATCCAGCACGGCGACGCCGATGGCTGGATCGAGGCGGTGGCCGCCGAAATGGCGCAGACCCTCAACCACGACATCAATGAGGTGGGCCGGGCCCGCATCCTGCTCTCCGGTGGCACCACGCCGGCGCCGGTATACCAGGCACTGGCCGAACTGGACGTGCATTGGGACCGGGTGGAAGTGAGCCTGGCCGATGAGCGGTGGCTGTCGCCGCAGGATCGCGACAGCAACGCCTGGCTGGTGCGCGAGCACCTGCTCAAGCGTGCCGAGGGTGCGCACTTCGATCCGCTGGTGCGGATCGGCAAGCCGCTGACGGAGTGCGTCTACACCGCCAACCTGCAGGCCCAGCACAGCCAGCCACCCAGCCTGGTGGCACTGGGCATGGGCAACGATGGCCACACCGCCTCGCTGTTCCCGGGTTCGAAGGACCTGGCCCGTGCACTGGAAAGCACCCTGCCCTATGCGGCACTGGATGCCACCGGCTGCCCGGGCGCGAACCAGTGGCCGCTGCGCATCACCCTGACCCCGCACGGCCTGCGCCAGTGCCGCCAGCGTCTGCTGCTGCTGCGCGGCAAGCAGAAGCTGCAGGTACTGCGCCAGGCACTGGACAGCAATGACCCCCAGCAGTACCCGATCCTCAATGCAATCAACCTGGAAGGCGCGCGCCTGCGCGTCCACTGGGCTGATTGATGTCGGCGGCGGCGCCACGCCGCCGCTTGCCTCTCGCCACCACGAACGCCGGTAGCCAATGAGCCTCCATCCGCAACTGCAAGCCATCACTGAGCGCGTCATCCGCCGCAGCGCGGCCTCGCGCGCCGCCTATCTGGCCGCGATCGACGCCTCCCTGCGCGAAGGCCCGTTCCGCAGCCGCCTGAGCTGCGGCAACCTCGCCCACGGATTCGCCGCCTGTGGCGGCACCGACAAGAGCCGCCTGCGCGGTGGGGTGACACCGAACCTTGGCATCATCACCGCCTACAACGACATGCTGTCGGCACACCAGCCGTTCGAGACCTATCCCGAGCAGATCCGCCAGATCGCCCGCGAGCTGGGCGCCACCGCGCAGGTGGCCGGCGGTGTGCCGGCGATGTGCGACGGCGTCACCCAGGGCCGTGGTGGCATGGAGCTGTCGCTGTTCTCGCGCGATGTGATTGCGCAGGCGACGGCGATCGGGCTCAGCCACGACATGTTCGATACCACCGTCTACCTTGGTGTCTGCGACAAGATCGTGCCGGGGCTGCTGATCGGCGCACTGGCCTTCGGCCACCTGCCGGCGGTGTTCGTGCCGGCCGGCCCGATGACCCCGGGCATACCCAACAAGCAGAAGGCGGAAGTTCGCGAGCGCTATGCCGCCGGCGAAGCCACCCGTGAAGAACTGCTGGAAGCCGAGTCGGCCTCCTACCACGGCGCCGGCACCTGCACCTTCTACGGCACGGCCAACTCCAACCAGGTGTTGCTGGAAGCGATGGGCGTGCAGCTGCCGGGCGCGTCGTTCGTCAATCCGGGCACCCCGCTGCGCGACGCTCTTACCCGCGAAGCGACCGAACGTGCACTGGACATCACTGCGCTGGGCGATGACTTCCGTCCGCTGGGCCGGATCATCGACGAGCGCGCGATCATCAACGCGGTCATCGCGCTGATGGCCACCGGCGGTTCGACCAACCACACCATCCACTGGATCGCGGTGGCGCGTGCGGCCGGCATCGTGCTGACCTGGGACGACTTCGACGAGCTGTCGCAGCTGATTCCGCTGCTGGCCCGCGTCTACCCGAACGGCGAGGCCGACGTGAACCGCTTCGCCGCCGCCGGTGGCCCGGCGTTCGTGTTCGGCGAGCTGATCAAGGCCGGCCTGATGCATGGCGACCTGGTCAGCGTGGCCCGTGGCGGCATGGCCGACTACGCCCGCGAACCCCAGCTGCGCGACGGCCAACTGGTTTATCTGCCGGGCCTGGAACGCAGCGCCGATGACGAGGTGGTGCGTGGCGTCGACAATCCGTTCGAACACCAGGGTGGCCTGCGCCTGCTGCGCGGCAACCTGGGCAAGTCGCTGATCAAGCTGTCGGCGGTGAAGCCGCAGTACCGCACGATCGAAGCACCGGCCGTGGTGGTCGATGCACCGCAGGTGCTGAACAAGCTGCACGCCGGTGGCCTGCTGCCCGAGCATTTCGTGGCGGTGGTGCGTTACCAGGGCCCGCGTGCGAACGGCATGCCGGAACTGCATTCGCTGGCGCCGCTGCTGGGCCTGTTGCAGAACCAGGGCCGACGCGTGGCGCTGGTCACCGACGGCCGCCTGTCCGGCGCCTCGGGCAAGATTCCGGCGGCGATCCACGTGACGCCGGAAGCGGCGCGCGGCGGCCCGCTGGCGAAGGTTCGCGAAGGCGACATGATCCGGCTGGACGGCGAGGCCGGCACGCTGGAGGTGCTGGTGGACCCGGCCGAATGGGCGGCGCGTCCGCTGGCTCCGAACACTGCGCCGGCCGCGCATGACCTGGGCCGCAATCTGTTCGCGGTCAACCGTCGCGTGGTGGGCCCGGCCGACCAGGGAGCGATGTCGATTTCGTGCGGTCCGGCGGCGGCCGATGGCGGGCCGTGGGAGTACGACGCGGAGTACGAGCTGGGGCATGATGCCGCGGCGGCGGCAGCGCCGCATGAGGCGAAAGACGCCTGAAGCGAAAAGCCGCGGCAGGCTTCCCGGCTTGGGCAGTAGAGCGCCCTGGCCGGGACACGCCGTAAACCCCCCTACGGGACCGGCCCAACCGCTGGCGGTTGGGCGTTCGGGCGCTTGCAAAGCGGTGCTTCGCAAGCAAAGCGCCCTCACCCATGGGGGCTCGGTCGCGGCATCCATGCCGCTTACGGTCCCGGCTGGGGCTGACCGCGCCCTTCTGACACTCTCCGGCGCATCAATGCCGCGAAGTGATCATTGAAATCAAATTCGACAGCAAAGGCAGAAGCAGAGCTATGGGTATCGAACAACATCAGGTGAAGGCGGCGGAGCTGTTGCATGCGGCGGGCATCCTGCCGGTGGTGACGGTTCATACGCTGGACCAGGCGCGGGCGGTCAGTGCGGCGCTGCTGGACGGTGGTTTGCCGGCGATCGAGCTGACGCTGCGTACGCCGGTGGCGATGGAAGCGTTGGCGATGCTCAAGCGCGAGCTGCCCGATGTGGTGGTGGGTGCAGGCACGGTGCTGACCGTGGAGCAGATGCAGCAGTCGATCGATGCGGGCGCGGACTTCCTGGTGACCCCGGGCACGCCGCCAGCGCTGGCCGATGCACTGGCTGCTGCGCCGCTGCCGGTGGTGCCGGGTGCGGCCACGCCGACCGAGCTGCTGTCGCTCTACGCCCGCGGCTTCCGCGTGTGCAAGCTGTTCCCGGCCACGGCCGTGGGCGGGCTGGCGATGATCAAGGGACTGGCCGGCCCGGTGGCGGACCTGAAGCTGTGCCCGACCGGCGGCATCACCGAAAACACCGCCGCCGAATACCTCGAGCAGAAAAACGTGGTCTGCATCGGCGGTTCGTGGATGGTGCCGGGCAACTGGATTGCCAACGGCGAATGGGACAAGGTGCGCGCCAGCGCCGCCGACGCCGCGAAGATCATC
Organism: Stenotrophomonas sp. YJH_SMC_20; assembly: GCF_059367845.1. Classification (NCBI taxonomy): domain Bacteria; kingdom Pseudomonadati; phylum Pseudomonadota; class Gammaproteobacteria; order Lysobacterales; family Lysobacteraceae; genus Stenotrophomonas; species Stenotrophomonas sp. YJH_SMC_20. The sequence continues at coordinate 147,524 of NZ_JCAFRG010000003.1, read as the reverse complement.
AAGCGCGTTCGCGGCCACTGAGCCCAACGCAGCTGTAGAGCCGAGCCCACGCTCGGCTCCACGCCAGCGGAATGGAAAGCAGCCGAGCATGGCTCAGCTCTACAGGACCAGCATCCAGAGCGCGCGCAGCGCGCGACCCGCTCCCGCTCTTCCTTCTTCATTCCGCGGTGGCGGCGCACGAAAACCGTCCTTGGCCCTGCGGAGGGATTGCGCAGGGGCGCGAGCGCCATGGATGGCGCGACCGAGCCTCCAGGGATGGATTCACGGCGTCCCCTGCGCAATCCCTCCGCAGGGCCAACCCCACGAATCCTGCCGCACACCGCAAGGGGCTCAGCCGTTGGCCGAAACCCGTTACAGCGGCCGCGCCGGATCCACCAACCCGTACTGGCTGGCCATCCGCGCCAGCGCGATGTTGTCGTGGATCCCCATCTTCTCGAACAGCCGCGCCTTGTGCGTGTTCACCGTCTTCGCACTCAGGCTCAGCCGCCGCGCGATATCTTCCTGGCGCAGGCCCTGGGTCAGCAGCAACGCCACTTCCAGCTCGCGCGGCGACAGGCTGTCGAACGGCGAACCGTTGCCTTCCACCGTCGACAGTGCCAGATTCTGCGCGATGCTGGTGCCCAGGTAGCGGCGCCCACCTGCCACGTCACGCACCGCGCGCAGCAGTTCCTGCGCATCACAACCCTTGCCGATATATCCGGCCGCGCCGGCTTCGAGCAGCCGCTTCGGCAGCGGGCCATCTTCCAGCACCGACACGATCACTACGCGGGTGTTGCGGTGGCTGCGCACGATGCGCTCGGTCACTTCCATGCCGCTCACACCCGGCAGGTGCAGGTCACACAGCACCACATCCGGCAGCAGCTGGCGGACTTCACGCAGCGCGTCTTCGCCGGTCTCGGCTTCGCCCACCACCTCGATGTCGGTTTCCCCCGACAGAATCATCTTCATCCCGGTGCGGACCAGCGCGTGGTCATCCACCAGGTAGACTCGAATCGTCATTCACGTACCTCTTCGAATGCGGCCATTGCAGGTCAAGCTAGGCAGGGTGCCGATACCCTGCAAGCGCGTTCGGAATGCGGCCCCGGCAATCTGCCTTGCGCATCACAGTACCGCGCGTTGTGCTTGCCCCCTGTCTTGCAGAACCTGCTGCAACGAAACAACTGATCTATCACGTAGACGTCCCGCGCGGGGCATCCACGTCAATCCCCCTGTGATGATGCTTCGCTGGCCTTCGCTGGCCGCGTGCCATGATGCCGCCAAGGGTGCCGGCGACTGAACATGACCAGATAGCACCCTACCACCCAAACCAGCGCGGCACACCATCCGGCCAGGATATCGGAGGGGTAATGCACCCCCAGATAGACCCGGGAGACGCTGACCAGCAGGCTGAATGCCGGTGCCAGCAGCAGCACCGGCCAGCGCCAGCGGGTGTTCCAGGCCAGCAGTACCAGGGTCACCGCCAGGGTCATCGAGCCCATCGCGTGGCCGCTGGGAAAGCTGAACGTCGATTCCGGCGCGATCGATTCCCACAGGCTGGGGCGCTGGCGCTGGAAGAAGTGCTTGCTGCCCATGTTCAGCAGCGCCGAGCCGACGAAGCTGACCGCCACGAAGGTGGCCTCGCGCCAGCGCCGGTAGCCCAGCAGCACGCCGATGATCAGCACGTCGGCCGGGATCAGGAACCACTCATAGCCCAGTTTGGAAATGAGCACGAAGAAGCGGTCCAGCAGTGGCGAGTGCAGGCCATGCATCTGCCACAGCAGCGGCGCGTCGAAATGGAACGATTCAAACTCGTGCACCTCGTCCGCCAGGGCGACGAAGCCAGCCAGCGGCAGCAGCACGCCGCCGAACAGCAGGACCAGGCGCCAGGCATTGCGCGCCATCCAGTGGCGGAAACCGGAGGCGGACTCCGGTGCAGCGAGGATCGCAGGCTTATCCGGCGCTTCGGACATACGTGTGTTCGACGTAGTCGTCGATCAGGGCGACGAACTCCTGGGCGATGTTGTCGCCGCGCAGGGTCACCTTCTTCTCGCCATCGACAAACACCGGCGCTGCGGGTGTTTCGCCCGTGCCCGGCAGCGAGATGCCGATGTTGGCATGGCGCGACTCGCCCGGCCCGTTCACGATGCAGCCCATCACCGCCAGGGTCATGTTCTCCGCCCCCGGGTGGTGGATCTTCCACAGCGGCATCTTCTCGCGCACGTGGTTCTGCACGACCTTGGCCAGCTCCTGGAAGAACTCCGAGGTGGTGCGGCCGCAGCCCGGGCAGGCCGTGACCAGCGGCGTGAAGGCGCGTTGGCCGGTGGTCTGCAGCAGTTCCTGGGCGACGATCACTTCCTGCGTGCGCGACTGGCCCGGTTCCGGGGTCAGCGAGATGCGGATGGTGTCACCGATGCCTTCCTGCAGCAGCACGCCCAGCGCCGCCGCCGACGCGACGATGCCCTTGCTGCCGATGCCGGCTTCGGTCAGGCCCAGGTGCAGGGCGAAATCCGAGCGCTGGGCCAGGTCGCGGTATACCGCGATCAGCTCCTGCACGCCGCTGACCTTGGCCGACAGCACGATGCGGTCGCGCGGCAGGCCGAGTTCCACCGCCTGCTCGGCCGAATCCAGGGCCGAGCGGATCAGCGCTTCGCGCAGCACGCGGCCGGCATCCCAGGGCTGTTCGCGCAGGCTGTTCTCGTCCATCAGCTTCGCCGCCAGGGCCTGGTCCAGCGAGCCCCAGTTGGCGCCGATGCGCACCGGCTTGTTGTAGCGGATCGCGAACTCGATCAACTGCGCGAACTGCAGGTCCTTCTTCTTGCCGAAGCCGACGTTGCCGGGGTTGATGCGGTACTTTGCCAGCGCTTCGGCACACGCCGGTTCGGCGGTCAGCAGCTGGTGGCCGTTGTAATGGAAGTCACCGATCAGCGGCACGTCGATGCCCATCATCGCCAGCTTGTCGACGATGCGCGGGATCGCCGCAGCGGCTTCAACGGTGTTGACGGTCAAACGCACCATTTCCGAACCGGCACGCCACAGCTCGGCCACCTGTTTCACGCTGGAGGCCACGTCAGACGTGTCGGTGTTGGTCATCGACTGCACCACCACCGGCTTGCCTCCACCTACGGTGACCCCGCCGATCTGCACGGCATGGGTCTGGCGGCGGGGCCAGGAGGTGGCATCGGAGGGGGGAGTCGGGCGGGTGACGGCGTCGTGCATGGGCGCATTCTACCGCCCGCTCCCGCATTCGGGGTGACTCGCATTCAGCCGGCGGCACGGCTGCGGCCGATTGTCGCAGGCACGCGCGCCCGTGAACGCATACGATGAGCATGAATGACCGGTCCCGACGCCCCGTTCCTCCGTACCCTGTGCAGCCTGCGCTGGCTTGCCGTAGGCGGCCAGGCCGCCACCATCCTGGTCGCCAGCTGGGTGCTGGGCCTGCCGCTGCCCCAGCTGCCACTATGGGCCGGCGTGGCCGTGCTCACCTTGTTCAACATCTACACCCAGCTGCGCCCGGAAGCGGCCGACACCGCCCCGCTGACCGCATTCGGCCATATCCTGGTGGACGTGATCATCCTGACCTGGATGGTGGGCTGGAGCGGCGGCATGGCCAACCCGTTCAGTTCACTGTTCCTGATCCTGATCGCGCTGGCCGCCTTCGCCCTGCCCCTGCGCTGGGCACTGGCAGTGGCCCTGGCCTGCCTGCTCGGCTACGCCGCCAGCGGCATCTTCGGCCAGCCGCTGCCGGACGGCTATTTCCGCGCGCAGGACCTCAACCGTTGGGGCGTGGTCGCCAACTTCCTCATTTCCGCAGCGGTCGTGCTGACCTTCTCCACCCGCCTGGCGCTGGCGCTGCGACAGCGCGAACTGGAACTGTCGGCACTCAGGGAACGCTTCGCCCGCAACGAAGGCATCGTCGCCCTGGCCACCCATGCCGCCTCGGTGGCGCATGAACTGAACACGCCGCTGGCGACCATGACCCTGCTTGCCGATGACGTCGCCGAGCGCAGCGAAGAGCCCGAAGTGCGCGAAGACATGGAGACCCTGCGCGAACTGCTGGTGCAGTGCCGGGAACGCGTGCTGGCGCTGGCCGCACCGGCCTCGGCCGACGCACCGGGCCGCAGCCACTCCAGCGCCCAGCAGGTACTGGAACAGTGGCGCCTGGTGCGGCCGACCATCGACCTGCATCGCAATGACGATGCGCCGCTGCGGTTACCACTGGATCCGGGCGTGGGCCATCTGCTGATGGTCCTGCTCAACAATGCCGCAGATGCCGGCGAACAGGCCGGGCGGCCACGGGTAGACCTGGACCTGCGCATCGAAGGCGACGACCTGATCGGCGAAGTCCGCGACTACGGCCACGGCTTCGATGCCCGTGCCGCGGTGCTGCCAGGCAAGCTGTTCGGCAGCAGCAAGAGCGAGGGCATGGGCGTTGGCCTGGCCCTGTCCCATGCCACCATCGAACGCCTCGACGGCGAGATGTGGATGCGCCCGGCCCAAGGCGCCGGCAGCCGCGTCGGCTTCCGCCTGCCGCTGGTCCCACGCGAGGAAACCCCATGAGCGCCTCAACCCTCGGCCTGCTGGTCGACGACGACGAGCTGTACCTGCGCACCCTGCAGCGCAGCCTGGCCCGCAAGGGCCTGGAAACACAGACCGCACAGGATGCCGCCAGTGCCCTGGCACTGGCCCGCCAGCATCCGCCGGCGTTCGCGCTGATCGACCTGAAGCTGGGCAGCGATTCCGGCCTGGCGCTGATCCAGCCGCTGCGCGCGCTGCGCGCGGACATGCGTATCCTGCTGGTGACCGGCTACGCCAGCATCGCCACTGCCGTTGAGGCGATCAAGCTGGGGGCCGACGATTACCTGCCGAAGCCGGCCACGGTACCGATGATCCTGCGCGCGCTTGGCGAGGAAGACGACGGCCCGGCCGACGATGGCGAAATGGAAGTGCCGGACGCGATGACGCCGATCAGCCGCCTGCAGTGGGAACACATCCAGCAGGCGATGCACGAGACCGGCGGCAACGTGTCCGCAGCGGCACGCCTGCTCGGCATGCACCGGCGTTCGCTGCAGCGCAAGCTGGCAAAGCGGCCGAGCCCGGAACGCGATCCGAGCCGTTGATCGCTGACGGACCGGTCCGGCTCAGGCCTCGACCAGCGCCGGCCGGTCCTGCGCGGCGCTGGAGCGCACCGCACACGCATCGGCCCGCGTGGCCATCGTCTCCTGCAGCAGCGGCGATGGCAGTACGCAGGCCGGATGCATGCGCAGGAAGCCGTAGATCGAACCCGCCAGGCCGATCATCAGGCCCGGGGTAAAGGCCGCGCGGGTGAGGCCGCCAACCATCCCCTGGTGCTCCTCGATCGAAGAAATGATCTCGATGGCGGCCTCGTCCTGCGGATAGGGACACCCTGCCGGATCCAGCGCAGCGGCCAGCACCAGCAGTTCCCGGGTGGACACATCGCCATGGCACAGGGTGTGGCTGAACCCCCATTTGCCGCGCGCATCGGCCACGGCGCGACGCATGTCGCGCAATTGCGCGGCATCACCGGTGCGGGCATACAGGTCCGCCGCCGCCAGGCCGATGCCCACGCTGCCGTGGCACCAGGTCGGGAAGTTCTTCTGCCCATCCTGCAGGTGGATGTCCCGCCAGTGCCCGGTATGTGGCTCGAACAGGGCTGCCTGGAATGCAAATGCTCCTTCGGCCAGCCGCCGCCATGCGGCCCGCTCGGGCACGCTGCCAGCCTCGGAGCGGGCCAGTCGTGCCAGCGCCCAGCCCATGCCCATCGCACCGTGGCCAAAACCACCGATCGGCTCGCTGAACTGTGGCGTCGGCCAGCGCGCACCGTCTGCGTCGACAATCGCAGCGTCCTGCATGCGGCGTCCCGCTGCGGCCGCCAGTTCCAGCCAGCGTGCGTTGCCGGTGGCTTCAGCCAGCGCCAGCAACGGCAGGATCATGCCGGACACACCATCAATCAGTTCGAACTTTGCCGCCTGCTGGAAACCGCGATGCTCCGCGGCTTCCGCGCAGCGCTCTGCCAGCGCCAGCAGCGCCGGTCGCTGCAACAGGTCGTGCAATGCCAGCAATGCCCACATTTGCGAACCGGTTCCGACGAATCCACCGTCAATTTCGGCGGGGTGCCGCTCGCACAGGGTCTGGAACACCGCAAGGGCGCCCTCGATGGCCGGATCCAGCCCGGCCACCGGATCGGCACGCCCCTGCTCCACTTCGTGGCGATAGGCTGCCAGTGCGAAAGCGATGCCGCCCAGCCCGAAGTACAGGTCTGGCTGCACCGGCTGGACGGTCCATCCGGTACGCGTCACTTCAGGTGTGATCCAGGTCATCGAGCCGTCTTCGCCGTGCACCGCCAGCCGCAGCAGGCTTTCCACCGCGCGCGTGGCCAGCGTGCGACGGCGTGCGTCCAGGTCGTCGGCGCGCGGATGCCGTGCTGCATAGCTGTAGCCGGACCGGGCCTCGGCTCGGGCCAGTGCATGCTGGTTCAGGTCGGTGGCGACCAGCGTGCTGCGGATCGTCACGTCTTCCAGGTCAATCCGCATCGCGCGCCAGTTGGCGACGACGGAGTGGATACGCGCCGCGTCCAGCTGCGATGCGAAGATCGGAATGTCACCGTGGCGCAGGTCATCGACCTCTCCGCGTACGGTTTCCAGGTCCGATGGCGCAGCGGGCGACACCGCCGCATTCCGCACCAGCAGGTCGATCGCGCGCTCAACCGCCCGAGCTTCGTTGTGAAGCGATGCTGGATGCCAGAGCATCCGCCCGAGCTCGGCGTAGGCCATTGTCGGCCGCCGTACATCCCGCACCTGGCAGCCTTCGAAGGCCGTCAGCAGCGGCATCAGTTCGCCGTTCGCGTCCAGCGCGCGCAGACGCCCACTGGCGTCGATGAAGCCCTCGCTGATGTGGTCCCAGTACAACGACACATCGGGCTGTGCGCTGGGATGGTTCTGCGCAATGGAGACCTCGGCCTCGACCATGCCCAACCGGGCCGGTTCGGTCCCGTCGTCGACGATCACCGGCACCTGCACCCGTGGCTGCTCGCCGGGCAGCGCGCCGGCTGCAGACAGGTCCACGCCCTCCATGCCCAGGCCGGCAGTACGGAACGGCACGATTCCGGTACGCAGCACTGAATTGCGCATCAGCTTGACGGCGGTGTCGTACGCATCGCCAAGCCCTGATGGCTCGATTTCGATTACCCGGCAGAACACGCTTTCGGCGTCGACCACCACCGGCACCGGCCCGACCGCGATCAGATTCTCCAGATGGATGTCGGTGCCACCGACCAGGCGCAGGATGGCCAGCCAGTGGCCGAGGCCGCGGTAATAGCACCGCAGTTCAGCCTCGCCGGAACAATAGCGATGCGCGGCGAATGCAGCCCAGCCGTGGCTGCCACGATCGATCACCTTCGGCACGCGCACGCGGTCAGGGGCATCACCGAAGACCGCGGACAACAGGCCATCGAGCGTGGCATCGATGCGCAATGAGCGTGGCTTGTACATCACCGTGCCGCCTTCGAACTGCAGCCGTGCCACGGTGCGGCCGCCACCGTGCAGGTCACCGCGGCCCAATACAACGGCATGCAGCGTGCCCGCCGGCGCACCCAGCAACTCGGCCAACGCAACACGATCACTGCCGATGCGTGCAGCGAGCTCCACCACGGCCGCGCATTGTCCTTCGAGCATGCGCGTCAGGCGCGGCAGCAGTACCGGATAGCGTTGCTGCAGATGCGCGCGGAAGCCCTCGCTCGTGGCCAGGGCAACGAATTCGTCCAGCGCACCAGCACTGTCAAGCGGGCCGATGTCACCGCTGCGTGCAGCGGCGTGCAGCTCCAGCAGGAGCACGCGGTTGAGCTTGAGCTGGGCATGCTCATGCAGCGCCGCCTCGCCCTGCGAATGCAGCAGCGCACGTTCGCCGGGCTGCAGGGCAATGGCGGGATCATGCAGGCCGGCAGCCAGCGCAGCGCGCGCCTGGGCAAGGAAATGTTCGGTGATGCGCGCAAACGCGGCCGCAGCCGGAGAAGCGGTCATTACGCCCCCTGCGAGATTCAAGAGTCTGTTCCAGTCGCCGGCACGCAGCTGCATGCCTCTGCGTGCCGGCACGGGCTACATCAGCAACACAGGCAGTGGTTGATCACCGATACCGTGGTGGTGCACTCGTTGGTGCCACCGGTGATCATGGTGTCCGAAGCCCCGGTGAGGGCCGCTTCGGTGGCTGCCGCACCGTAGATGAACAGCGAACCCGCAGGGTTGGCGCACCCATCCACATCGTCCGAGCCATTGAGCCAGCCGGACACAACGTCGTCATTCAGATCCATTCGCAATCTCCTGTCATTCACAACATGAGGCGTTGAGGACATGGATCGATTCCACGTCCCTCCGGATACGGCCAGTCCCTGGCATCAACATCATGCTGCGAGCGATACTGGATGACAGGTACAGCCGCCCATGCACACTGCATTGGCACGCCATGCGTAGTCAAGCTGCGCTGCCGCAGGCACGCGAATACGCTGCATGGGCAACGCCGCAGGGCCCCGGAATGGCAGGAACGGAAGGCACGGGATGGCCGGCCTGTCGCCGGCGCATCCACGACCGGGCTCAGCGCTTCAGCTGCGCCAGTATCTCGCGGGTCATCGGATCGGCAATCGCCACACCCTCACCCTGCAGCGCCGGCAACAGGCCACTGGCCAGCTGCTTGCCAAGCTCGACACCGAACTGGTCGAAGGCATTGATGTTCCAGATCACCGACTGCACGTACACAGCGTGTTCGTACATGGCGATCAGTGCGCCCAGCGCCTGCGGGGTCAGTGCGTCGAGCAGGATCAGCGTGCTCGGGCGGCCCCCGGGGTAATCGCGGTGCGGGTCGTCGCTGCTCTGGCCATTGGCCAGTGCTTCGGTCTGCGCCAGCAGGTTGGCCAACAGGGCCTGATGATTGATCGTGTAGGGATCGTCGCTGTGCACGCAGCCGATGAAGTCGGCCGGAACGATGCTGGTGCCCTGGTGCAGCGCCTGGAAGAAGCTGTGCTGCACGTCGGTGCCCGCCCCGCCCCACCACACCGGCACGGTGTCGGTGGTGACCGGCTGTCCGTCACGCTGCACGCGCTTGCCCAGGCTTTCCATCACCAGCTGCTGCAGGTAGGCCGGCAGCAGCGCCAGGCGCTGGTCGTAGGTCATCACCGCGTGCGTGGCATGGCCCAGCAGGTTGCGGTTCCAGATGTCGGTCAGGCCGTGCAGCACCGGCAGGTTGCGCTCCAGCGGTGCATCCAGCGCATGCGCATCCATCTGCGCGGCGCCTTCCAGCAGCTGCTCGAAGCGCTCGAAGCCGATCGCCAGCGCGATCGGGAAACCCACGGCCGACCACAGCGAATAACGGCCACCCACCCAGTCCCACATCGGCAGCACGCGATCGGCGGCGATGGCAAAGGACTTGGCGGCACGTTCCGGATTGGCGCTGACGGCATACAGGCGCTCGCTGCCCCCCAGCCAGTCGTGCAGGATCTGGCCGTTGAGCAGGGTTTCCTGCGTGCCGAAGGTCTTGGAAATCAGGATGCCCGCGGTCTTCGCCGGATCCAGCGTGGCCAGCGTGCGCTGCATGGCGGCGCCGTCCACGTTCGACACGAAATGCACGCGCAGGCGCGCACCGCTGACCGGACGCAGCGCATCGGCGACCAGGCGCGGACCGAGGTCGGAACCACCGATGCCGACACTGACCACGTCGGTTACGCCGCTGTCTTCCAGCGCGCGCACCAGCACGCCCATGCGCTGGCGGATCTCGCGCGCGGTGGCATAGGCCTCAGCGGCAACCGGTGCATCGACCACGTCGCCGCGCAATGCGGTGTGCAGTGCGGCGCGACCCTCGGTCAGATTGACCTGCTCGCCACGGAACAGGCGCGTGATGGCGCCGCCGACATCACGTTCGGCAGCCAGCGCCAGCAACGCCTGCAGCGCGGCGGCATCGTATTTCTGCCGCGCGAAGTTGACGTACAACGGACCGACCCGCAGCGCCAGATCCTGCACGCGGCCGGGTTCGGCGGCGAGCAGGCTGGGAATGCTTGCGCCCTTCAGGCGCTGGGCGTGGGAATGCAGCGAGTCGAATCCGTTGTTCGTTGTCATGCGGCCTGGGTCGGGATCGTGTCGTTGGTGTGGGTGATCTGGTTCTTGCCATCAACGTACACCAGCTTCGGCTTGAAGCTGTCGGCTTCCTGCTCGGTCATGCTGGCGAACGCGGCGATGATGATGATGTCACCGACCTGCACGTGGCGCGCGGCGCCACCGTTGAGCGAGACAACACCGCTGCCGGCCTCGGCGCGGATGGCATAGGTCGAGAAGCGCGCACCGTTGGTCACGTCCCAGATGTGCACCTGCTCGAACTCGCGGATGCCGGTGGCAGCCAGCAGGTTGTCATCGATGGCGATCGAGCCTTCGTAGTTCAGCTCGGAATGGGTGACGGTGGCGCGATGGATCTTGGTCTTGAGCAGGGACAGGTGCATGGGGGCGCTGCAACGGCAAAGGAAAGAGCGGATTCTAGCACCCGCACAGCGCGGGGCATCACGGCCGGCAACCTGTTCAGGTAGGCGGTGAAACCGGGGTCAGAACCCTTTCCCCTGGAAAAGGCATCTGACCCCATGCATCGCGCGGCGCCGCCGGAGCTCAGAATTCCAGGTTGTCGATCAGCCGGGTCGTACCCAGTCGCGCGGCGATCAGCGCCACGCGGCCACCGCCGTCGAAGGTCGGCTCGGCCAGCTCCGGGGTGCGCAGCACCGCATAGTCGACCTGGAAACCGGCCGCCTGCAATGCCGCCGTGGCGTCGGCCTCGATGCGTTCGCGCGGGTGACCGGCCACGTAGCCCTCGCGCATGCCCAGCAGGGTGCGGTGAATGGCGGTCGCGACCGGGCGCTGTTCCGCGCTCAGGTACTGGTTGCGCGAACTCTTGGCCAGGCCATCCTCGTCACGCACGATCTCGGCACCGACGATCTGGATCGGGAACGACAGTTCGGCCACCATCTGCCTGATGACAGCCAGCTGCTGGTAGTCCTTGCGGCCGAACACGGCCACGTCAGGCTGCACCTGCAGGAACAGGCGCGCTACCACCGTGCACACGCCGTCGAAGTGACCCGGGCGACTGGCACCTTCAAGCACTTCACTGACACCCGGCGCGTGCATGCGCGTGGTCTTGTCCACGCCCAGCGGGTACATGGCCTCGACGCTGGGCAGCCACACCGCATCGCAGCCGACCTGCTCAAGCCCGGCCACATCGGCCTCGGGCGTGCGCGGGTAGCGGCTGAAATCCTCGTTCGGCCCGAACTGGGTCGGGTTGACGAAGATGCTTGCCACCACCTTGTCGGCGTACTGGCGGGCCAGGGTCACCAGCGAATGATGGCCACCGTGAAGGTTGCCCATGGTGGGCACCAGCGCCACGCGCAGGCCCTCGCGCTTCCAGTGGGCGATCTGCTCGCGCAATGCACCAAGCTCGTTGAAGGTCTGGATCATGAGGCGTAAGCGTGCTGTTCGTCGGGGAAGCTGCCGTCGCGCACGGCGTCGGCGTAGGCGCGGGTGGCACCGGCCACCGAACCGCCTTCGGCAAGGAAATCCTTGACGAACTTGGGGCGGCGATGGCCACTGTCCAGGCCGAGGAAATCGTGCAGCACCAGCACCTGGCCGTCGCAGTGCGGGCCGGCACCGATGCCGATGGTCGGCACCTCCACCGCAGCGGTCACCTCGGCGGCAACCGGGGTCGGCACGCACTCAAGCACCATGATGCTGGCGCCGGCAGCGGCCACGGCCCTGGCATCTTCCACCAGCTGGCGCGCGGCATCGCCGCGGCCCTGGATCTTGAAGCCGCCCAGGCGCAGCACCGATTGCGGGGTCAGGCCCAGGTGCGCGCAGACCGGAATCTCGCGCTCGACCAGGTAGCGGATGATGTCGACCTTGAAGCCGGCACCTTCGATCTTGACCATCTCGGCACCGGCCTGCAGCAGCTGCAGCGAGGCATCCAGCGCGCGCTCCGGGGTGGCATCGGCGCCGAAGGGCAGGTCCGCCACCAGCAGCGCACGCTGCAGCACGCGGGCCACGGCGCGGGTGTGGTAGACCATGTCGGCCACGGTCACCGGCAGGGTCGAATCATGGCCCTGCACCACCATGCCCAGCGAATCGCCGATCAGGATCAGGTCAACGCCATTGGCGTCGAAAGTGCGGGCGAAGCCGGCGTCGTAGGCGGTCAACATGACCAGCTTCTGGCCATTGCGCTTGGCCTCGGCCAGGGCGGGAACGGTCCAGGGCTTGCTGTCTGCGTGGGTGCTCATGTGCTGATAACCGGGGGAGATAACCCGGGCATTATCACCCTATCGGGGCAATCCCGCAGGCGTCCACCCGCACCACTGCGTCCCGCACGCGGCCGTGGCCGGGAATGGCCAGATCCGGCGCGATTTCGGCCAGCGGCACCAACACGAAGGCCCGTTCGTGCATGTACGGGTGTGGCACCTTCAGCCCGGGCTGGTCGAGCTCCTGCACGCCGTACAACAACAGGTCCAGGTCCAGCGCGCGCGGGCCCCAGTGCACTGCCGGATCGCGCACGCGACCGAAGCGCTGCTCCAGCGCCAGCATGGCCTGCAGCAGCTCATCGGCCGGCAAGGTGGTTTCGACCGAGGCCACCGCATTGACGAACGGCGGCTGGTCTTCATTGCCCCAGGCCGGCGTTGCGTAAAGCCGCGAGGCCTGGCGCAGCCGGGTCCCGGGCAGGCCGTCCAGCGCGGCAATCGCCGCGCCGACGGTGGCGGCCGCGTCGCCGAGGTTGGCGCCGAGGCCGATCCAGGCAGGGGTCATCGCCTACTCGCCCGCTGCACCGGCCGGGGCACCCGGACGACGGCGGCGACGGCGGCGCTTGCGCGGCGCTCCGCTCTCGTCATCGCCTTCTTCGCTGTGCATCGCATCCAGCGACGACTCCAGCTCACGCCCGGACTGCGCCTGCGCTTCGCGCCAGAACTCGACATCGGCGGCGTGCTCGGACGACGCCACCTGGCGCAGGCTGAGGAAATCGAACGCGGCACGGAAGCGCGGATGGGTCAGGGTACGGAACACGCGCTTGCGCTGGCGCGAGCTGAAGCGCGACTGCAGCAGCCAGATTTCCTGCATCGGCAGCGAGAAGCGGCGCGGCAGCGCGATGGTGCTCAACTGCTGCACGGTGACGCGGTCGGCGGCGCGGCGCTGCGCCTCTTCCGGTGCCACGCCCTGCTTGAGCAGGGTCGCCTGTGCACGGCAGAACGCCGGCCACAGCAGCAGCGCGAACAGGAACGCCGGCGAGACCGGTTCGTCGTTGGCCACCCGCGCATCGGTATTGGCCAGGCCCTCGACCAGCATGCGGCGCAGCGCGCCGGTGCGGTTGGCTTTCAGCGCCTTGGCGCTTTCCGGGAACAGCACGTCGAGCAGGCCGTAACGCTCAAGGCCTTCGAAGCTGGCCACGCCGTGTCCGGACAGGAACAGCTTGAGCACTTCCTCGAACAGGCGCGCTGGCGCGGCTTCGTTGAGCAGGCCGGCCAGGTGCGGGATCGGCGCGGCAGTACCCTCCTCGATCTGGAAGCCGAGCTTGGCCGCCAGGCGCACCGCTCGCAGCATGCGTACCGGGTCTTCCTGGTAGCGCTGCACCGGGTCGCCGATCAGCTTCATCAGGCGCGCCTGCACGTCCTCGAAGCCACCGGTGTAGTCGCGCACCGAGAAGTCCTCGATGGCGTAGTACAGGGCGTTGCAGGTGAAGTCGCGGCGGATGGCGTCGTCTTCGATGGTGCCGTACACGTTGTCGCGCACGAGCATGCCGTTTTCCATCTCGCGGTCGCCGCTGCCGTCATCGCTGTTGGCGCGGAAGGTGGCGACTTCGATGATTTCGCGGCCGAACACAACGTGGGCGAGGCGGAACCGGCGGCCGATCAGTCGGCAGTTGCGGAACAGCTGCTTGACCTGTTCGGGCGTGGCGTCGGTGGCCACGTCGAAATCCTTGGGTTGGCCATTGACCAGCAGATCGCGCACCGCGCCGCCGACAAGGTAGGCGCCGAAGCCGGCATCGCGCAGGCGATAAAGCACGCGCAGGGCGTTCGGGCTGATGTCCTTGCGGGAGATCGTGTGCTGGTCGCGCGGGATGACGCGCAGGCTGAACGGTGATGTAGCAGGGGAAATGATGTTGGCGCTTCCGGTTGAAGTTTCGGGATTGCCCAATGGCATCGAGGTGCATATACTAGCGCTCCTGCCTCGGCAGCGACACAGTTACGCTCCCTTCGTCTAGTGGTTAGGACGTGGCCCTCTCAAGGCTAAAACAGGGGTTCGAGTCCCCTAGGGAGCGCCAGTCGCCGCAGCAGGAACCGAAAAAGCCCGCCTTGTGCGGGCTTTTCTGTTTTCCGGGGTTTGCATCGGCATCGGTCGGCCTGGTCGCAGTAGCGCCTTCCTGTTCCTGCGTGGGAGGGGGTGGGCCACCCTGACAGTTTCCCGCGACGGCGGCACGAACAGCCTCGCTCCTCCGCAGCCAATTCAATCCCGACGCGCAGACCTGCGTCCGCCAGAACCGCAATGCCTGACGCGAAGGCGGGGCAACTCAAGCCGGGACCGTTGGCGCCATGGATGGCGCCATCGAGCCCCCATGGATGGGTTCACGGCGTGTCCCGGATTGGGCTGCCCCGCCTTCGCCCTCGATGACACCGAGGCGCCAACGGAATGCAACCGAAGCCGGGCAGCGTCAGCCTTCCATCTGCTCCAGCTCCTTGCCCTTGGTCTCGCGCACGTAGCGGACCACGAAGAAGATCGAGAGGATGGCCGCCACCGTATAGATCCCGTAGGCCCCGGCCAGGCCGATGCCCGCCAGCAGCATCGGGAACGTCACGGTGATCGCGAAATTCGACGTCCACTGCGCCGCACCGGCGACGGCCAATGCCGGGCCGCGGATCTGGTTGGGGAACATTTCACCCAGCATCACCCACATCACCGGGCCCCAGGACATGTTGAAGAACACCACATAGACGTTGGCCGCCACCAGCGCCAGCCGGCCCATGCCGTCGGACAGTTGCAGGCGACCGTCGGCGAGACTGCCACTGGCGAACGCGACCACCATCAGTACCAGCGCTACCGACATGCCGACCGAGCCGATCCACAGCAGCGGCTTGCGCCCGATGCGGTCGATCAGCAGCACCGTCAGCAGGCAGGCACCGATGCTCAGCGCACCGGACAATACATTGATCAGCAGCGCGTCGCTTTCCGAGAACCCCACCGCCTGCCACAGCACCGCGCCGTAGTAGAACACCACGTTGATGCCGACCAGCTGCTGGAACATCGCCAGGCCGATGCCGATCCAGAGGATCGGGCGCAGCCTGCCGGTGACCTTGTCGCGCAGGTCGGCGAAGCGTGGCTTGTGCTGGTCCTGGGCCAGGCTCGCCTCGATCTCGGCCTGCTTGGCCGTGGCTGCGGCCTCGCCGTACAGCCGCGCCAACACCGCCCTCGCCTGCTCCGGGCGCCCCTTCACGACCAGGAAGCGCGGGCTTTCGGGAATCACCAGCAACAGCAGCAGGAACAGCCCCGATGGCAGCGCCTGCATCCAGAACATCCAGCGCCAGGCCTCATGGCCCAGCCATAGCGGCTCGGTCGACGCCCCAGCGGCACGGGCCAGCAGGTAATTGCTGAGGAAGGCGGCGAACAGGCCGCAGATGATCGCCATCTGCTGCACCGTGGCCAAGCGCCCGCGATAGCGCGCCGAGGCCACCTCGGCGATGTAGGCCGGCGACATCACGCTGGCCGCGCCCACCGCGAAACCGCCCAGCACGCGCGCGGCGATGAACAGCCAGGAAGCGTGAGCGGCACCGGCGCCCAGCGCCGAAACCAGGAACATCAGCGCCGACACGATCAGCACGCCTCGGCGGCCCAGGCGATCCCCCAGCCAGCCTGCCAGGAAGGCACCGACCGCACACCCCAGCAGCATCGAAGCGACTTCGAAACCGAGCGCCGCCTCGCTGGAGTTGAAGGCCTGGCGAAGGCCGTCGACCGTGCCATTGATGACACCACTATCGAAGCCGAACAGGAATCCACCGAGGGTGGCCACGCAGCTGATGAGGACGATGAATGCCGTGTTTTCGCCGCCGTGGGAGGCGATGCCGGGTTGGCGCTGGGACATGGATGAACCTGTTGGGAAGGGAGGCCGGCCATCCGACGCAGCCGGCTGACCCGCAGCGTCGCACAGGCCTTGCCCTGCCGCCAATGTCCGCCACGGCCGCGCCTTCCAGGCGCCCGATTTCCGCCCCGCGCCGACACTTGGGGCCAACCTGTTCTAGAATTGGCGGGTTCAGGAATCGATCCGCCCCCAGCCCATGCCCTTTGTCGTCACCGAAAACTGCATCAAGTGCAAACACACCGATTGCGTGGAAGTGTGCCCCGTGGATTGCTTCCACGAAGGCCCGAACTTCCTGGTGATCGATCCGGATGAGTGCATCGACTGCACCCTGTGCGAACCGGAATGCCCGGTCAACGCGATCTTCCCGGAGGACGATGTTCCTGCCGGCCAGGAGAGCTTCGTCGCCCTCAACGCCGAGCTGGCGAAGGAGTGGCCGGTGCTGACCGTGCGCAAGGACCCGCCTGCCGACGCCGGCGAATGGGATGGCAAGCCGGACAAGCTGAAGCTGCTGGAACGCTGAGAAGCGCCTGCTGCGACAACGAAAAAGGGCGCCTTGGGCGCCCTTTTCCATTTCCGGTAGCGCCGGGCCATGCCCGGCGGATCCTGGGCCGCGCTTCAAGCTCGCCGGGCATGGCCCGGCGCTACCCAAGGCAGGTGCGGACCAAGGCCCGCATCCACCCGACCAGCCCTTACTGCGCCAGCTTCGCCTTGAGCGCGGCGATCAGCTTTACCGGCGCTTCGGCCGTGGCCGGCAGGCCGCGCGGGTCCACCGCGGAGATGTAGGCGCCGGCATCGACGGCCACCACGCGGACCAGGAAGTTGCTGCCTTCGTAGGCCACGTCATACGAGCCCAGCAGCTGCGCGCGGCTGGCGATGGTCACGCCTTCCACGCCTTCCAGCGCGGTGCCGACCTTGGCGAAGGCCTCATCCTTGCCACCGGCGATGGTGAAACCCGTGTTGCCCACGGCCGGGGCCGCAGCCACCGGGGCCGCCGGCTTGGTCGCCGAGGAAAGGGTCGGCACCTTGTTGTCGCCGGTGGTGGCCGGCAGGTTCAGGTCCGGCGGCACTTCCAGCGGACGCATTTCCGGGGCCAGGGCGTAGTCGCCCTTGACGCCGCGCTTGAAGCAGCCGGTGGTGCCGGCAGCGACCGCCACAGCAAGCAGGGCATAGGACAGCACGCGGACGGTGGAAACGGATTGACGCATGTGAATCTCCTGGGTCAGACCAAGACGGAAGGTCAGTGGCTGGAAAGGGCTTCGAGGGCGGCGATGTCGCCGGCAAGGTGGTCGGCGGCCGCATGGTGCGGCGCCGACAGCGGCAGCAGCGGCAGGCGCAGGTCATGGCCGACACCGATGCGGCGCAGCAGCGCCTTGACCGGAATCGGGTTCGGTTCAACGCCGCAGAAATCGTGGAACGGCTGCAGGCGCGCGTCCCAGGATTCGGTGGCTGCATGGTCGTGCGCGGCGGCCAGTTCGCACATCCGGCGGTAGGCACCCGGAAGCACGTTGGAGCCCACGGAGATCAGGCCATCGATGCCGGCCCGGATCGAGCGCGCGGCGGTGCCGTCATCGCCACTGAGGACCGCGAACTTCGGGCTGCGCAGCGCCAGCAGCGCCTGCACCCGGCCGGTGTCGCCCACCGCCTCCTTGATGCCGACGATGTTGGGGTGGCTGGCCAGTTCGGCCACGGTCTCCGGCTGCATGTCGCAACCGGTACGGCCGGGCACGTTGTACAGCACGACCGGCAACCCGCCCTGGTCGGCGACCGCACGATAATGGGCAATCAGGCCGGCCTGGGTCGGCCTTACGTAAGGCGGGGTGACCACCAGTGCATGGCTGGCGCCAAGCGCGGCCGCACGACGGGTCTGTTCGATGGTTTTGGCAGTACCGGACAGGCCGGTGCCGGCCATGACCGGGATGCGGCCGCCAATGCGTTCGACCGCGCTGGCCAGCAGCAGGTCGTACTCGGCATCGGTGAGGGTTGCCGCTTCGCCGGTCGAGCCGGCAACGACAACGCCATGGACGCCACCTTCCAGTTGCAGGTGCAGCAGGCGCTGCCAACCGTCGGGATCGAGGGCGCCGTCGGCCCGGAACGGGGTCGCCAGCGCGGTGATGAGGCCGGAAAGGGACAAGGACGTGCTGCTCTTGGCTGGAAAGGGAAAACGCCCGCCACGAAAGGCCGGGGGCGACCTGAATGTTACTTGCGGCGCGAAAGCACGGGCAAGTATGCTGGACACCGGTGGATCCCCGCCTCTGGCGGGCATTCAGACTCACGCATGCATTACCCGGAATCGCCTTGACCGACACCACCCCGCGCCCCGCGCCGAGCGAAAACCACCTCCTGATCAACGCCTACACGACGCATCCGGAGTCCCCCCTGCTGCCCGTCACCCGCCGCATCGCCGACAGCGGCTGCAATCTGGTGGACGCACGCCTGGCCACGGTCGGCCGCGACGTCTCGGTCACCGCCCTGGCCACCGGCTCCTGGGACTCGGTGGCCAAGCTGGAGGCGATGCTGACCCGGCTGGAGCGCGAGGAAGGGCTGAAGCTGGTCTGGTACCGCACCGCCGCCAAGCAGGCGCAGTCCAACCTGCTGCCCTACATCGTCGAGGTGATCGCCGCCGACAAGCCGGGCATCCTGTTCCAGCTGGCCGATTTCTTCGACCGCCAGGGCATCACCATCGAGAACCTGCAGAGCACGCGCTACCGCGCCATGCAGACCGGTGCGGAAATGTTCAGCGCACAGGTCACCATCGGCGTGCCGGCCAACATGCATATTGCCGCGCTGCGCGACGATTTCCTTGAGTTCTGCGACCACCTGAACCTGGACGCGATCATGGATCCCATGAAGTTCTGATTCTTCGCGCGTCTCTCACGCGCGCGTGGCGTTTCATGTAGCTGTAATGGCAAGAACCCAGGCTCGACAGAAGGACCTCATGAACAACGGCGACACCCTGGACAGCACTACCCTCTCCCTGCCGCTGGCCCTGTCCGGCGGCGACCACGCCACCCTCGGCGACTATGCCGGCCAATGGCTGGTGCTGTACTTCTATCCCAAGGACAGCACGCCGGGCTGCACCACCGAAGGCATCGACTTCAACGCCCTGCTGCCGAAGTTCAGGAAGGCGGGCGCGGTGGTACTGGGCGTCTCGCGCGATTCGGTGAAGTCGCACGACAACTTCTGCGCCAAACAGGGCTTCAACTTCCCGCTGGTCAGCGATGGCGACGAAGCGCTGTGCAGCGCCTTCGACGTGATCAAGATGAAGAACATGTACGGCAAGCAGGTACGCGGCATCGAACGCAGCACCTTCCTGATTTCCCCCGACAGCCGCATCGTGCAGTCCTGGCGCAAGGTCAAGGTTGCCGGCCATGCCGATGCCGTTCTCGCCGAACTGAAGGCCTCCCAGTCCAAGTGAGTCCCACTGCCTACCGTGTCTGCCATCACCCTGCCCCGCTGCAGGCCGTGGTGGTTTTTCCCTGCCCGTAACCAGGAATCGACGATGACCCGAGGCAAGCGCATCTACGTGCTGGATACCAACGTGCTGATGCACGATCCCACCGCGCTGTTCAAATTCGAGGAGCACGACATCTACCTGCCCATGCAGGTGATCGAGGAGCTGGACAACGGCAAGAAGGGCACCTCCGAAGCCAGCCGCAACGCTCGCCAGGTGAGCCGTTTCCTCAACGAGCTGGTGCAGGAATCCGGCCTGGACAACCTGGCCGACGGCATTCCACTGCAGCGTCCCAATGGCCTGCAGCTGCGCGGCAAGCAGAGCGCCGGCAAGCTGCGCTTCCAGACCAGCCATTTCGACGCGGGCAAGAGCTTTGGCAAGGTCATTCCGGACAATGCCATCCTCGGCGCGATCCTGGCCCTCAAGGAAGAAACGCCGGACCTGCCGGTGGTGTTCGTTTCCAAGGACATCAACCTGCGGATCAAGGCCGCCATCGCCGGCATCGTGTCCGAGGACTACGAGAACGACCGCGCACTGGACGATTTCAGCCTGCTCTACACCGGCGCTACCGAGCTGCCGGAAGACTTCTGGAAGCGCCACGGCGAGGATCTGCGCAGCTGGAGCGACAAGGGCCGCAGCCATTACGAGATCCAGGCGCAGGATGGCGAGGAGTGGTACCCGAACCAGTACGTCTACCTGCCCGGCGAAGACGAAGTCGAACTGCGCGTCAGCCGCGTGGTCGGCGACGGCAAGGTAGTGCTGTCGCTGGTCGATGATTTCCGCCACGGCAGCCATGCCGTGTGGGGCATCAGCGCACGCAACCGCGAGCAGAATTTCGCCCTCAACGCACTGATGGACCCGGAGATCGACTTCGTCACCCTGCTGGGTACCGCCGGTACCGGCAAGACCCTGCTGGCACTCGCCGCCGGCCTGGCGCAGACGATGGACCAGCAGCGCTACCGCGAGATCATCATGACCCGCGCCACGGTCAGCGTTGGCGAGGACATCGGTTTCCTGCCGGGCACCGAGGAAGAGAAGATGACGCCGTGGATGGGCGCGCTGACCGACAACCTGGAAGTGCTCACGCACAACCAGGAAGGCGGCACCTGGGGCCGCCAGGCCACCAACGACCTGCTCGCCAGCCGCATCAAGATCCGCTCGATGAACTTCATGCGCGGCCGCACGTTCCTGTCACGCTACCTGATCCTGGACGAGGCGCAGAACCTCACCCCCAAGCAGATGAAGACGCTGATCACCCGTGCTGGCCCCGGCACCAAGATCGTCTGCCTGGGCAACGTCGAGCAGATCGACACCCCGTACCTGACCGAAACCACCTCGGGCCTGACCTACGCGGTGGATCGCTTCAAGAACTGGCCGCATAGTGCGCACATCACCCTGCGCCGTGGCGAACGCTCGCGCCTGGCCGATTACGCGTCGGAGGTGTTGTGAACCGCTGCACCCGCCTGCTGCTGCCCACGGCTGCGATCGCCCTCGCAGCCGCGCTCGGCGCCTGCACCACCACGCGCGGCCCGGCCAGCGTGCCGACCGCCGAACGTACCGGACAATCCTGGGTGGTCACCCGCCCGATCATCGCCGCGCAGGTGCTCGACACCTGCTCGCGGCCCAGTCCAGGCCGCGAGGCGGGCCGGGTCAGCGGCTATTGGGCACCCAGCCGGCAGCAGATCGACCAGCTGGAAGCACAGCTCTCGTCGCTGCAGGCACAGGTCCCGAAGGTGCTGGACTTCGACCGCCAGTACGTCGGCATCGAAAGCGCCGGCAAGCGGCTGATCTACGTCAACGCCTTCCATCTGCCCGATGGCAGCGGCATCAATCCGGCACGGGAAGCGATCCGCGTCTGCGACGGCGGCACGCAGTTCTGGGGCGCGGTGTTCGACCCCTCCAGCAATACCTTCAGCGAGCTGCAGTTCAACGGCGGCTTCGGCGGGCCCTGAGGGGCCTTGCCGATGGGAATACGCCTGCCCACCTGGGTCTGGATTGGTGCGGTCGCGCTCTCGTGCGTGGCCGGCATGGTCAACGTGGTCGGCTTCCTCGGCTTCGAGCATCAGGCGGTCAGCCACATGACCGGCAGCACCAGCCAGCTGGGCATGGCGCTGGCGCAGGGCGACTGGCGCGCGGTCGGCCATCTGTGGGGGCTGCTGATCGCGTTCTCACTGGGTGCGATGCTCAGCGGCCTGTTGATCCAGGACAGTACCCTGCAACTGGGCCGACGCTACGGCGTGGCGCTGGCCTTGGAGTCCGCGCTGCTGCTGGTGGCCATTCCGCTGTTCGAACGCCACCAGATCTGGGGCGCACTGGCCGCCGCCATGGCCTGCGGCCTGCAGAACGCGATGGCCACCACCTTCAGCGGCGCGGTGGTACGCACCACCCATCTCAGCGGCATGTTCACCGACCTCGGCATCGGCCTGGGCCACCTGCTGCGCGGATTGCCGCTGCAGGTACGACGCCTGACCCTCAGCGGCCTGATCATCAGCGGCTTCCTCGCCGGCGGCATCATCGGCGCCTGGCTGTTCATGCGCTGGCAGTACGACGCCCTGCTCGCCCCCGCCCTGCTGACCGGCCTGACCGGGCTGGGCTATGTGCTGTACCAGCAGTGGGCGCGCTGGCGGCATTGAGGTGAAGCGCATCCACGCATGGCGTGGGTCTACCTTCCCCTGCGGGACCACGGCACAATCGCTGGATGAGCCCGACCACCCCCGTTTCCGCCCTCACCATCGCCGGCTCCGACTCCGGTGGAGGGGCGGGCATCCAGGCCGACCTGAAAACCTTCGCCGCGCATCGCGTGCACGGCCTCTCCGCAATCACCGCACTGACCGCACAGAACACGCGTGGCGTCATCGCCGTGCATGTGCCGCCGATCGACTTCCTGCGCGCGCAGCTGGATGCCTGTTTCGACGATTTCGACATTCACGCGGTAAAGCTGGGCATGCTGGCCAACGCCGGCGTGATCAACGCCGTTGCTGACGCACTGGAGAAGCATCGTCCGCCGCACGTGGTGCTGGACCCGGTGATGGTCGCCACCAGTGGGGCGCGCCTGCTGGAAGACAGCGCATTGCAGGCCATGCGTGAGCGCCTGATCCCGCTGGCAACGCTGATCACCCCCAACACACCGGAAGCAGAACTGCTGGTCGGACGGAAGATCAGCAATGGCGATGACGCTGAGCGCGCGGCGTCAGCCCTGCTCGATCTCGGTGCCGGCGCCGTACTGCTGAAAGGTGGCCACCTGCAGGAAGGCAACCGCGTAATCGACCGCTACTTCGACGGCGTCAGCAGCGAAGAATTCATCCATGCGCGCCTGCCACTGGACGCGCACGGTACCGGCTGCACGTTGGCTTCGGCCATTGCTGCGCAGCTGTGCAATGGCCTGAGCCTGGCCAATGCCTGCGAAGCCGGCATCGACTACGTTGCACGTGGGCTGCAGCAAGGCTATGCGCCGGGCCGCAGCGAAGTGCTGGTGCTCGACCATTTCGGCGCGGCACCGCACGCATGAGCCTGACGCCACGCATCCTCGCCGTACAGTGCGACGACGGCCATCGCTACGAAGTGATTGCCTGCGTGCCCGCGCACCCCATTGCGCGCCTGCTGTGGCTGCCCGCGCTGGGCGTGGCCGCGCGCCATTACCTGCCGTTGGCGCAGGCGCTGGCTGCGAAGGGCGTGGCGGTGTACCTGCACGAGTGGCGCGGCAACGGCAGCAGTTCGCTGCGCCCATCGCGCACGCAGGACTGGGGCTATCGCGAGGTACTCGAACAGGATCTGCCAACCAGCCAGGCGGTCCTGGCCACAGCGGATGACGACGCCGGCGCCCTGCCCTGGATCATCGGCGGCCACAGCCTTGGCGGGCAGCTGGCCTGCGTGCATGCCGGACGCCATCCGCAGCACTTCAACCGGCTGTGGCTGGCCGCCAGCGGCTCACCGTTCTGGCGTGGCTTCCCGCCTCCACGCGGATGGCTGCTGCCGCTGGTCTACCGCTTTCTGCCGTGGATCGCGCAGCGCCAGGGCGTGCTGCATGGCCGTCGCCTTGGCTTCGGCGGCACCGAGGCGCGCGGCCTGATTGCCGACTGGGCGCGCGTGGGCCTGAACAACCACTACGCCGCGTCCGGCATGGACGAAGACCTCGATGCGCACATGGCGCGCGTGCATGGCAGCGCGCAGGCGGTGCTGATGGAGCACGACTGGTTGGCCCCCACCGGATCGATGCAGACGCTGCTGGCGAAGCTGCCGAATGTGGACGCGCAGCTGCGCGTGCTGTCCGCGCAGGAACTGGGCACGCGCGCCGATCATTTCGCGTGGCTGAAGGCGCCGGACGCCGTGGCTGACAGCTTTTTCATTCAGTTGGATGAAAATTTTCACAAAACTGTTGACGGTCCGCGCCGACATCCGCATAATTCCGCTCCTGTCGCAGGGCGCCCGTAGCTCAGTTGGATAGAGTACCTGGCTACGAACCAGGCGGTCGGGAGTTCGAATCTCTCCGGGCGCACCACTCGACAGGTTTCCGGCATCCGCCGCTGGAAATGCAGTAAAATTTGATTGTGTACCGCGCGCCCGTAGCTCAGTTGGATAGAGTACCTGGCTACGAACCAGGCGGTCGGGAGTTCGAATCTCTCCGGGCGCACCATACACAGTCAACACAACAAGTTTATGTAATTGGCGCCCGTAGCTCAGTTGGATAGAGTACCTGGCTACGAACCAGGCGGTCGGGAGTTCGAATCTCTCCGGGCGCACCATTACACCGAAACAGCAGGCCTCGGCCTGCTGTTTTTTTATGTGCGTTTTTCGGCAGGGCTGCGCCCTGCACCCGCCGAAGCAACAGCTATGGCCGAAGCAACAGCAACAGCAACAGCTGGTGTTCCGTGGGTTGGCGGGGCGGCATGGACAGGCAGGACACGCCGTAAACCCATCCATGGGGGCTCGATGGCGGCATCCATGCCGCCAACGGTCCTGCCTGCCCATGCCGCCCCACCTCTGACAGATTTCCGCGATCTGATGGATCCACGCCATGCGTGGATGAATCTCCATCGAGTTCGAGTATTTCGATAATTGATCGAAGAGCATCCACGCATGGCGTGGATCTACCGTGTCGACCCAGGTCGACACCTACCAACAGCAGCGGGACTCTGTCGAAGGCGGGGTGGGTCCGGTTGCGGGAGTGTCCGCGGCATGGATGCCGCGGCCAAGCCCCCATGGACGGGTTTACGGCGTCTCCCGCAACCGGACCCACCCCGCCATCCCTCAGGAAACCAGCTGTTGCTGTTGCTGTTGCTGTTGCTTCGGCCATAGCTGTTGCTTCGGCGGGTGCAGGGCGCAGCCCTGCCAAACCCCTACCCCCTGGCCATTGCCTGCCACCACTGCGACAGCAGCTCCGGCCTGCGCAAGCGCTCGCGCCACCAACGCAGTGCGGCGCCGTCCTCGCCGGTGCGCCAGGCCAGCCAGAAGGTCTCTTCCGGCTTGTGCTCCTCCACCTCGCGGATCACCAGCTGGCCACGCGCCACCGCAGCGCGCGCGCACGGCTCGGGCAGGAAGCCGAAGCCCACGCCTTCGCACTGCAGCTTCAGCTTGCTGGCCATGTCCGGCACCGTCAGCATCTCCTGCCCCATCAACAGGCCGACCGTGCGCGGCAGAAGCCTGCGCGCGGAATCGGAGACCGCGATCGCGCAGTGCTCGACCAGCTGCTCGCGACCCAGCACGCCAGGCACGTTGGCCAACGGATGTTCGGGCGCGACCGCGAATACGAACGCCACCGTACCCAGCGGCTCGACCACGTAGCCACCGCCGCTGGGGCCCTCGCCCGGCGCGCCGACCAGCAGGTCGGCACGCCGGTCCAGCAGGGCCTCCCAGGTGCCGGACAGGGCCTCGCCGATCAATCGCAGCCGGGTCGGCGCCTGGGCCTCACGAAACGCGGCGATGTCCGGGCCGAGCAGCCAGGTCGGGAACACCGAGTCCACCGCCAGGGTCAGTTCGGTCTCCCAGCCCGAGGCCACCCGCCGCACCCGCAGTTCCAGCTCGCGGGCTGCACGCAGCAGGTGTCGACCCTCGTCCAGCAGCGCGCGGCCAGCTGCGGTCAGCTCGGCGCGCGGGCCAACCCGGTCGAACAGCTGCACGCCCAGGTCCTCCTCCAGCTTGGCCACGGTGTAGGAGATGGTCGAGGGCACCTTGTGCAGCGCCTTGCCAGCGCCCGCAAACGAGCCGCGGCGGTCGATGGCATCCAGGATCTGCAGGGCATCGAGGCTGAGCTTGAGCATTCGAATTTTTCGATGATGGCTGTCAAAACTATCCGTTTTTCAAACCCGGGGCGCAAGCGGATACTTCTCTCCAACGGGGAAACACAGCGGCTACCGGTCCACCCCGCCCCATCGAAACCATCGAACAAGGAGATTCCATCATGCTGCAGATCCGCAAGAGCGCTACCCGTGGCCTGGCCGAGCATGGCTGGCTGTCCTCGCGCCATACCTTCTCCTTCGCCAACTACTACGACCCCCGCTACGTCAGCTTCGGCCCGCTGCGGGTGATCAACGAAGACAAGGTGATCGGCGGCCAGGGCTTCGGCACCCACGGCCACAGCAACATGGAAATCATCTCCTACGTGCTGGGCGGTGCGCTGGAACACAAGGACTCGATGGGCACCGGTTCGGTGCTGCGCTATGGCGACGTGCAGCGCATGAGCGCCGGCAGCGGCGTCACCCACAGCGAATTCAACCACTCGGCCGACGAGACCGTGCACTTCCTGCAGATCTGGATCTTCCCGGACACCGAGAACATCACGCCGTCCTACGAGGAGACCCACTTCGCGCCGGAGACCAAGCGCGGCCAGCTGCGCCTGATCGCCTCGCCGGACGGTGCCGACGGTTCGCTGCGCATCCACCAGGATGCCCGCATCTTCGCCACCATCCTCGATGGTGGCCAGAAGCTGCACCACGCGCTTGGCAACGGTCGTGGCGCCTATGTGCAGGTGGCGCGTGGCCAGCTGCAGGTCAACGGCATCACCCTGGAAGCCGGCGATGCACTGCAGGTCAGCGACGAAGCCCAATTGACGCTGGAAAACGGCAACGATGCCGAAGTGCTGGTGTTCGACCTGCCGCTGTAACCACAAGGCCCTCGATGCTGCTGAGCATCGGGGGCCTTTTCGTAGAGCCCGGCCTGCGCCAGGCGTGCTACAGGAGAAGTGTTACCCACCGATGGCGGCGCAGGCCTCCAGGATCAGCGCGGTCACTTCCTTCGGCTGCGAGGCCAGCGAGGCATGGCTGGCATCCAGCTCCAGCAGGCGCTTGGGCTGCATTCTTGCGGCCATGGCCTTCTGGTTTTCCGGTGCGATCATGCGATCGTGGCGGGACAGCTGGTACCAGCTCGGCCTGTCCTTCCACGCTGGATCGCTGACCGTATCACCGAAGGTGCTGGCCAGCGGCGCCTTCTGGGTCACCGCCATCACCCGGCCCTCGTCCTCGCTCAGATCCTGGCAGAAGCTCTCATGGAACTTGTCCGCACGCAGCCACAGGTAGCCATCGCTGTCCGGTGCCAGGTTCGGCGCCGCCTCCGGCAGGTGCTGCTGGGTGATGCCACCGGGACTCTCGCCGGCATCAGGCGCGAACGCGGCGATGTAGACCAGGCCCTTCACATTGGCCTCGTTACCGGCCTGGCTGATCACCGCACCGCCGTAGGAGTGGCCGACCAGCAGCACCGGACCGTCGATCTGCC
Organism: Stenotrophomonas sp. YJH_SMC_20; assembly: GCF_059367845.1. Lineage (NCBI taxonomy): Bacteria > Pseudomonadati > Pseudomonadota > Gammaproteobacteria > Lysobacterales > Lysobacteraceae > Stenotrophomonas > Stenotrophomonas sp. YJH_SMC_20. Next base: position 120,241 of record NZ_JCAFRG010000003.1, on the reverse strand, counting down.
GGATCATTTTCTGGGTGCGTCCTGCGTCGTCGGCCAGCGACGTGAGCGGCAATTCCACCGCCTGCACCCGGTCGTGGCCGTTGCGATGCAGTTCCAGGATCACCTTGGCCCAGTGTGCGGCCCCGCCCCAGAACCCATGGACGAGGAGGATGGTCGGTGTCGTGCTCATGTACGGATCTCCGGCAGCGGCCGGCGGGGTGCCGACCGTGCAGCCACTGTCCGTGAGTCGCGTTAATCACTGGTGACGTCCTCGCGTCATTGCAAACGTATGCGTCGAAGGTTGTCGCCCTTGGCACTTGCCGATTCTTCTTGGGAACGTTTTCATGACGATTCCCTGGAGCTTCGTATCGCGCATGACGCCTTCATCCCCACGTGCCCAGCAGCACGCCACCCGTGCCGCCTTCTTCATTCCCGGATTCGCCACCGCCGCGTGGGCGCCGATGGTGCCCTATGCCAAGGCCAAGGCCGGGCTGACCGATGCCAGCCTTGGTGCCGTGCTGCTGTGCCTCGGGCTCGGCTCGCTGCTGGCGATGCCGTTGGCGGGTGCGCTGACCGGGCGGCTGGGCTGCCGCCGGGTGATGGTGATCACCTGCGCGATGATACTGTGCGCCCTGCCCTTGCTGGTGCTGGCGCCCTCGCCGGTGGCGCTGGGCGCGGCGCTGTTCGTGTTCGGCGCCGGCGTCGGTGCGCTGGATTGTGCGATGAACATGCAGGCGGTCGCGGTCGAGCGCGACGCCGGGCGCGCAATGATGTCCGGCTTCCACGCCTTCTACAGCATCGGTGGCTTCGTCGGCGCCGGCTGCATGACCGGCCTGCTGATTCTGGGCACGCCGCTGTGGCTGGCCGCGCTGGCCTCAGTGGCAGCACTGCTGCTGGTTGCGGTTCTGTCGGCGCCGCACTGGCGCCCACAACGGATCCTGCATGAAGGACCGTTGCTGGCACTGCCGCACGGCGTGGTGCTGTTCATCGGCGTGCTGGCGTTCGTGGTGTTCCTCGCCGAGGGCTCGATGCTGGACTGGAGCGCGGTGTTCCTGGCCGAAGTGCGGCAGGTGCCGCGTGACCAGGCCGGCGCCGGCTTCGCGCTGTTCACGCTGGCAATGACCGCGATGCGCCTGTTCGGCGACGGCATCGTCGAGCGCCTCGGACGGACCCGTACCCTGGTCTTCGGCGGCATCACCGCCGCAACAGGCTTCACCCTGGCCACGCTGGTGCCCTCGTTCCCGGTGGCGCTGGCCGGCTACGTGCTGGTCGGGCTGGGCTGCGCCAACATCGTGCCGGCACTGTTCTCGATGGCCGGCCAGCAGCGGGTGATGCCGGAGAGCATCGCCATCACTGCAGTGACCACACTGGGTTACGCCGGCATCCTCGCCGGCCCGGCGGCGATCGGTGCACTGGCACACGGCACCAGCCTCGGATTCGCCTTCCTTTGCGTGGCCGCGCTGCTGCTGGGCGTAGCCGCATCCGCGCGAGCACTGGCACGACGGGTGGCCTGACAAAAAAAGGGGACGGAGGGGATTAAGTCGCATCTGCCACGGGTGTGCTGCAAACGACTTAATCCCCTCCGTCCCCTTTTTCACCCGTGTGCCAGCCATTCGGCCTGGGCCGGCAGCTGCGGCGCCGGGCATGCGCTCTGCGGGTGGTGCTCGTCGCGCGCCATCCAGTCGTCAACCACTCCGGCCAGCAGATCCAGCCGCAGCGGCAGGGTGATATGGTCTTCGCCGCGCATCTCGATGTAGTGCGCGCGCGGGTTGGCCTGGGCCAGTTCGCGGCCCTGGCTGACGGGTATGTGCTGATCGCCCTGCCCGTGCAGCAGCAGCACGCAGGCGCGGGTATCGGCCAGCGCACGCGCGACGTCGACGCGGTCCAGATCGACGTCGATGCGACGGCTGGCGTCGGCGATCACCTGGTTGATGTCCTGGCCGCCGTAGCGCCAGCGCGCGTACGACGCCATCGCCTGCGCCTTCAGGCCTTCCGGCTGCAGTCCCATCAGGTGCGGAATCATCGTGCGGATCGCCACACCGGCATTGGCAAACGATTCCATCGCCACCACCCCTTCCACCTGGTCGCCGAGCTTGTCGGCGGTGAATACCGCTGTGGCGGCGCCATAGGACACGCCGAACAGGTACAGCGGGCCGGTTACTTCACCCCGCGCGCGCAGCTCGCCGATCACATCCACCACATCGTCCGATTCATAGGTGCCATAGCCCGACGGCCCAGTACCGGACTGTCCATGGTTGCGCAGGTCGAGCGTGACCACGCGGTAGCCGGATTCGGCCAGCTGCAACGACCACGGCAGCATCGAATCACCGTTCATCATCCAGCCGTGCAGCAGCACCACGGTGCCGCGCGGTGCCTGCGCGCGGAACGGTCGCGGTACTGCCAAGCTCAGACCGGTATCCAGCGGCAGGCCGTTCTCGTGGCGCTGCGGCAGGTAGTGGTAACGCGCGCCGTAATCGCCCGGATCAAACACACGCCAGAAGATCGGCACGCCATCGCGGCCCGGCGCGAAGCCATGGCGGTTGGGCAGTTCGGCGATGGCCGCGGCGATGCGCGGGCGATCGAGCAGGGTCGACACGCCACCTGGCGCGATCAGCCGATCGGCGAGCGAAGTGGACGAGGCATTGATCGAGGACGAGCATGCAGCCAGCCACAGGCCGGCGCACGCCAGCGACAACAGCAGCAGGCGCTTCATGGGCAATCAGGGAAAAGGTGCGACAGCGTGGCAGGTTAGCGACGCGCGCGTGGGCCATCTATCGCGCATGGATGACGGCTTGATGACAACGCAGGAACGATTCAGGTTGTCACAATGGCGCGATTGACCTCGGCATTGATCCGGATCAATGAATACGCCGGCACGATTGCCCACAGTGCCGCCATGCGCACCTCGTTCAAGCTCGCCATTGCCCTGGTCGCCACGCTGGCCGCCGCCTACGGCGTCGCCCGCACCACGCCCTACTGGTTCGCACCGCGACAGGCCGCGCAGGTCGACATCCACGATCCGGCATTGATCGCGCAGGGACAATACATGTCGCGCGCCGCAGACTGCGCGGCCTGCCACACCGCACCGGGTGGCAAGCCGTTCGCCGGTGGCCTCGGCATGCAGACGCCGATGGGCACGATCTACTCGACCAACATCACGCCCGATCCGGACACCGGCATTGGTGCCTACGACTACGCCGACTTCGAGCGCGCGGTACGTCGCGGCATCCGTCACGATGGCCAGCCGTTGTATCCGGCCATGCCGTACGCCTCGTACGTAATCGCCAGCGACGCCGAGATCAAGGCGCTGTACGCCTACTTCATGGGCTCGGTGCAGCCGGTGAAGCAGAACAACGCCGACAGCACGATCCCGTGGCCGGCAAACATGCGCTGGCCATTGGCCTGGTGGCAGCTGCTGTTCGCACGCCCGCGCACGTTCAACCCGGATCCGTCGCTGGATGCCAGCCAGCAGCGCGGCGCCGAACTGGTGGAAGGCCTGGCCCACTGCGGCGCCTGCCACACGCCACGCGGGTTGGCGTTCCAGGAAAAGGCAATGGCCGACGATGGCAGCCGCCAGTTCCTGTCCGGCTCGGTGCTGGAAGGCTGGTATGCGAAGAACCTGCGCAATGAAGCGAGCGGCCTGGCCAGCTGGAGCGAGGGCGAGATCGTCGACTTCCTGCGCACCGGACGCACCGATCGGTCGGCGGCCTTCGGTGGCATGGCCGACGTGGTCGAGCACAGCACGCAGTACCTGTCCGACGCTGACCTGCTGGCGATGGCCCGCTACCTCAAGCAGCTGCCCGCCCGCGAAGGACGCAGCGCACAGTGGTCGCCCGGCAGCGACACGACCACCGCCGCACTGCGCAGCGGCGACTACCGCGTGGCCGGTTCGCTGGCCTATGCCGAGCACTGCCAGGCCTGCCACCGCGCCGACGGGCGCGGCATGCCGCGCGTCTATCCGGCCCTGGCCGGCAACTCGATCGTGTTCGCTGACGATCCCAGCTCGCTGGTGCAGGTGACCCTGATCGGTGGCCGCACGCCGCATACCCCGCGCGACCGCATGGCCTTCACCATGCCCGGCTTCGAACAGCTGCCGAACGCGCAGCTGGCACAGATCCTGACCTTCATCCGCAGCAGCTGGGGCAACCAGGCCAGCGCAGTGAGCGAGGTCGACGTGGCACGCATGCGCCGGGTGGTGCGCGACAAGCCAGTGCACTACGTTCCGCAGGAGTCCGCACGATGAAACGTTCGCGCAAACGCTCCCGCCTGCTGATCGGCAGTGCGATCACCCTGGTGCTGCTGGCCGGCGCCGGTACCCTCGCTTACCGCCATCTGTACCCGGACCTGGATGCCGCCGTGGCCAGCACGATCGATATCCTCGATGCACAGGGCAAGGTGGTCGGCCACTACCGTGCACCCAGCGCCGAAGAAATCGCCGGGCTCGGCAATGCCGAGTCGGTGATGCTCGGCCGCCGCCTCCTCAACGAGACCGCACGGCTGCTGCCAGACAACGTCGGCAACGATCTGAACTGCAACTCGTGCCACATGGCCGAAGGCAAGCGGCCGTTCGGCAATCACTACTTCAACACCGGCGGCGGCGCCTATCCGCGCTACATGCCGCGTCCGGGCAAGGTGATCGGGCTGACCGAGCGCATCAACGGCTGCCTGCAGCGTTCAATGAACGGCAAGCCGCTGCCGAAGGACTCGCCGCAGATGCGTGCGATGCTCGACTACATGGCGTGGCTGAGCAGCCCTGTGCCAGTGGGTACAAGGGTGGCTGCCCCCAGTGAGGGGCCCATCGACAGCGTGCTGACCCCGGACCCGGTCCGCGGCCAGGCGCTGTACGCCGTGCAGTGCGCTGCCTGCCATGGCGACAATGGCGAAGGCCGGCGCGACGCCAGCGGTGACATCGCGTTCCCGCCGCTATGGGGCGACCACAGCTTCAACATCGGCGCCGGCATGGCGCGCCTGTACAAGGCCGCCGGTTTCGTCAAACACAACATGCCGCCGGCAGTGACCCGTGAACCGCCACTGGGCCAGCAGGTGATGCCCGACCAGGATGCGGTGGACATCGCCAGCTACTTCATCAACCAGCCACGCCCGGACTTCGCCAACAAGGCCAAGGACTGGCCGCGCGACCCGAAACCCAAGGACGCGCGGTACTGAGCAGAAGCCATTGGAACCGGCCGTCACACAACACGGTTCCTGCTTCGCCGCGTCATGCCGATGTCATGGGCACTGCCGACACTCCGGGGCTTCCCTCCCCTGAAGGTCCGGTTTCAATGCGAACGTTTGCGCGTTTTCCCCGTGTCTCGCTGCTTGCCGTGCTGATCGCCCCCGCCCTGGACGCCCTCGCAGAAGCACCGCAGGGCGATACGGGCGAAGCGCACAGCAGCGGTGCCCGTACCCTGGACCAGGTACAGGTGATCGGCCAGGCCACCAGCTACGCCAAGACGTCGGTGCGCGCAGAAACACTGAACCGGCAGACGGTGATGAGCAGCGTCAACGATGCGCTCAATGAAGTGCCGGGCGTGGTGGTCAGCGAGGCCGATGCCACCGGTTCGTCGGTGTGGGGCACGCAGATCAGCATGCGCGGCTTCGTCACCAACCGCGATACGCAGCAGATCGGCACCACCATCGACGGCCTGCCGAACGGTGGTTCGGGCTACGGCGGTGGATCGCTGGCCAACCGCTACATCGACACCCTTGATCTGGAGACGGTGGAAGTGAGCCAGGGCACCGCCGATATCTCCTCGCGCTCGAACGAGGCGCTGGGCGGCACGCTCAACTTCCTCACCAGCGATCCGCTGCAGGACAGCCGCCTGCGCTTCGTGGTCGGTGCCGGTGACAACGAGGCACGCAAGTACTACGTGCGCTACGACACCGGCCTGCTCGGCGGCCACACCCGCGCGTGGATCAGCGCCTCCTCGTCGAAGGTGCACGACTGGATCGACGGCACCGGCCACGCCAGCAACAACCACATCGCCGGCAAGTTCATCACCGAACTGGATCGCTGGACCCTGACCGGCTACCTGTCCTACAACGATGCCGACGAGCCGGAATACACCAGCGTCTCTCCGAAGGGCTTTGCCACCAATCCGGATCGCGACAACCTGGTCGGCACCCTCACCGGCATTCCCTATCTGGACCAGAATTTCCGTTCGGGCTCGCGTGCGCTGCGCGAGAACACCTTCGGTTACCTGCGTGCGGCCTTCGACGGCGGCAACGGGTTCAAGGCCTCGGTGGCCGCCTACGGGCACCGCATGCAAGGTCGTGGCGACTGGCTTCCACCCTACCTGGCGCAGGTCAGCGATGAGGGTGCGGGCCGCCCCGAATCGGAATATCTCGGTGGCAAAACCGTGTACGGCGGCAGCAACCGTGGCCAGATCTTCTTCGTCAATACCGATGGCAGCGCCGCGCAGCGCCTGGCCAGCTGCACCCCGCGCCTGGGCTTCACCGCCGAGTACGATCCGAACTGCTACGCGGGCAACGTGCTGGGCGCGCAGTCCTACCGCCACACCCACTACGACAACGACCGCATGGGCGTGACCGCCGACGTCGAATGGCGGCAGACCTTCGGTGCGATCGACAACACCATCCGTGGCGGCCTCTGGGTGGAGAAGCTGGACCGTTCGGCACGCCGTGACTGGCACCGCCTGCTCAACGTCGGCCAGGACATCGCCTTCGACCACCAGCCGTACTGGGTGCAGTTCGAGGACAAGTACAAGGTCAACGAGCAGATGTACTACGTCGAGGACGTGGCCCGCTTCGGTCCGTTCAGCGCGCGCCTGGGCGTGAAGCAGTTCTTCGTCGACCAGTCGCGCCGCCGCGTGATCGGTGCCAGCGAGCACGTCAAATCCGATTCCAGGTCCGATCCACTGTTGTCCACCGGCGTCACCTGGGCACCGGGTGTGGAAGGCATGGAGCTGTTCGCCGGCTTCTCGCAGAACTTCGCCGCCATCCCCTCCGGCGTGCTTGGCGAGACCGACCCGCAGCGCTTCCGCAACGTCGAGCCCGAAACCGCCGACAACATTGAAGTGGGCATGCGCATCAGCCGCTGGCCGCTGACCGCCTCGGTCACGCTTTACAACATCAAGTTCGACAACCGCATCGTCTATCTGCCGGCAGGTTTCGTCAGTGGCATCGACTACCTGGGCGAGACCGATGGTGTCTACGAGAACTTCGGCGGCGTGGAAAGCAACGGCCTGGAAGCCGCGTTCGGCTATGGGTGGAACAACGGCTGGCGGATCAACGCGGCCTACACCTACAACCCCTCCAAGTACCTGGGCAGCGGCAATGCCGCGCGTGATGCCCAGCTGGGCATCGTCGACGGCGCCAAGGTGATCGGCCAGCCGGAGAACACCCTGGTGCTGTCGGCCGACTGGCAGGGCGCCAACTGGAACTTCGGCCTGTCCGGCCGTTACCTGGGCACGCGCTACCTTGATGCCGCCAACGTCAAGACGCTGCCCTCGGCCACCGTGTTCAACGCCAACATCGGCTTCGACCTGCAGGGGCTGTCGCCGCGTCTGAAGGGCATGGGTGCCAACCTGGTGGTGAGCAATCTCACCGACAAGCGGTATCTTGCAGGGGTGGACGGCCGCGACAACGCCTTCATCGGCGCTCCGCGCACCGTCGGCATCTCCTTCCGCGTGGACCTGTGAGTGAGCCCGTGACCGATATCGGCCGACGCCGGTTGTTGCAGGCCGGCGTTGCCGCCGGCCTTTCTCCGCTGCTGCCCAGCATCGCCCGGGCCGCAGCGATCGCCCCTGCCGCGCAGACGCGCAGCCTGGAAGACCTGCAGCACATCGTGGTGTTCATGCAGGAGAACCGTTCGTTCGACCACTACTTCGGCACGCTGCCGGGGGTACGTGGCTTCGGTGATCGGTTCGTCGCCCCGGCCGCCGCGCTGCAAGCCGGTGGCCGCACCCGCAGCCTGTGGCTGCAGCCCGATGCCAGCGGCACGCGGGCGATCGCGCCGTTCCCGCTGGATACCGCCGCGCACTTCGGCTACATGCGCGTGGAAGGTACGCCGCATACCTGGCCCGATGCGCAGCGCGCCTGGGACCACGGCCGCATGGGGCGATGGCCGAAGGCCAAGCAGAACCACTCGATGGGCTACTTCCAGCGCAGCGACCTGCCGTTCCAGTTCGCGCTGGCCGATGCCTTCACGATCTGCGATGCGTACCACTGCGCGATGCAGGCCGGCACCAACCCGAACCGGGTGTTCCTGTGGACCGGCCACAACGATGCACAGGCCCGTGCCGGTGGCCCGGTAATCGCCAACTCGCATGACAACTTCCCCGAACACGGCGGGCATCCGGCGTCGTACCGCTGGACCAGCTATGTCGAGCGTCTGCAGAAGGCTGGCGTTTCCTGGCAGATCTACCAGGACATGGCCGACAACTTCACCGACAACCCGCTGGCCGGCTTCGAGGCGTTCCGTCGTGCCTACAGCGCGGCACCCGGACATGATCCGCAGCTGCGCGCACGCGCTGTCAGCACCCGTGGCCTGCCACAGCTGCGCCAGGACGTACTCGACGGGCGCCTGCCTCAGGTCAGCTTCATCATCGCCGATGCCGCCGGCAGCGAACATCCCGGCCCGTCCAGCCCGGCCCAGGGCGCGGCCTATACCGCGCGCGTGCTGGATGCGCTGACCGCCGATCCGGAAGTGTGGAGCCGCACCGCCCTGCTGCTGATGTTCGACGAGAACGACGGATTCTTCGACCACATGCCGCCACCGGCCCCTCCCTCACCGGTGAACGGTGGATGGGCAGGTGCCTCGTCGGTCAGTACCGAGGGCGAGTATCACCGTCATCCCGCACCGGGCGACGAGAAGTACGATGCCGCCGAACTGCGCGGGCGCCCGTATGGTCTCGGTCCGCGTGTGCCGCTGTACGTGATTTCGCCGTGGAGCCGCGGCGGCTGGGTCGATTCGCAGGTGTACGACCACACCTCGGTCATACGCCTGATCGAACGTCGCTTCGGCGTGGCCGCACCGGACATCTCGCCGTGGCGCCGTGCGGTCTGCGGGGATCTGAGCAACGCGTTCGACTTCGCCCAGCGTGATACCCGTCCGTTCGTGCGCGGCCTGCCGGACATGAGCGCGGTGGCCGCGCGTGCCGCCGCCCTGCCGGGACGCACCGTGCCCGCGTTGCCCGAGGGACTGAAGCCGGCGAAACAGGAAAGCGGTGTACGCCCGGCGCGTGCCCTGCCCTACCGGCCGCAGGCATCGATCGCTGCGGTCGACGCTGCGGGCGTGGACCTGACGTTGTCCTGCGAAGGCGCAGCGGCTGTGCTGCATGTCTACGACCGGCTGCGGCTGGATGCGGTGCCACGCCGCTACACGCTGCTGCCCGGTAGGCCGCTGCGCGAGCGCTGGCCGCTGGATGCCCAGGGCCGCTATGACCTGTGGTTGCTCGGCCCGAACGGCTTCCACCGCCACTTCCAGGGAGCGGCCACGGGTCCTGCCGTGCAGGCTTCAATCGATCGCGTCGATGACCAACTGCGGCTCCGCCTGCGCAATCTGGGTGACAGTGCACAGCAGGTGCGCGTGCACGGCGGCGCCTATGCAGGACACATGCCCGAACAGACATTGGCGCTGCCCGCACATGCGCAGACTTCATTGGCGTGGGATGCTACGCCTACCGCCGGCTGGTATGACCTGCGCGTCAGCGCGGGTGGGAGTGTGCTGCGTTTGGCCGGCCGCGCCGAGGATGGGCGCCCCGGCACCAGTGACCCGGCGATGGGCACCGAGCCGCTGCGGTTCGAGCACGATTGAAGAATCCCTGTAGAGCCGAGCCCATGCTCGGCTGCTTTCGCCCTGGTCGCATTGCCCCGAAAAAAGCAGCCGAGCGTGGGCTCGGCTCTACAGCGCAGACCGGTAGATTCAGGCCTCCTGCAGCCCCGGCCGGCCGTGCTCCACCGCGTAGCGCTTCCAGCTCTGCAGCGCGCCATTCGGCTGCATCACGGTATCCAGCGTCTTCATGTCGCCGATCCACGCATCGCGGGTGACATCACACAGCACGTAGCCACGCTTGTCGGTGGTCGCCTTCAGGTAGGGGCTGTGGGCAAGCTGGTTCCTGGCATACGCGTCCACGCCCTGGCCGTCGGCACCGGAAGTGATCGAGGTGGCGAGGAACTCGCTGGAGACCACGCCCGAGTCACGGTGGTCCTGCACCAGATCGCTGGCATAGTGGCGATGCGCGTCGCCGCAGGCGGTCACCACGTTGCCGAAGCCCACCTTCTCGATGTGGTCGAGCAGGCGCCGGCGGCTGTCCAGATAGCCCGACCACTGATCGTCGGACGACTGCACCACCCCATCCTTCTCGCGCATGTAGTTGCCCAGCGCCACCTGGTGGGCGATGGTGTGCCAGCGCGGTGCGGCATCGGCCAGGCCGTCGAACAGCCAGCGCTCCTGCTTCGCCCCCACAATGCTGCGCTCCGGCGATTCCACTTCCTCACGCAGCGCCATGCTCACCTGCTTGCTGCGGTACTGGCGGGTGTCGAGCAGGTGCAGGTCCATCAGCGTGCCGTAGCGTGCACGTCGGTACATCTGCATGTGGCCATCGCGCGGGAATGCCGAACGGCGCAACGGCATGTTCTCGTAGTAGGCCTGGAACGCCTGCGCGCGGCGCAGCAGGAATACTTCGCTGGGCGTGTCATCCTGGTCTTCGGCGCCGGCCCAGTTGTTGTCCACTTCATGGTCGTCAAAGGTGACGAACCACGGTGCCGCCGCATGCGCGGCCTGCAGGTCGGCATCGCTCTTGTACTGGGCGTAGCGGCGGCGGTAATCATCCAGCGTGTAGATCTGCGGGCCGACGTGGTTGCGCAGGTTGGTGAACGGCTGTCCGTTCATCTTCCGCAGGCCCGGCTGGCTTTCGCCTTCGTAGATGTAGTCACCGTAGTGGAAGACGAAATCGAGTGGTTCCTCGGCGATGCGTCGCCACGCGGTGTAGTGGCCTTCTTCGTAATGCTGGCAACCGGCCACCACGAAGCGAACGCGATCCACCGCTGCCGTGGCTGCCGGCAGCGTGCGCGTGCAACCCACTGCGCTGGCGTGGCCGCCTACGGTGAAGCGGTACCAGTAGGGCCGTCCGGGCGCCAGCCCGTCCAGCTCCACGTGCACCGCGTGGCCGAGTTCGGGATGCGCCATTGCCGAACCCTGGCGTACCACCCTGCGCATGCCTTCGTCTGCTGCCAGCTGCCACTCGACCACCATCGGCCGGGCCGGCATGCCACCGCCGAACACCAGCGGCTCGGTCGCCAGCCGTGTCCACAGCACCATGCCATCGGCCGAGGGATCACCCGAGGCCACGCCCAGGGTGAAGGGCGTGCTGGCAAAGCGCGGCTTGGCCAGCAGGTTGCGCGGGTTCAGCGCGGTGGCATCGGCCTGCGCGGCCAGCGCGTGTGCCGTGCCCATCCAGGCGCCGGCAGCAGACAGGCCGGCCAGGGCCAGGAATCGCCTGCGATTGATCGTATCCACGGCGCTGCCCTCAGTTGTAGATGATGTGGAAGTAGAAGAAGCGGCCGTAGTCGTCGATCTCGGTACGGAAGCGCCCATTCGGGCCGGTGCTGTAGGTCGGCTGGGTGTTGAACAGGTTCTTGGCTTCGTACTTCAGCGTCACGTGCCTGCCGACCTTGTGGCTGAAGGCCATGTTGAACGTCATGTACGGGTCGTAGTACGAATCCAGCCATTCGGTGTCACCGAAGTCGACCAGCATCCGGCTGCGGTAGGTTCCGGAAAGGCGCAGCTGCGCGCTCCTCCACGGCATGCGCCAGATCACCGAACCATTGAGCGACCAGTCCGGCTGGTACAGCAGGCGATCCAGGCGGCGCGCGGTGCCATCACTGATGCGGTAGTCGGTCTGCCCTTCCAGCCGCGTGGCGTTGAAGTACATGTCGAAGCGCTGGCGGCCCCACTGCAGGTTGCGGTTGGCCACCGCGAACTCGACACCGCGCAGCTTCGACTCATCGGTGTTCATCGGCTGGGTGACCCGATAGCGGGTATCACCCACGTTCTCGAAGGTGGTCAGGGTGTAGATGTCGTCCTTGATCACCTTGTCGAACAACGCCACCGAGACCAGGCCGTTGTTGCCGTTGAAGTACAGGTCCCATGCAAGGTCGATGTTGGTGGAACGGCGCGGCTGCAGATCGGCATTGCCCTGCTTGATGGTGCAGAAGCCCCTGCCCTCCTCGTCATCGCCACAGCTGGTGCTGGTGGCCTGGGCGATGTTGCTCGGCGTCGGCCGGCCCAGCGTGCGGCTGGCGGAGAAGCGCAGGCGCTGGTCCTCGGTGAGCTTGAAGGTTGCGTTCAACGAGGGCAGCAGGTTGTTGTAGCCACCGCTCGTGTTGCGGAACGCAGAGGTATAGGTAGCGCCGCCATCATCGCTGAACGGACTGTAGGCATCGAAGCGGGTGTGGTCGTAGCGCAGGCCGCCGATCAGCAGCAGCCGGTCCCAGGCGTAGTGCGCGGATACATAGGCATTGGTGATGTCCTCCACGTACTTGTAGTCGCTGGTGAAGTTGGCATTCGGATACGCCGCATTGTTGCTGCCCAGTTTCGGCAGCAGTTCCTCGGTCCACTTGCGGTTGTCGATCAGCGGGAAGCCGGGCACGCTGCCCAACAGCGTCGATCCCGGATACAGGTAGTCGTTGAGCGTGGCGCTGCTCTTGAAGTAGTCGAAGTCGATGTCCTGCCAGATCTTCAGGTGGCGGTACTCGGCGCCGGTGGCCAGGCCGAAGCCACGCGCATCGGCGTCGATGTTGTAGCTGAAATCGGCGCGCAGGTTGTCGATGCTCTCCTTGGCATCGCGCGGGGAGACGTAGGCCTGCGCCGGATTGAGCTTGAATGCGGAACTGGTCAGCAGGCTGGAATCGGAAACCGCCACCGCGTTGGGGAACCCGTGGCTGTCGTTCTCGTAGTCGACGAACAGATTGCTGGGGTAGGCGCGCACACCCCAGTAGACCTGGTTGTTGTGGAAGGTCTCTTCGGTATGGCCGCCACGCAGGGTCAGCCGCGAACGGTCGCCCATGTCCCAGTTGAAACTGGCGATGGCACCACGGTTGCTGCGGTCCCAGCGGTCGTGACGGTTCTTGATGTAGATGCTGTTGATCTGGGTGGTGCCGCTGTCCTCGGTCTGGTTGCGGATCGGGAACTTGGCATTGCCGTACAGATCGGTCTTGTTCATCGTCGAGTTCTCGTAGAACCGGTACGAGTACAGCAGCAGCGATGCGTAGAACGGATCATCCGAGGGCTTCCACTCAAGCTTGGCGGAGCCACCGAAGTTGGTGATGAAGTTGGTATAGGTGCCGGTGCTGAAGTTGCCAGGCGCACGCAGCCCGTTCCAGCCCTTGGCCTCGTCCGGACCGGTGGTACCGTCGGTGAGGTATTTGCCAGCGTCGTTGTAGTAGTAGTTCGACTCCACCCAGCGCTTGACGCTGTTGCGTGAACGCTGCTCGTAGCGTGCCACCGCAACGATGCCGAACTCCTGGTCGGCGCCGAACTGGTTGGAGAACACCATCTTGGCGCTCTTGCCGAAGTGGCCCAGAGTCTCGTGGTTGCCGCCTGCGCTGCGCTCGACGTTGGTCTCGGCGGTGGAATAGATGCCCGCCACATCGGCAAACACGTACTTGCCGGACCGGTCGAAAGCACTGCGGCTGATGATGTCGATCACGCCGCCGATCGCATCCGGTGCCTGCTCCGCACTGAAGCTCTTGTAGATGTCGGTACGGGTGCCGATGTCGCTGGGAATCAGCTGCAGGTTGTTCATTCGCTCGCCGGAGCCACTGCCTCCCACGCTGGCAATCGCGATGCCATCGATGGTGGTGTAGTTGAGGTTGGCCTGTACGCCGCGCACGGTCACGTAACGTGGCTCGCCGGCATCCTCCACCGCACTCAGGCCTGGAGCGGCCATCAGGCTCTCGGCCAGGGTCTCGTCGCCGTAGCTGTCCATCTCGTCGTACACCACCGAATCCTTGATCACCGGTGAGCGCTTCTTCTGGTCGATGACCTCATGTGCAGCAATCACCTTCACCGTGTCCAGGGTCGGCGCCACCATTGCCTCGGCCTCGCGCGGCTTCGGCGCGGCCGGCTTCGGTTGGTTGCGTGCTGGCGCCGGATCGATGGCGATGACATTGCCATCGACCACGGTGTACCCCAGGCCGGTACCGGCCAGCAGCGCGTCCAGCGCCTGCCTGACGGTGGCACCGCGCGGCACGGCACCGGCCATGCGGGCATCACCGCCGGCCGAGTACAGGAACTGCACCCCGGAACTGCGCGACAACTGCTCCAGCGCACGCGCCAACGGCTGCGCCGCGATCGGCGTGGATACACGCGCCTCCAGGCCATCGGCACCGGCGGCGAAGGCCAGCGGCACGCTGCAGGGAGACAGGGCGAGGATGATCGACAGGTAGAGCGTGTTGCGCATCACGGGTCCTTGGAAGAGAGAGAAGGCAGCAGGCGCCGCTGCGTGGCTCGGCAGCGGCTTCTCCCAAGTAAGAGCCCGCATCCACCGAAGTGGAGAACGCGGATTCGATGAATTTTTTTTGACAGTCCACGGCCATTTCGGCCTCAGCGACTGCCAACCCGCACGGTGTCGCCTTCGCGCCTCACCACGAAACGCGGGTCGCGTTCGAGGAAGGCCTGCAGCGCACCGATGCGATGCGCATCGAGACTGCCCGACAACCGTGCCGATGCCGCGCCTTCGTCCAGCACGCGGACCTGCACCTGGTTGTGCCGGTTGAAGGCAGCGGCCACCTCGTCCAGCCGCTCATCCAGGAAGGACACCTTGCGTTGCTGCCAATCCAGCAGCATCGACAATGGCAGGTCCAAGGACTCGACCGCATGGCTGCCCGCGTCGACCTGCACCACTCGGCCTTCGCCCAGCTGCGCAAGACGCCGGGCGTCCGCACCCTGGCTCCATACCTCCACCTCGCCGGAGACCACGCCGATGCGCGTGCTCTGCAGCCGTCGCGATACATCGAATACCGTGCCGATATCCCGGATCTCCAGGCCGTTCACCTGCACCTCGAACGGACGGCGGTCGCGGGCGATGTCGAACGTGGCCTCACCCTGCAGCAGCTCCACCTTGCGGCTGAACCAGCCCATGCGTACCCGCAGGCGGCTGTCCGCGTTGAGCTGCACCTGGGTCTGGTCGGGCAGCACCAGGTCGCGAAGTTCACCCTGTCCGGCACTGTAAAGCTGCTCGGTGGGCATCACCTGCGGAACCAGGCCCACGCCGAGCAAGGTGATACAGGCTGTGGCAGCTGCTACCCACCAGCGCGCACGACCGCGCCGCGGCACAGCGCGCGGCGGCGCGTGCACGCCACCGAACAGCGGCACCACCTTGGCCGACGTCGCCTCCCGCAGCGGCGGCGCCTCGTCAGCCAACGACGATTGCAGCGCTTCGCCCACCTGCCGGTGCAACGAGAGGACGCGCAAGTAGGCGCGCACATGCTCCGGCGAGCGCTTCATCCAGTCCAGGAACGCGAGGCGCCCGGCCTCATCCAACGGCCCCTCGCGGTTGCCCAGGAACCAGTCCATGGCCTCGCAGGCGATCGTGTCGTCGGCCACGGGCGATGAGGTCCGGTTCATGTGAGCTCCCTGGCGCCCAGCACCTTCCTGCAGGCCTCCAGCCCCTTGCCGATGTGCTTGCGCACCATGTGCACCGACACCTGCAGCTGCTGGCTGATTGCCGGGCAGTCCAGCCCGTCGCGGTAGTGCAGCTCCATCACCCGCCGCGTGGTTGCCGGCAGTCGTGCGATGGTGCTGCGGATATCGTTCCAGCGCTGCGCACGCTCGAAATCACCTTCGATGTCTTCTTCGCTTTTCAGCACTTCGGCCAGCAGGTCGACGTCTTCCAGCGGCGGCAGCGACGACCGCGCGCGCGCATGCTCGCGCGCCAGGTTGGCCGCCACGGTGAACAGGTAGGCTTCCGGGTTCTCGACAGCATCGGCATCCTCGCCGGTGCTGCGCAGCAGGCGCAGGTAGACCTCCTGCGCCAGGTCTTCGGCATCCTCGCTGGCCGAACCGCGACGCAGGAAGAAGCCACGCAGCAGCCGGCGCCGCAGTTCGTAGCTCTTCTCCCAGATCCTCACGCTGTTCACGGCCGGCCAACCACCCCGAGGCTGGAAAGCCACGCAGGGTGACCGCCATCGATGACAGTGGCGTTTCAACGACCGGCAGGCAGCCGCTAGAATGCGGCCCCTGCAATGTCCCGGCAGCCCGCACAAGGAGTGCTCCCATCAACGCACGCACCGCCATCAACACCTTCAGCAGCCTGCTGTTCCTGCTGCTGGTCGCCCACACCACCGCCTACCAGCAGCAGATGTGGCCGCCCAGCCGGGTCATCCATGTGCATCCGGTGATCGTCGTCCTCGCCTATGCGCTGGGTGTGCTCACGCTGCTGTTGTGGATCGGCGGTCGTCGTGCACCGGAACCCGCCCAACGCCTGGCGCGCTGGTTGCCCATCGTCGCCTGGTGCCTGCTGGGCGTCGGCGTGGCGATCATCCCGGTGTTCCTGCCGGGGCTGTCCCCGGCCTGATCAGCGGCCGCGCCCAGCGCATCGGCCCATGATACGGCGCGCGGCACCAACCCTTGCTTGCCAGAGACCCAAGCCCTGCACGCCTACCGAAGCGTGGGGGGCAGGCCTACGCTTGTCTTCTCGGTGGCCGCCACGGTCGCCCTTCGCGTCACGGCGCCCGCCGTTGCGACCCCGCTCCAGTGCTGTGCGCCCTGCCGGTGTTGTCGCCCAGGCAGACGTCCGACCGGCGCCCTCTGGAGACAGCCATGAACCAAGCCCTCATTCCCTTCGATACCGATCCACTGGAAACCCAGGAGTGGCGTGAATCGCTGGAGGCGGTGATGCAGGCCGGCGGCCGGCCGCGCGCGCACTACCTGATCGACCAGCTGAGCGATCTGGACGCCCGGCAGCACGGCGACCTGCATACCCGTGCCTGGACCGCCTACGTCAACACCATCCCGCCCGAGCGCCAGCCGGCCTACCCGGATGACCTGGCCATCGAGCGCCGCCTGAACGCGATGATCCGCTGGAACGCGATGGTGATGGTGCTGCGTGCCGGCAAGCACTCCAACGTCGGCGGCCACATCGCCACCTACCAGTCGGCGGCTGTGCTGTACGACGTGGGCTTCGATCATTTCTTCCGTGGCCGTACTGACAGCTTCGACGGCGACATGATCTACATCCAGGGCCACTCCGCGCCGGGGATCTACGGCCGCGCGTACGTGGAAGGCCGCATCGATCCAGCGCGCATGGACAACTTCCGCCGCGAAGCCGGCCGCGAAGGCCTGTCCTCGTATCCGCACCCGCGATTGATGCCGGAGTTCTGGCAGTTCCCCACCGTTTCGATGGGGCTGGGCCCGCTGACCGCCGCCTACCAGGCGCGCTACATGCGCTACCTGGAATACCGCGGCCTGAAAGAACACCAGGGCCGCAAGGTCTGGGCCTTCCTCGGCGACGGCGAGATGGACCAGCCCGAATCGCTGGCGGCAATTTCCCTGGCCGGCCGCGAGCGGCTGGACAACATCGTGTTCGTGGTCAACTGCAACCTGCAGCGCCTGGACGGTCCGGTACGCGGCAACGCCAAGGTCATCCAGGAACTGGAAGGCACCTTCCGCGCGGCCGGCTGGAACGTGATCAAGCTGATCTGGGGCAGTGGCTGGGACGACCTGCTGGCCCGCGACCACAGCGGCCTGCTGCGCCAGCGCATGATGGAATGCGTGGACGGCGACTACCAGACCTTCAAGTCGCAGAGCGGCGCCTACGTGCGCGAGCATTTCTTCGGCCGCTACCCCGAGCTGCTGGAGCTGGTCGCGCACATGAGCGACGACGACATCTGGGCGCTGGCACGTGGCGGCCATGATCCGCAGAAGGTCTTCGCTGCCTACCAGCAGGCGGTGAACACCCGCGGCCGGCCGACAGTGATCCTGACCAAGACGGTCAAGGGTTTCGGCATGGGCGAAGCCGGCGAAGGCCAGAACATCAACCACCAGCTGAAGAAGATGAGCGCCGATGCGGTGCGTGCCTTCCGCGATCGCTTCAACCTGCCGGTCAGCGACGAGCAGCTGGAGGACATGCCGTATCTGCGACCGGAGCCGGGCAGCCCCGAGGCGGCCTACTTCGCCGAGCGCCGCCGCATCCAGGGCGGCCAGCTGCCGGCGCGGCTGGCGAAGGTCGATCCGCTGCCGCTGCCGCCGCTGTCGATCTTCAACACCCAGCTGCAGGGCAGCGGCGATCGCGGCCAATCCACCACCATGGGCTTCGTGCGCATCCTCACCAGCCTGCTGAAGGACCCGGAGCTGGGCAAGCTGGTCATTCCGATCGTGCCCGATGAATCGCGCACCTTCGGCATGGAAGGCCTGTTCCGCCAGATCGGCATCCATTCGTACCTGGGTCAGTTGTACACGCCGCAGGATGCGGGCCAGCTGAGCTACTACAAGGAAGCCAAGGACGGCCAGATCCTGCAGGAAGGCATCAACGAATCCGGTGCGATCTGCTCGTGGATCGCCGCCGGCACCGCCTACAGCAACCACGGCCTGGCCACGATTCCGTTCTACATCTTCTACTCGATGTTCGGCCTGCAGCGCGTCGGCGACCTCGCCTGGGCTGCAGCCGATGCGCGTACCCGGGGCTTCCTGCTCGGTGCCACGTCGGGCCGTACCACGCTGATGGGCGAAGGCCTGCAACACGATGACGGCCACAGCCACGTGCTCTCGTCGGTGATCCCGAGCTGCGTGTCCTACGACCCGACCTACAACTACGAGCTGGCGGTGATCATCCACGACGGCCTGCGCCGCATGTATGTCGAGCAGGAAGACATCTACTACTACATCACCGTACTCAACGAGAACTACCCGCAGCCGGCACTGCCCGAGGGCGCCGAGGCCGGCATCCTGAAGGGCCTGTACCTGCTGCATCCAGCAGCCGCCGGCAACGCTCGGCAGCCACGCGTGCAGCTGATGGGCAGCGGCGCGATCCTGCGCGAAGTGGAAGCCGCGGCAGACCTGCTGCAGCAGGACTTCGGCATCGCCAGCGATGTGTGGAGCGCGACCAGCCTGACCGAACTGCGCCGCGATGGCCTGGCTGCCGAACGCTGGAACCTGCTGCACCCGGCTGAGGAACCGCGCGTACCCTACGTGCAGGAGTGCCTGCAGGGCCATGATGGCCCGGTGGTGGTGGCCACCGACTACATGAAGATCGTCGGCGACCAGATACGTCCCTTCATCAACGACCGCCGCTTCATCGCACTCGGTACCGATGGCTTCGGCCGTTCCGACACGCGTGAGTCGCTGCGCACGTTCTTCGAAGTGGATCGCCACTTCATCGTGCTGGCCGCCCTGAAGTCGCTGGCCGACGAAGGCCGCATCGAACGCTCGCCGATGCAGGAGGCCATCGACAGGTACGGCATCGACGCCGGCAAGCGCGACCCGGCCGCGGTATAAGGCTGCTGCATTCACCACGCCCGCTGTGCGGGCGTGGTGCAGGCGGCGCCGCTACGGTATTCGCTTGAACAGATTGGTCTGCAGGATCGGCGTACCGTCGTGACCGTAGAACGCCTTGGTCTCGGTCATCGTCGTACGGTCGGCCGCCACGGTATAGATGCGGGTGGAGGCCGGCGTGCCGTGGTCCACCAGCTGCATCACCAGGGTGTTCGGCGCCGGCAGTTTCAGGTTGGCCTTGTCCGCGCCGTAGGTGCCGGACAAAGGCCCCG
Organism: Stenotrophomonas sp. YJH_SMC_20; assembly: GCF_059367845.1. Lineage (NCBI taxonomy): Bacteria > Pseudomonadati > Pseudomonadota > Gammaproteobacteria > Lysobacterales > Lysobacteraceae > Stenotrophomonas > Stenotrophomonas sp. YJH_SMC_20. The sequence goes on along the minus strand of NZ_JCAFRG010000003.1, from coordinate 100,534 downwards.
GCGTGCCGTCGAGGGACAGCGTGCCATCGGACTTCATGGTCCTGCCGTCGTGCAGCACGATGTCGACGTGCGAACTCCAGCGTCCACCCCCGGCATCCTTGAATTCCAGCACCACCTGTTTCGGGCGCTGCGCCTCGGGCAGCGCCGAGGTGGCAATGTCCAGCGACCAGCGTCCCAGCACCGGTGAGGGCGAAGCCTCCACGGCCAGCGCCGGAACGGCGGCCAGCGAAAGCGCAGACAACAACACAGCGGACAGCAGCTTCATACGTTGCTCCGTTTCCGTGAAGAAGATGCTGCGTGAAGCGCTGTGGGGCGCAGCATCCGGATCGTGCACAGCATCGGCGCCCCGCACAAGGCAGAGCGCTGAACGGCCGGCAACCTCATTCGCGCCTCTCGTGTGTTCGGCCTCGCGACTAGAGCCAAAACGCCCTTGTTGCCCGCAATAGTTACGTTATAACATTTCACGCAATCTTCACGGAGCGTGTCATGCGTCGCCATCTGCTTGCTGCTGCCATTCTGTTCGCCGTCCACACCGCCCAGGCCGCAGACGAACCCACCCTCCCCACCCTCCAGGTCCAGGCCTCCCAGCCCTCGCGCATCGACACCCGGGTCACTGTCGACAACCCACATGCGCAGAACCGCACCCTCGGCGGCCTGCTCGAACACGTCTCCGGCGTGCAGAGCAGCGCCTTCGGGCCAAACGCGGGCGCTCCGGTCATCCGCAGCCTCAGCGGCAACCGCGTGCAGATCCTGCAGGACGGCCAGTCCATCCTCGGCATGAACGCGATCAGCGGCGACATCAACATTCCGTTCGATCCGCTGTTCGTACGCAGTGTGACCGTCAACAAGTCCTCCGACACCGTGCGCTACGGCGGCAATGCGATCGGAGGCAGCGTGGAGATCGATCCGGGCCTGATCTCGCGCAGCATGGAAGACAAGGACCAGTCGATGGAACTGGTCCTGCGCAAGGGCTTCAATGCTGCGGACGCGCAGGGCTTCCGCATGAACTTCAACAACCAGCGCAACGTCTCGACCAACCTGCAGGTCTCTCGGCAGCGCATCTCGCACTACGACATCCCCGGCAACAGCAAGGCCAGTGTCTGCAATACCCGACTGTTTCCGCCGACCGGCGGCGTCAACTCGGCGCTGGCCGACAGCTGCCAGAAGGAGGCGCGCGTCCAGCAGATCTACAACAATGCCTCGCAGCCCTACATCGACCAGTTCATGACCGAGAACCCGGACTGGGCCGATGGTGATTTCTCGTTCTACACCAACAACCCGACTTCGGTCTGGCAACGCCGTACCTATATCAATCCGGTCAATCCGGCCTATGTCGCCGGCGCGCCGTCATACGTACAGAAGCAGATCAACAATGATGTGACGCCCGATTACCATCACCGGTTGGGCAACAGTTACGCGCGCAATTCGCAGGTGGCGTTCGGGTCGACCCTGTTTTTCGACCGTGGTTACGTGGGTGTCAGCATCGATGCCAAGGACAGCGAATACGGCGTGCCCGGGTTCTCGATGCAGAACCTGTCGTTCGGTTCCAACTACGCCAACGCATTGCCGGTGGGCGTAGTGATCGAGCAGGAACGCTACGCACTGGAAGCCCTGTTGCGTGATCCGCTGCCGTGGTTCGAGCGCGCCGAACTGCGTGTTTCGAAGCTGGACAACACCTCGGGCGAACGGCTGGGTGCCACCCGGGCCAACGACTACGATTTCGAGAGCACCCAGGCCGAACTGCTGTTGAGCCATCAGCGTGTCGGTCCGCTCAGCGGCCTGCTCGGTTACAGCCACCAGTCGCGCGATGTCACCGGCAGCGGCTCGCTGCGCTACCTGCCTGACGTCGACACCCGCAGCAACGCGGTGTTCCTGAAGGAGACGCTGGACTTCGGCTGGGCCAGTTTCGACGCTGGCGTGCGCCACGAGCGCGTTGACCATGACCTGCAACCAAGCCGCTTCAAGACCGCGCGCAATGCCGCCAACACGAAACTGCAGGACCGCGACTACCGGCTCAACAGCTACGGCCTGGGTTCGTATGTCGAGCTCGGTCCGTTGTTCGCCGCCAAGGTGCGCTACTCGTCCTCGCAGCGTGCACCGGAGATCAACGAGTTGTATGCGAGCAACGCGCACTACTCGGTGATGACCCAGGAAGAAGGCAACCAGAACCTCGAGCCAGAGCGCGCGAAAAACCTGGAGCTGACCGGCCTGTTCCATATCGGAGGGTTCGAACTGTCGGCCACCGCGTATCGGATGAAGTACGAGAACTATCTGTACCTGGGTTACTCGGGCGTGCAGACCGCCAACCGCCTGCCGCTGAAATACTGGAAGCAGACCGACACCACGGTGAAGGGCTTCGAGATCGACGCATCGCAGGCCCTGGACCTTGGCCGCTATGGCACGTTGAACATCTCCGCCTTCGCCGACCTGGTGAAGAACAAGGCCGATCACCCCGATTCGCTGCGTGCCCACAACGACGGCGAGTACCTGCCGAACATGCCGACCAACCGCTACGGCGCCAATCTGCAGTGGCAACGCGAGGGTTGGAAGGCGCAGCTGTCCAGCACCTACTACGACACGCAGAAGTACCTCGGCCGCAACGTCAGCGAGGAAGTGCCACTGGATGCCTTCAACCTGGTCGACCTGCAGGTCAGCCGTGAGCTGCCGGTACGCAACAGCTACATCGCCGGCATGGAGGTGTTCGTCAACGGCAGCAATCTGCTCAATGAAGAAGCACGCCCGCACAACTCGCCGTTGAAGTACATCGCGCCGTTGCCGGGGCGTGGTTTCCAGGTGGGGGTGACGGTTAGGCTCTGACGGTCAACCGATGGCGCCGCCCGCGGTTCGATGAACTGCGGGCTCGGCGTAGTGGCGGCAACGTTGCGCTTCAAACCCGGTCTGATCCACCATCAGCAGAAAATGGAGATGGGAATGAACTGGATGCGCCCCCTGTCACTTGGCCTGTTGCTGTGCCTGTCATCCGGCGCCAACGCGGCCTCCGCCATCGTCTACGACGACGATGGCCGCTACGGCTACGCCATGAACCACAGCACGCTGTCGGCTGCGATGCAGCGCGCACTGCAGCACTGCGCCGTTCGGTCCCGCAACTGCGCGCAGACTGCCACGACTACCGCGGTGGGATATTCGGCGATCGCTACCGGCACCGTCGCCATGGGCTTTGCACTTGGGGAAAAGACGGCGGACGCCGCACAACGCAAAGCGGAAAGAATGTGCAGGCAACGTGCCAATGACTGCACACTGGCAATTCTCTGGCGCGAAACGCCAAGCGGCATTGCGCCGCCCGCTCATCCGGGTCATGCGGTGCCGGAGCCCAGGCTCTATTCCTCGCCCGAAGTCGGGCAGGACGCGGCTGGCACCACCCACTAGGCCTGCACAACGCCCGTGCGGCGCGGCCGTGTGTTACCGCGTTGAACAAAGAAAAACGCCTGCAGATCGAGGATCTGCAGGCGCTTCTTTATATCTGGCGGAGTGAGAGGGATTCGAACCCTCGATAGAGCTTTTGACCCTATACTCCCTTAGCAGGGGAGCCCCTTCGGCCACTCGGGCATCACTCCGGGGTTTTCTCCGCATCTGGTGCGTTGCACCTCAGCGGGGCGTGAATCATAACGTTAATCGAGTGCGAAGGTAAAGCGTTATTCGGCAGAATTTTCGCTACCGGTGCCACCGGCTTCATCACCACGCTGGATGCGCTGATAGATCTCTTCGCGATGCACAGCGACGTCCTTCGGCGCGGTGATGCCGATACGCACCTGGTTACCCTTGACGCCAAGCACGGTGACGCTCACCGAGTCACCGATCATCAGGGTTTCGCCGACGCGGCGAGTCAGGATCAACATTTTTGTAAGTCTCCATGGAACCGTGTGGAAGGGTATCCCCCACCGGCTTGACGCTCCGTCAAGAAGCGCTACCACGACAAAGGGAAAAGATTCGCAATGGTACCGTCAGCCGTCCCGCTCCTACAAGGAGGGGGACGGCCAGGTTCATCACAGGCGGGGGCTGACCCATTCGACGACCGCAGCCAGCGCGGTGGCAAGGGCGGGCCCGTCCTCGCCACCACCCTGGGCGAGGTCCGGGCGTCCGCCGCCCTTGCCCCCGATCTGACTGGCGATATGGGACAACAGTTCCCCGGCCTTGACCTTGCCCATTGCGCTGCCGTTCACACCCGCAACCAGGGCAGCCTTGCCGTCCTGGGCACCGGCCAGCACGATCACCGCATCGCCCAGCTGCTGCTTCAGGCGGTCCATGGCGTCACGCAGGGCCTTGGCATCGAAGCCCTCCAGGCGGGCGGCCAGCACCTTCACGCCGGCAACCTCGACGGCCTGGCCGGACAGGTCGGCCGTGGCGCCGGCGGCGACCTTGGCCTTCACGGCCTCCAGTTCGCGCTCCAGCTGCTTCTGGCGCTGGCCGAGGGCACGGATCTTCTCGACCACGTCGGCGGCGCTGCCGCCGAGCAGTTCAGCGGCTTCGGCCAGGCGGGCCTCCTCGGCGTCCACGTAATCCAGGGCGCCCTGGCCGGTGACCGCCTCGATACGGCGCACGCCGGCCGAGACACCGCCCTCGGAGGTGATCTTGAACAGGCCGATGTCGCCGGTACGGTTGACGTGGGTACCACCGCACAGCTCGGTGGAGTAGTCACCCATCTTCAGCACGCGCACGTGCTCGCCGTACTTCTCGCCGAACAGGGCCATCGCGCCGAAGTCCAGCGCTTCCTGCATGCCCATGGTGTGGACTTCGGCCGCGTTGTTTGCGCGTACCTGCTGGTTGACCTTGCGCTCGATCAGCGCCAGTTCTTCCGCGCTGATCGGCTGGAAGTGCGAGAAGTCGAAACGCAGGCGGTCCGGCGCGACCAGCGAGCCCTTCTGCTGCACGTGGGTGCCCAGCACTTCGCGCAGGGCGGCATGCAGCAGGTGCGTTGCCGAGTGGTTGAGGATGGTGGCGCCGCGGCGCTCGCCATCGACCTGGCCGGACAGCACATCGCCCACTTTCAGGCCGCCGTCGGACAGGGTGCCGACGTGGCCATGGAACTGGCCAGCGAACTTCTGGGTGTCTTCCACCACCAGGCGCACGCCGTTGCCGGCAAGCACGCCCGTGTCACCGACCTGGCCGCCGGATTCGGCGTAGAACGGGGTCTGGTTGGTGATCACGATGACCGAATCACCGGCATCGGCCGACTGCACCGGACGGCCGTCCTTGAGCAGGGCCAGCACGCTCAGGCCGTCGGCCTGCAGGCGGTCATAGCCCAGGAACAGGGTCGGGCTGAGCGTTGCCACCAGCTCGGCCGGCAGGGTCACGCCGCCGCCGAACTTGCCGGCTGCGCGTGCGGTCTCGCGCTGCTGCTCCATTGCGGCGTCGAAGCCGGCGATGTCGACGGTCAGGTCACGCTCGCGGGCGATGTCCTGGGTCAGGTCGAGCGGGAAACCGTAGGTGTCGTAAAGGCGGAAGGCGTCAACGCCCGGGATCACGCCGTTGCTGGCCTTGCCCGCCACGTCCTCGAAGATCTTCATGCCGGCATCGAGGGTTTCGGCGAAACGCTCTTCTTCGGCCTGCAGCGCACGGGTGACGGTGTCCACCGCCGCCGGCAGTTCCGGATAGGCCTCGCCCATCTGCTCGACCAGGGTCGGCACCAGCTTGCTGAAGAACGGCTGCCGCACGCCCAGCATCCAGCCGTGGCGCAGGGCGCGGCGGATGATACGGCGCAGCACGTAGCCACGGCCTTCGTTGGACGGCAGCACGCCATCGACGATCAGGAACGAACAGGCGCGGATGTGATCGGCGATCACGCGCAGCGACTTGTTTTCCAGGTCGGCGGTGCCGGTCAGCTCGGCGGCCTTGCGGATCAGCGCCTGGAACAAGTCGATCTCGTAGTTGGTGTGAACGTGCTGCAGGATCGCCGCCAGTCGCTCCAGGCCCATGCCGGTATCCACGCACGGCGCCGGCAGCGGCACCAGGGTGCCGTCGGGCTGGCGGTCGAACTGCATGAACACCAGGTTCCAGATTTCGATGAAGCGGTCGCCGTCTTCATCCGGCGAACCCGGGGGGCCACCGGCGATGTGGTCGCCGTGGTCATAGAAGATCTCGGTGCACGGGCCGCACGGACCGGTGTCGGCCATCTGCCAGAAGTTGTCCGAGGCGAACGGTGCGCCCTTGTTGTCGCCGATGCGCACGATGCGCTCTTCCGGCACACCGACCATGTCACGCCACAGTTCGTAGGCTTCGTCGTCGGTCTGGTACACGGTAACCAGCAGGCGCTCGGCCGGCAGCTTCCAGACCTGGGTCAGCAGCTCCCAGGCCCAGGCGATCGCGTCCTTCTTGAAGTAATCGCCGAACGACCAGTTGCCCAGCATCTCGAAGAAGGTGTGGTGGCGTGCGGTGTAGCCAACCTGGTCGAGATCGTTGTGCTTGCCGCCCGCGCGCAGGCAGCGCTGGACATCGGCCGCGCGCACGTAGCTGCGCTTTTCCGCGCCGAGGAACACGTCCTTGAACTGCACCATGCCGGAGTTGGTGAACAGCAGGGTCGGATCGTTGCCCGGCACCAGCGGCGCCGACGGCACGATGGTGTGGCCTTTGCCCTTGAAGAATTCAAGGAAATCGCTGCGGATCTGGGAAGTCGTGAATTTGGCGGATGCGTTCATTGGGGGCTGGCAGTCTGCGGGCCGGCGGACCCGGACCACCGGCCGCGTTGGCCAGGGTCGCGAGGGACCGCCGAAAACCTAAAGGGTATCAGGCCCGGCGCCGCCAGTCTCAGTCATCCGGGTCGTAGCGGGTCGCGCGGCGGATGCTGTCGCCGTCGAAGCCCCGTCGGGCCAGCAGATCGGCGGCCTTGCGCCGCTGCGCCAGGTCCTGCGGGCCGGCCTCGCCAAAGCGCCTGCGGACCAGATCGCGAGCATTTTCCTGCCAGTCGCCTTCGTAGCTGTCCATCGCTGCGGCAATCGCGGCACTGTCCAGGCCGTGGGTGCCAAGCTCGGCGCGGACATGGATCGGCCCATAGCCGGTGTTGGCGCGCATCCGCACCAGGTTCTCAGCGAAGCGGGTGTCGTCCTGCCAGCCGGCCTCGGTCAGCTTGGCGACAGCGGCCTGCGCGGCTTCGTCTTCAATGCCACGGGCGGTCAGCTTGCGGGTGAGTTCCTTGCGCGAGTGTTCGCGGCGGACCAGAAGGCCCAGCGCCCGCTGCACGGGAGTCTGCTCACGCGGTCGGCGCTTGCGGCCGGTCGGAATGTCTTCGGCGTCGGACATGGGTACTCCAAGGGTGGCGCCATCCGTGGCACCCAGCCCATCCATGGGCGATTCGAACCTGCGGGACAGGGCGACGTCACTGACGGCGCCGCCCTGCCCCACAGCAAGCCTTACTCGTCGTCGCCTTCGTCGTCACCATCCTCGCGGGCCGCTTCGGCCGGCTGGAACTTCTCGCGCAGTTCTGCCTCGAGCTTTGCAGCGACGGTCGGGTTGTCGCGCAGGTAGCCGCGGGCGTTGTCCTTGCCCTGGCCGATGCGTTCTTCACCGTAGCTGTACCAGGCGCCGGCCTTTTCGACCAGCTTGGCATCCACGCCCATGTCGATCAGTTCGCCCTCGCGGCTGATGCCTTCGCCGTACAGGATCTCAGTGATGACCTGCTTGAACGGAGGCGCCAGCTTGTTCTTGACCACCTTGATCTTGGTCTGGTTGCCGATGATCTCGTCACCCTTCTTGATCGCGCCGATACGGCGGATGTCCAGGCGGACCGAGGCATAGAACTTCAGCGCGTTGCCGCCCGTGGTGGTTTCCGGGCTCTGGCCCGGCATCATCACGCCGATCTTCATGCGCAGCTGGTTGATGAAGATCACCAGGGTGTTGGAGCGCTTGATGTTGCCGGTCAACTTGCGCAGCGCCTGGCTCATCAGGCGGGCCTGCAGACCCGGCAGCTGGTCACCCATCTCGCCTTCGATTTCGGCCTTCGGGGTCAGTGCGGCGACCGAGTCGACCACCAGGATGTCGACCGAGCCCGAACGGACCAGCATGTCGGCGATTTCCAGCGCCTGCTCACCGGTATCCGGCTGCGACAGCAGCAGGTCGTCCACGTTCACGCCCAGCTTGGCGGCATAGATCGGGTCAAGCGCGTGCTCGGCGTCGATGAAAGCTGCGGTACCGCCCATCTTCTGGCACTCGGCGATGGCCTGCAGGGTCAGGGTGGTCTTGCCCGAGGATTCCGGCCCGTAGATCTCAACGACACGGCCCTTCGGCAGACCGCCAATGCCCAGTGCGATGTCGAGCATCAGCGAACCGGTCGGGATGGCTTCGACGGGCTCGACCACGCGGTCACCCATGCGCATCACCGAGCCCTTGCCGAACTGCTTCTCGATCTGGCCCAGAGCAGCAGCCAAGGCGCGCTTCTTGTTCTCGTCCATCGTATTGGTCCTTGCAGAGGTCATGTCGTTGGGGGTGCTGTCTTTGGGGGTCTTCTTTGCCATGGGTTCACTTTAAGTCGGACGTATCGCACAGGCTGAGATTCTGCCCGGCGCTCTGAAAAGAATTATCGGACATCCGTACCAACCTCAGTGGAACCAGAGAATCGCCACAAAAGACCGCGGGGTAATGCGCTATGGAACGGGTCAACGGTTAGGCCGCAGCAGGCCGCAATAGAGGCCCTCGATCGCGAAATCCTGGTCCGGCAGCACCTCGATCGGCTTGTAATCGGGATTGCGCGGCAGCAGGCGGATGCGGTCCTTGGCGATCTTCAGCAGCTTGACCGTGATCTCGTCATCGATGCGCGCCACCACGATCTGCCCGGAATGGGCGTCGCGGGTGCGGTGCACACCGATCAGGTCACCGTCGAAGATGCCCTCGTCGATCATCGAATCGCCCTGCACCTTCAGCAGGTAGTCCGGCGCTGGCGAGAAGAACACCCGGTCCAGCACCACGAAATCGTCCGAGCCGATGTCGGCGCCGATCGGGAGGCCGGCCGCAACCCGGCCCAGCACCGGCAGGCGCAGCACACTGTCGGGCAGGCCCGGCTCGGCCAGCTTCTCGACCGGCGGCGCCTGCACCAGGCGGATGCCGCGCGCCTGGCCCGGGATGCGACGGATCGCACCGGCCTGCTCCAGGGCTTCCAGGTGGTACTGGGCCGCGCGCACGCCCTTGAAGCCGAACGCACGTGCGATTTCAGTCTGCGAGGGCGGTGCGCCTTCGCTCTCGATACGCTCGGCGATCAACTGCAGGATCGCCTGCTGGGTGTCGGTCAGGTCCATGGTTAGTAGTATTACTACTAACGCACACAACTGCAAGTGCCGGGTACGACAGACAGGTGATGGGGATCTGTAGTGCCGAGCCATGCTCGGCAGTTGGGCCAATGGCCGGGCGGCAAAGGCAAAAGCAAGAGCAGCCGACCAGCGGTCGGCCCTACAGGAATCGCGCAGCGATTCCACGGTTCCGATGGGGAACCGCTGCGGCAAGCACACTATGTGTGCTTGCCGCTCCTCCATATGGAGAACAGGATCCACACACCACAGAAGCCGGCGCCGATGAAGCCGCACACGCCCAGCGCCAGCAGCCAGCGGCTGGAAACCCCGCCGACGCTGTGCATCACGATCGACGAGCCGATGATCAGGGCAGCCGTGATCACGCCTACCACCAGCCGGTTTGCCGCACGGTTCACCTGTTCGCCGAAGCCCTGCAGCGCGGTGGTTTCGACCTTCAGCTGCAGTCGTCCGCGGCGCGCCGCCTGCACCAGCTTGCGCAGGTCGCGCGGCAGCTCACCGGCGAAGTCGACCAACCCCAGCAGGCTGCGGCGGCCACGCTTGAGCAGCGCCCTGGGCGCATAGCGCTGCAGCACTACCCGCTCCAGGAACGGGCGCGCGGCACTGGCCATGTCGAAATCCGGGTCGAGCTGGCGGCCCATGCCTTCCAGGGTCAGGAAGGCCTTGATCATCAGCGCCAGATCGGCCGGCAACGTCAGACTGTAGCTCCGCAGCAGCTGGGTGATATCGCCCAGCATCAGGCCGATACGCAGGTCCTTCAGCGGCACGCCGCGGTACTGGTCGACGAACTGGCTGATGTCGTGCTGCAGCCGGTTCTCGTCCACTTCCACGCCACCGGCCCAGTCCAGCAACACGTCGGCCACGCCCTGCGGGTCCTGCTCGACCAGCCCGTGCAGCAGCTGCGCGACCTGGAAGCGGCGCACCTCGGACAGCGCGCCGACCATGCCGAAATCGATCACGCCGATGCGGCCGTCGCGCAGGTAGATGATGTTGCCCGGGTGTGGATCCGCGTGGAAGCTGCCGTCCTCCAACACCATCTTCAACACGATGCCGGCGCCGCGCCGGGCCAGTTCGCGGCGGTCCAGCCCGGCCGCATCGACACCGGCAAGGTTACGGCCGGGAATGCCGTCGACGAAGTCCTGCACGTTCAGGCTTTCGCAGGTCCACTGCCAGTGCACGCTGGGAATCAGGATGTCGTCGCGGCCGCTGAAGTTGCGCGCGATGCGTTCGGCGTTACGGCATTCGGCGGCGAAATCCAGTTCGCGTCGCAGCGACACGGTGAACTGCTGCACGACCTCGGCCGGACGATAGCGGCGCAGGTCCGGCAGCCGCGCCTCGACAATCTCGGCCAGGCGGGCCAGCAGCCGCAGATCGGCCTCGACCACATCGCGGATGCCGGGCCGCCGGATTTTCAGCACCACCTCACGGCCATCGTGGAGCCGGGCGCGATGGGCCTGCGCCAGCGAGGCGGCGGCCATCGGGGTTTCATCGAGGAAGGCGAACACCTCCGTCGGCGAGGCGCCAAGGTCGGCTTCGAGCTGCTCGCGGATATCCGCGTACGGCAGCGCCGGCACCGCGTTCTGCAGTTCGGACAGTTCAGCGATCCATTCCGGCGGCAGCAGGTCAACGCGCGTCGCCAGCACCTGCCCGAGCTTGACGAAAGTGGGACCCAGATCCTGCATAGCGCTGCGCACACGCACCGGCGCGGTCATCCGCAGCAGTTCCTGGCGGTCCTCGTTCCAGTGCAGCAGGCGCCCTGCCCGCTCCAGCGTGGTGGCCAAGCCGATGCGCCGCACCACGTCGCCGAAGCCATAGCGGATCAGGACGACGGCGATTTCCTGCAGTCGGCCCAGGTCACGGACAGTACCCAGCGTCTCCCACATCATGCGTGCTCCGGACGATTACCGGAGCAGCATGTCACAGCTGGGCGTCGATACCGCGCAATGCCGCCGCCACGGTTTGCCGGCGGATGGCTTCGCGGTCGCCGTCGAACTGGAACAGCTCGGCGCGGGCATAGCCGCCACGGCGCTTCCAGCCAATCCAGACACTGCCGACCGGCTTGTCCGGGCTCCCGCCACCGGGGCCGGCAATGCCGGTCACCGCCACGGCGATGCCGGCACCGGAATTGACCAGCGCGCCGGAGACCATTTCCAGCACGGTTTCGCGGCTGACCGCACCGAACTGCTCCAGGGTCTGCGCGCGCACGCCGAGCAGGCGCTGCTTGGCTTCGTAGCTGTAGACCACCATGCCGCAGTCGAAGAACGCCGACGAGCCGGCAATGTCGGTCATGCACTTGGCGATCCAGCCACCACTGCAGCTTTCGGCGGTCACCAGCTGCAGCGAGGCCTGCTGCAGGCGCTGTCCGAGCGCGGCGGACTGGGCATTGAGATCAGCGTCGGTGGGGATGGACATCGGCATGACGGTGGGGTGAAGAACACGTTGTACCGCAGATGACAGGCGGATGTCGCGCCCCTCCGGCACGGTTGCGTTGCCGGCCAGCGGCCGGCACTACCGGGCACCGGTCGCTACCTCACCACTCCGGCAGTTTTTCCGGCAGCAGCGCGCGGATCGGGGCGCCATCGGCACTGGCGGCCAGCTTTTCGGCTTCGGCGATCGGCAGGTCGACCTGCAGCAGCCAACCATCCTCATCGGCCTGCTCGCTGCGGATCACCTCCAGCTGGTGCAGGCGCGCGCGCAGGCGGCCTGCATCCGGGGGAAGACGCAGTTCGCCGGTGACATGCTGCAGGCCCAAGCGCTTGCCCAGCACCGCCTGCAACAGCTCCAAGCCCTGACCGTCACGCGCGGAAATCCACACCCGCTCGCGACGCGATTCGTCCGGGATACCGTCCTGGCCGTCGTGGCGCACGTCGGCGCCGTCAATGCGGTCGATCTTGTTGAACACCAGCAGCTGCGGCAGATCGCCGGCACCGACTGCAGTCAGCACTTCGTCCACCTGGGCGATGCGCTCCTCGCGGTGCGGGTCGGCAGCATCGACCACGTGCAGCAGGAAATCGGCCTCGCGCGCCTCGGACAGGGTCGAGCGGAACGCAGCGACCAGGTCATGCGGCAGGTCGCGGACGAAGCCAACGGTGTCGGCCAGCACCACGTTGCCGCCCGGCACCGCGATGCGGCGCACGGTCGGATCCAGCGTGGCGAACAGCTGGTCGGCGGCATAGGCCTCGGCGCCGGTCATGGCGTTGAACAGGGTCGACTTGCCGGCGTTGGTGTAGCCCACCAGTGCCACACGGGGCAGCTCGCTGCGCACACGCGCACGACGCATCTGGGTGCGCTGCACTTCCACCTTTTCCAGGCGCTTCTGCAACTGCTCGACCCGCTTCTGCAGCAGGCGGCGGTCGGTTTCCAGCTGGGTTTCACCCGGGCCGCGCAGGCCAATTGAACCACCGCGCTGGCGCTCCAGGTGGGTCCAGCCGCGCACCAGCCGCGTGGCCAGATGCCGCAGCTGCGCCAGCTCGACCTGCAGCTTGCCCTCGTGGCTGTGCGCACGCTGGGCGAAGATATCCAGGATCAGGCCGGTACGGTCGATCACCCGGCGCTCCAGGAACCGTTCCAGGTTGCGCTCCTGGCCCGGGCTCAACGCATGGTTGACCAGGATCAGGTCGGCACCGCTGGCGTCGGCCGCAGCCTTGATCTCGTCCAGCTTGCCGCTGCCGATCAGCGTCGACGGATTCGGTCGGTCCAGGCGCGCAGTGATCGTCGCGGCGATGCTGGCCCCAGCCGAGCGGGCCAGATCACCGAATTCTTCCAGCACATCGTCTTCCAGCTTGCCGAAATGGGGCTGGATCAACAGGGCGTGTTCGCCCTTTTTCGAGCGGTCAAACATTCACCGCTCCGGTCTTACTCGTCTGCTTCATCACCTGCCTGACCACCTTCACCGGACTGCACGTAACCACCGCCCGGACCGACCTTCACGTTACGTGCCGGAACGACCGTGGAAATGGCGTGCTTGTAGACCATCTGACTGACCGTGTTGCGCAGCAGGACCACGAACTGGTCGAACGACTCGATCGTGCCCTGCAGCTTGATGCCGTTGACCAGGTACACCGAAACCGGCACGCGCTCGCGCCGAAGTGCGTTCAAGAAAGGATCCTGCAGCGATTGCCCCTTGGACATTGCACACTCCTGATTATTGTTCTTATTGGGTTGCCGACGGTTGCCACGGCCCCCGAGCCGCCCGCCGACCGATGATGTTACACGGCTGGCGGGGGTTCAGCGTGCGACGAAGGTCGACACCGCGCCGGCCAGGCGCTCCCCATCGACATGGGGGTCGAACCAGCGCGCATCAAGCTCGCCGCGCAGCCAGGTCAGCTGGCGCTTGGCCAGCTGCCGGGTGGCGAAGATGGCCTTGTCCCGGAAACGGGCAGCATCGCCCTCCCCGTCCAGGTATTCCCAGGCCTGGCGATAGCCAACCGCGCGCACCGCGGGCAGGTCCAGCGGCGCCGCCACGGCGGTCATTTCCGGCATTGCACGCAATGCCCGCACCTCGTCCAGGAAGCCCTGCGCCAGCATGGCGTCGAAGCGCGCCTCGATGCGCTGGTGCAGTACCGCGCGGTCACGCGGGGCGAGGATCAGCTTGAGGGTGCGCACCGGCAACGGCGCGACGCCCGGCCGGCGCTGCCATTCACTGATCGGCGTGCCGGTGAGGCGATAGACCTCCAGCGCCCGCTGGATGCGTTGCGGGTCGGTGGCATGGATACGTGCGGCGGCGGCCGGGTCGACCTTGGCCAGCTCGGCGTGCAGTGCCGCCCAGCCCCGCTCGGCCGCCTCGGTGCTGAGTGCTTCGCGCATCACCGGGTCGGCCTCCGGCATCGGCGACAGGCCCTGCAGCAGGGCCCGGAAGTACAGCCCCGTGCCACCTGCCAGGATCGGCGTTTTGCCGCGTGCCACGATGTCGGCCACGACGCGGCCGGCATCGGCGGCGAACTCGGCCGCCGAATAGGTCTGCCACGGATCGCGCAGGTCCAGCAGATGGTGCGGCGCCTGCGCCCGCTCGGCCGCATCCGGCTTGGCCGAGCCGATATCCAGATGCCGATAGACCAGCGCCGAATCGACGCTGACGATCTCGCCATCCAGCTGCTTCGCAAGGGCGATCGCGGTGGCGGTCTTGCCACTGGCGGTCGGCCCCATCACGGCGATCGCCAGTGGCCGCCGGTCGATGTCCATCAGTCTTCGTCCGGCCAGCGGATCGTCGGCGTGGCGTCGGCGCGCGGCGTTGGCACGGCCTCGACGGCCTGCCAGATCTTCAGCGCGTCGACGGTGGCTGCCACGTCATGCACGCGCACGATGCGTGCGCCACGCTGCACCGCGATCAGGTGCGCAGCCAACGAGGCGGCCACGCGCTCGGACGGCGTGTCGCGACCGGTCAGTTCGCCCAGGCTGCGCTTGCGCGACAGGCCAGCCAGCATCGGCACGCCCAGCTCCAGGAACCGCTCGGAGCGTGCCAGCAGGGTCACGTTGTGGGCAGTGGTCTTGCCGAAACCGAAACCGAGATCGATCAGCAGGTTCTTCTTCGCAATGCCCGCCATCTCGGCAGCGAACAGGCGCTGGACCAGGAAGCCGTGCACCTCGGCGACCACATCGTCGTACTGCGGATCGGCCTGCATGTGGCCCGGCTCGCCCTGCATGTGCATCAGCACCACCGGCACGCCGGTTGCAGCGGCGGCGTCCAGCGCCCCTTCCTGACGCAGGCCGTAGATGTCATTGATCATGCCGGCGCCAGCCGCCACCGCCGCGCGCATCACTTCCGGCTTGAAGGTGTCGATGCTGATCGGCACCCGGGTGCGTGCGGCCAGCTGCTCGATCACCGGAATCACCCGGCGCAGCTCTTGTTCAATCGAGACCGGCGCGGCGCCCGGGCGGGTCGATTCGCCGCCGATGTCCAGCAGGTCCGCGCCCTCCTCGACCAGCTTGAGGCCATGTGCGACCGCGGCCTCGGTGGTGTCGTGCGCGCCGCCATCGGAGAACGAGTCCGGGGTGACGTTGACGATGCCCATGACCCGGGCACGGTCGAGGCGCAGGATGCGGCCGGCGCAATCGAGCTGGGGCGAGATATCGAACATGGGCAATCCTGATGGGACAACGGCAGGTAGTTTAGTTCGGCAGGGCGGCGCCCTGCACCCGCAGAGGCCAGAGCGACAGCAACAGCCGGAGCAACAGCGGGTTCACTGAAGAATGGCGGGGTGGGTCCGGTTGCGGGGGCCGCTGCAAGTACGTCCATGTAAGCTCGGTCGCCGCATCCATGCGGCTCACGCCCCCGCAACCGGACCCACCCCGCCTTCGACAGATTTCCGCGATCTGTTGGAACGACTATTGGGGTGAGATCCGTTTTCCTCCGGAAAACGGATCTGACCCCATATTGATTTCGACATCTGACAGAGATTCATCCATGCATGACGTGGATCTACGTGTCGACCAAGGTCGACACCTACCAACAGCTCCCGGAATCTGTCAGAGGTGGGGCGGTGTCGGAGTGCGGGGTGTCAGCCGCATGGATGCGGCTGCCAAGCCTCCATGGACGGATTTACGGCGTCCCCGCACTCCAACACCGCCCCGCCAAACCACGGAATGCACGCTGTTGCTGTTGCTGTTGCTGTTGCTGTTGCTGTTGCTCTGGCTCGTAGCAGGTGCAGGGCGCAGCCCTGCCAACACCCCTCAACGGCGGCGGCGCTTGCGATCCACGTACAGGGTCCTGGCAATGCTCAGCACAATGCCGACACCGATACCCACCACGCAGCCCAGCAGCAGGTTGTCGGCCCCAAGGCCCACACCCACGCCGACCACGGTGGCGATGACCATTTCAGCGGTGTGGGAAATCGGTTCGGGCTTCGGGGCGGACATGCGGGCTCCAGCGTCAGATCGGATCTTCGGGATGGGCCAGTGGCCCGGAAACGACGAAGCCGGGTTGCCCCGGCCTCGTCTGGTGCACCTGCAGGGGACCGTCAGTGCGATTCGGCCGGGCCCGCGATCGGCGGCAGCGGACGGGCGTCGCCGCCCTTGTCGTTGCCACCGTCCTTGTTCGACTTGCTCCAGCCCGCCGGCGGCGGCGGATCACGACCTTCCATGATCGCGTCGATCTGCGGCGCATCGATGGTCTCGTACTGCAGCAGCAGCTGGGACATCGCGTGCAGCTTGTCGATGTTCTCGGTCAGCAGCTGGGTAGTACGGGCGTAGGCCTTGTCGAGGATATTGCGCACTTCCTCGTCGATACGGCGCGCCGTGTCGTTGGACACGCTCTTGTGCTGGGTAACCGACCGGCCCAGGAACACCTCATCGTCCTCTTCGCCATAGGCGATCGGACCGAGCTGCTCGGACAGGCCCCACTTGGTGACCATGTTGCGGGCCATCTTGGTGGCACGCTCGATGTCGTTGGAGGCACCGGTGGTGACCTTGTCCTCGCCGAAAATCAGCTCTTCGGCGACGCGGCCGCCGTACAGCGAGCACAGCTGCGACTGGATCGCGACGCGGTTCATCGAGTACTTGTCGCCTTCCGGCAGGTACATGGTCACACCCAGCGCACGGCCACGCGGAATGATCGTGACCTTGTAGACCGGATCATGCTCGGGTACCAGACGGCCGACAATGGCGTGACCGGCTTCGTGGTAGGCGGTGAGGGTCTTCTCCTCTTCGCTCATGGCCATCGAGCGGCGCTCGGCGCCCATCAGGATCTTGTCGCGGGCACGGTCGAAGTGGTCCATGCGGACTTCCTTCTCGTTGCCACGCGCAGCGAACAAGGCGGCCTCGTTGCAGAGGTTGGCCAGGTCGGCGCCGGAGAAGCCCGGGGTACCGCGCGCGATCACCATCGGCTCGACGTCGTCGGCCAGCGGCAGCTTGCGCATGTGGACCTTCAGGATGTGCTCGCGGCCCTTCACGTCCGGCAGGCCGACCACGACCTGGCGGTCGAAACGGCCCGGGCGCAGCAGCGCCGGGTCCAGCACGTCCGGACGGTTGGTCGCGGCGATCACGATCACGCCTTCGCCGCCTTCAAAACCGTCCATCTCGACCAGCAGCTGGTTCAGGGTCTGCTCGCGCTCGTCGTGACCGCCGCCCAGGCCGGCGCCACGGTGGCGGCCGACAGCGTCGATTTCATCGATGAAGATGATGCACGGGGCATGCTTCTTGGCCTGCTCGAACATGTCGCGCACGCGGCTGGCGCCGACGCCGACGAACATTTCCACGAAGTCCGAACCGGAGATCGAGAAGAACGGCACCTTGGCTTCGCCGGCAATGGCCTTGGCCAGCAGCGTCTTGCCGGTACCCGGCGGGCCCACCATCAGCACGCCGCGCGGAATCTTGCCGCCCAGCTTGGTGAACTTGGACGGGTCGCGCAGGAAGTCGACCAGCTCGCCCACTTCTTCCTTGGCCTCGTCGCAGCCGGCGACGTCGGCGAAGGTGACCTTGATCTGGTCCTCGCCCTGCAGCTTGGCGCGCGACTTGCCGAAGGACATCGCGCCCTTGGCACCGCCACCGCCGCCCTGCATCTGGCGCATGATGAACAACCAGAAGCCGATGATCAGGATGACCGGCAGGAAATTCATCAGGATCGCGCCGAGGGAAATGCCGCTGGACGGCTCCTCCTGCACGATCTCCACGTTCTTGGTGCGCAGCACGTTGATCAGGTCGCGATCGAACGGTGCGGTGATGGTGGATGTCTGCCCGCCGCGGGTGGTGTAGGTCAGCTGGCTGGTGCCGCCGCGCATGTCGCCGCCGAAGGCGACCTTCTGCACGTTGCCGCTGTCCACCTGGTCCAGGAACTGCGAGTACGACGCGCCCTGCGCGCCGGCTCCGGAGGACTTCGGCGAGAAGCTCTGGAAGACCACCATCAGCACGACGGCGACGACCACCCATAGCAGGAGGTTCTTGGTCAAGTCGTTCATCCTCATTGGCTCCGGTGTTCCTCTCAGTGCTGGCGTTGCGTGGGGGTCGAACTTGCGTACATTGCGAGCTTACTTCATGTGGGCGCGTTTTCCCTGACCCAAGGCATACACCTCGGGAGAGCGCTTGCGCGAGGCTTCCGGCTTGCGGATGGAGACCTTGTCGTACCGGCGGCGCATGTCGCGCACGTAGTCGTCAAAGCCTTCACCCTGGAACAGCTTGATCAGGAACGCCCCACCGGTCTTGAGGTGGTTGTCGGCAAAATCCAGGGCCAGCTCCGCCAGGTGCATCATCCGCGGCTGGTCGACCGCGCCCACACCACTCTTATTGGGGGCCATGTCCGACAGCACAAGGTCTACCGGCTGATCCCCGAGCATGGCTTCAAACTGCGATAGGACGGCTTCTTCCCTGAAGTCACCATGAAGGAACTCCACGCCGGCCAGCGGCGGCATGTCCAGGATATCCAGGGCCAGCACCCGGCCGGTATCGCCGATCTGTCTCCGCACCTGTTGAGACCAGCCGCCCGGGGCCGCGCCGAGGTCGACCACCACCATGTGCGGCTTCAGCAACCGGTCACGTTCCAGCAGCTCTTCGAGCTTGTAGGCGGCACGCGAGCGCATGCCTTCGGCCTGGGCCTTCTTCACGAAGGGGTCGGAGAAGTGTTCCTTGAGCCAGCGCTGGCTGCTTTTGCTGCGGGTAGCCATTGAAAATAGGGGCTGATGGGGTCCTCATGATACCCTGATCGCCCCATTCAACCGTCTTTTCCTGCATGTCCATCGCCCTGACCGCCTCCCAGACCCGTTTCCTGCGCGGCCAAGCCCACGACCTGAAGGCCCTGCTGCAGACCGGCGGCAAGGGTGTGACCCCGGCCTTCATTGCGGAGCTGAACGAAGTGCTGGAGCGCCACGAGCTGGTCAAGGTGAAGGTCGCTGCCGAAGACCGCGAGGCCCGTGACGTAATGATCGGCGAGATCGTCGAAGCCACCGAAAGCGCGCTGGTGCAGCGCATCGGCCACGTCGCCGTGCTGTACCGCCCGAGCAGGGAACAGCGCCAGATCGTGCTGCCGCGCGGCTGATCGGCCTACTGCCATGCAGCTGAACCACGAACCGCCGGACTACGCCTACAGCCTGCGCGCCGCCGATGGCCGCTCGGCCAAGGTCAATGACCAGGTGTTGGGCAGCAGTTTCTTCCTGACCCCGGACCAGCTGGTCACGCAATGGCCGGCGGTGAGCGCCACTGCGCTGCAGCTGGCTGACCTGGAGCCGATCCTGGCGCTGAACCCGGCGCTGATCGTGCTCGGCACGGGTGACCGTCAGGTGTTCCCGCCGGCGGCGGTGATGGCCGCCTGCCTGTCACGCGGCATCGGCCTGGAAGTGATGAACAATCCAGCCGCCGCGCGTACGTTCAACATCCTGGCCGGCGAAGGCCGCAAGGTCGCCGCCGCCTTCATTCTCGAAGGCTGACGTGGTGCCGCCGGACATGGCCCGGCGCTACCCTGGATCACACTTGACTCTGTAGCGCCCGAGCCCGTGCTCGGGCGGCGCCGCATCGCGGCGCGGAAAGCCGCCGGGCACGGCCCGGCGCTACCCGTCTCTGCCTGCGTCAGCGCGCCGGCAGATACTGCTGCGGGTCGACCGGCTTGCCGTTGTAGCGAATCTCGAAGTGGACCATGTCGCGGTTCGCACCGGTGCGGCCCATTTCGGCGATCTGCTCGCCGGCTTTCACGCTCTGCCCTTCATTCACCAGGCGCTTGCGGTTGTGGCCATAGGCCGACAGCCACTGGTCGCTGTGCTTGATGATGATCAGCTCGCCGTAGCCGACCAGGCCGGCACCGGAGTACACCACCACACCGTTGGCGGTTGCCTTGACCGGCTGGCCGCTGGTACCGGCGATGTCGACGCCCTGCTTGGTCGCGTCACCGGCCACGTAGCGGCCGACGATCGCGCCATCGGCTGGCCAGCGCCAGGCGATGTTGCTCTTCACCGGCCCGACCGGCGCCGGGGCCGGCGCGGTGCTGCCGCCACTGCTGCCAGCCGAACGCGGCGGGGTGACCACCGTGGTCGGCGCACGGCCGCTGGTGGCCCCCTGCGGATACAGGCGGATCACCTGGCCGGGGTAGATGGTCGACGGGTTGTCCAGACGATTCCAGGCAATCAGGTCGGCCGGGGTGATGTCATGGATGCGGGCCAGCGCATAGATGGTGTCGCCCTTGCGCACCACCACGGTCTGCCCGGGCTTGGGTACCGAGGTCTTCGGCGTGGTCACGCCGCCAGCGTTGCCGCCGCCCGGGCGGACCACGGTGGCGGTACCGCAGGCGGCCAGTGTGGAAACCAGCAACGCCAGCGCGCCGATGCGCACTCCCTTGCTCAGACGATCAGGATTCATGCGAACTTCGACCTCCATACAAGCCAGGCGATCAGCACCACCACCAGCACGGTGGCGATCCAGCCCAGCGGTTCAATCCAGCGACGCAGTGCGGCTTCGGCACGCGCACCACCGATACGGATGACCGCGGCCAGCACGAACACGCGCTTGCCGCGACCGATCAGCATGCTCAGCAGGTACTGCGGCATGGGTACGCCGACGATACCCGATGCCCACGTGAAGACCTTCATCGGGATGGGCATGAATCCGCCCAGCACCAGGAAGGTGAACACCGCCCAGGGCGACTCGGCCATCTTCGCCTGCACGGTGGTGATGCCCTGCTCGATCGCCGGCAGCATGCCCAGCGCTTCGAACAGCGGCTTGATCGCCTCGAAGGCGTAGTGACCCAGTGCATAGCCAACCAGCGCGCCGAGCATCGAGCCGGCCAGGCTGAGGGTGGCGAACCACCAGCCGCGCTTGGGCTGGGCCACGCACATCGGCGCCAGCATCACCTCCGGCATCACCGGGAAAATGATCGCTTCGAAGAAACTCAACACCGTCAGGTAGGTCGGCGCGCGTTCGTGCGCCGCCCACTTCATCGCCCGCTCGTACAGCGGCCCGAAAATCTTCATGCAACCCTGCTCCGTGGATTAGTCGAGCATGCCAGACAGCAGCGGCACGAAGGTGACCGGCGCCAGCACGTGTTGTTCGATGCTGCCGTCGGCCTTGCGGTCCAGCTGCACCAGCGACTGCGCCCCGGGACCACCGACCGGCGCCACCAGCCGGCCGCCCTCGGCCAGCTGCTCGATCAGCGCGTCGACCAGTGCCGGCGCCGCCGCAGTGACCACGATGGCATCGAAGGGACCGTGCTCGGCCCAGCCGACGCGACCGTCGTCATGCTTGGTGCGGATGTTCATGCCCAGCGCACGGAAGCGCTTGCGCGCCTGGCGCAGCAGGTCGCCGATGCGCTCCACGGTGTAGACCTCCAGGCCCAGCGCACCGAGGATGGCGGCCTGGTACCCGGAACCGGTGCCCACTTCCAGCACGCGCTTGGGCGCGACCTGGAGGACCGCTTCGGTCATCCGCGCTACCACCCAGGGTTGAGAGATGGTCTGGCCGTGGCCGATGGGCAGCGCGGTATCCTCGTAGGCACGCGAGGCCAGCGCTTCGTCGATGAACAGATGGCGCGGCACCACCCGGATCGCGTTCAAGGTCGGCTCGTCGACGATGCCGGCTTCGCGCAGGCGGTCGACCAGACGGTCACGCACGCGCTGCGAGGTCATGCCGATACCCACAGCTTCCGGTTGCAGGCGCAGGCGTGGGCTCATGCCGGCTGGTCCAGGGCTGCGCTGAGGCCGCCGACCCAGCTGGCCACCTTCTCCAGCGCCTGGTAGCGGGTGAGGTCGACCTGGATCGGCGTGATCGAGATGTGGCCGGTGCGCACGGCGTGGAAATCGGTACCCGGGCCGGAGTCCTGCTCGCGGCCGGCCGGGCCGATCCAGTACACCTCGTTGCCGCGTGGATCCTTCTGCGCGATGCAGCCTTCGGCACGATGGCGGTTGCCGAGGCGCGTGACCTCGAAGCCCTTGACCTCGCTCCACGGCAGGTCCGGCACGTTGACGTTGAGGATGGTGTCGGCCGGCAGCGGGTCGGCCTTGAGCCGTGCAACGATCTCGACCGCGGCGCGCGCAGCGGTTTCGTAGTGCTTCGGATCGTGGTTGCGGCTGACCAGCGACACCGCCACGGCGGGCAGGCCCAGGAAGCGACCTTCCATCGCCGCCGAAACAGTGCCGGAATAGATCACGTCATCACCGAGGTTGGCGACGTTGTTGATGCCGGACACGACAATGTCGGGCTCGAATTCAAGCAGGCCGGTCAGCGCCAGGTGCACGCAGTCGGTCGGGGTGCCGGCCACCGAGACGGTGTAATGGTCGATGCGCTTGAGCCGTATCGGCAGATCCAGCGTCAGCGAGTTGCTGGCGCCGGAGCGATCGCGGTCGGGTGCGACCACCGTAACCTCGTGCCCAGCCTCGCGCAGGACCGAGGCAAGCATCCGGATGCCTGCAGCGTCGACACCATCGTCATTGCTGACCAGGATTCGCATCTTCGATTTAACCGCTTGATTTTCCAAGAATTCGATTCCGTCACCGTGCAGTGTAAGCGGGACCGCCGCGCTCCCCTGCGGAAGCCGTCGACCCTGCAAGCGCATCGTCTATTGTGCCGCATGCGAGCCGCCGCTCCTACCCTGCCGGCGGTCACGGCCGACATCGAACCGTCATAGGCAGACCTGCGCCGGCGGTTTACCCTGTGCGCATGTCGCACCCTGAAGACGAAGATCCCGCCGCGCTGTTCCGTGCGGCCATCGGCGAAGTGACGCCGCTGCGCAAGGATGCCGAGCCGGCACCTGCCGCGCCGCGACCGAAGCCGCGTGCGCGGATGGCCGAACGTGACGAGGCCGACGCCGCCGGCGAGTTCGCCCGGCTGCTGCGCGACAGCACCCCGCTGGAAGCCGGCGATGTGGCCAGCTATCGACGCGACAACCTGCCACCACGCCTGTTCCAGCGCCTCAAGCGTGGCCAGTACTCGGTGCAGGACGAGCTGGACCTGCACGGCGCCACCGCCGCGCAGGCGGAGACGCTGCTGCGCCAGTTCCTGCTGGAAGCGCATGCACACGAGTATGGCTGCGTGCGCATCATCCACGGCAAGGGCCTGCAAGCCGATGGCGGTGCGCCGGTGCTGAAGAACCTGGTTGACCGCCTGCTGCGGCTGCGCAACGACGTGCTGGCGTTCCATTCAGCGCCGGCCGGGCAAGGCGGGACCGGCGCGGTACTGGTGCTGCTGGCGCGGCGCTGAAAAAAGGGGACGCCATGAGTCCAGGTAGAGTCGACTGTCAGTCGACTGCTCTTCCAGCGGCAAGCGAATACCCCGCGCTGCGCGCGCAAGTCGACTGACAGTGGACTCTACCGTGCGCCCTGCTCAGGCCTGCGAGGCGTCTTCGACCGGGCCCAGCTCGTGCAGTACAGCGGTGGCGTAGCAGCCCGGCGGCAGCGCGAACGAGAGTTCCAGCACGTCATCGGCCAGCCACTGATGCTGCAGCAGCGCCGGGCGCAGGCGCAACGCGCGGCGCTCCTGTTTCAACCGTGCGTCTTCCAGGCCAGCGCGCAGCGCCTTCGATTCCTCGTCGTCCAGCGCGGCCAGCTCCAGCTCACGTGCAGCGTCGGCGCTGCGCAGTTCGCCTTCGCCCCACAACGGTGCGCTGGGATGGATGTCGAACCGCGCGAGGCGCTCGGCCAGCACGTCGGTGTACGGCTCGGGGCCGAACACGCTGCGACTGCCGTCCAGCATCCACACTTCGCCCTCCAGTGGCTGATCCCAGCTGCCCTGCTCCACGCGCGCGGCCAGCACGCGGTTGAACAGCGCCGAACGGGCGGCAGACAACAGCAGCGAACGCTGGTCCTTGCGCATGCGGCGGCCCCCGAACATCGCCAATGCGGCCGGCACGTTGCCGCCGTCGCGGCCGAAGCGCTGCTCACCGAACCAGTTCGGCAGGCCCCGGCTGGCAATCTGCTGCAAACGCTCACTGATCGCTGCAGCATCGCCCCGCACCTCGCGCAGCACCAGCTTGAAGCGGTTGCCGGCCAAGGCGCCGCGCTGCAGCTTGCGGTTGTGCCAGGTGGCTTCGAGCACTTCGATCTCACCACTGGCCAGCTCGGCCAGATCCGGAGCAATGCGCTTGGGCAGGTGCACGCTGAAGCGCTGGGTGGTGACCGCATGGCGGTCCTTCATGCCGGCGTAGCTCACCGCCATTTCCGGCAGGCCGGCCCACTTGGCCAGCAGCTTGGCCACATGCACGGTGTTGGCACCGCGCTTGCGGATGTGCAGCAGCAGGTGCTCGCCCTCGCCAGTGGCCTCGAACGCCGGCAACTCGTCGACCTGGAAATCCTCCGGCGTGGTGCGGATGCGCGCCGACAGCAACGGCGCACCAAACGCAAGCGGCAGCGGGATCATGCCGCCACCAGCAGCACCACCGCCTGTGCGGCGATGCCTTCTCCACGGCCGGTAAAGCCCAGCTTCTCCGAGGTGGTGGCCTTGACGCTGACCGCATCCAGCGGCAGCTGCAGCAGCGCACCGATGCGCTCACGCATGGCCAGCGCATGCGGACCGACCTTCGGACGCTCGCAGATCACGGTGATGTCGGTGTTGCCGACGCGCCAGCCACGCTCGCGCAGCAGGCTGTCGCAATGGCGGACGAAATCGCTGCTGTCAGCGCCCTTCCAGCGGTCATCACTCGGCGGGAAGTGCTGGCCGATGTCACCCAGCGCCAGCGCACCGAGCATCGCGTCGCACAGGGCATGCAGGATCACGTCGCCGTCGCTGTGCGCGAGCACGCCACAGCTGTGCGGCACGTTCACCCCACCGAGCATGATGTGATCGCCCTCACCGAAGGCATGGACGTCGTAGCCCTGGCCGATGCGGACGGGCGGGAACGGTGCGGTGCTCATGGATGCAACCCTTGCAGCAGGGCCGCGCGGGCAATCAGCCGGCGCGGCGGGAAAGTACGAATTCGAACCGGTCGAGATCGGCCGGAGTGGTTACCTTGAAGTTGTCCTCGCTGCCTTCCACCAGCAGCGGGCGCTGGCCCTGGCGCTCCATGGCCATGGCCTCGTCGGTGACTTCGACACCGGCGGCAGCGGCTTCGGACAGCGCGCGGCTGAGCTGGTGGCGGCGGAACAGCTGCGGCGTCAATGCACGCCACAGGCGCTCGCGCGGCTCGGTGCCATCGATGCCACCGTCATCGCCCGCGCGCTTGAGGGTGTCGCGCACCGGTGCGGCCAGGATCGCCCCGACCGGGTCGGCACGACCGACTTCAAGCAGGCGGCCAAGGTCGGCCAGCGACAGGTTGGGCCGGGCCGCATCATGGACCAGCACGAACTCATCGGCACGCACCGAGTCCGGCAGGGCCTGCAGCCCGGCCAGCACCGAGGCGGCACGGGTCGCGCCGCCGATGCAGGTCAGCACCGGCTTGCCGGCCCATTCACTCCAGCCAGGCCAGTCACCGTCGTCCTGTCCGATCACCACCATTGCGCCGGCCACGGCCGGGTGCGCCAGCAGCGCGTCCAGGGTATGGGCGAGCAGGATCTGCCCGCCGGCCTGCAGGTACTGTTTGGGCAGCGGTGCGCCGAAGCGGGCGCCACGGCCGGCGGCCGGAACCACCACCCAGATCGCCCCACTCATGGCACGTCCGCCGGATGATCGCCGACCTGGGCGCTGACACCTGCCGCAGGTTGCGCCGGTTGGACCGGCGCATCCTCGACCACACGGTAGAACTTCTCGCCAGGCTTGATCATGCCCAGCTCGCTGCGCGCGCGCTCCTCGATGGCGGACTGGCCTTCCTTGAGGTCCTTCACTTCGGCGGCCAGCGCGTCGTTGCGCTGCTGCAGGCCCTCGTTGTCCCGCTCCTGGTTGGCGACCTGGGCTTCGAGCATCATCACTTCACCCGAATTGCCCGGACCGAACCAGAAGCGGTACTGCAGCCAGCCCAGCAACAGGGCCAGCACCAGCAGCATCCAGCGCCAGTCGCGCATCGGCTCAGCGCTTCAGCGAAACGAACGCGTCACGACCGGCGTAACGCGCGCCGGCGCCGAGGGCTTCCTCGATGCGCAGCAGCTGGTTGTACTTGGCCACGCGATCGCTGCGGCACAGCGAGCCGGTCTTGATCTGGGTGGCGGTGGTAGCCACGGCGATGTCAGCGATGGTGGTGTCTTCGGTTTCACCCGAGCGGTGGGAGACCACGGCGGCGTAGCCGGCACGATCAGCCATGGCGATCGCTTCCAGGGTTTCGCTGAGCGTGCCGATCTGGTTGACCTTGATCAGGATCGCGTTGGCGGTGCCCGAGTCGATGCCTTCCTGGAAGATCTTCGGGTTGGTCACGAACAGGTCGTCGCCGACCAGCTGCACCTTCTTGCCGATGCGGTCGGTCAGCAGCTTCCAGCCAGCCCAATCGTTCTCGGCCAGGCCATCCTCAATCGTGATGATCGGGTACTGCGCGGCCCAGTCAGCGAGGAAGTCGACGAACTGCTCGGAAGTCAGGCGCTTGTTCTCGCCGACCAGGTTGTACTTGCCGTTCTCGAAGAATTCGCTTGACGCCACGTCCAGGCCCAGCAGCACGTCTTCACCGGCGGTGTAGCCGGCCTTGCCGATCGCTTCGAGGATGGTGTCCAGCGCTTCGACGTTGCTGCGGAAGTCCGGCGCGAAACCGCCTTCGTCGCCCACCGCCGTGCTCAGGCCGTGGCCCTTCAGCACCGACTTCAGCGAATGGAAGATTTCGGTGCCGGCGCGCAGCGCTTCGGAGAACGAGGTGAAGCCGACCGGCAGCACCATGAACTCCTGGAAGTCCACGTTGTTGTCGGCATGCGCACCGCCGTTGATGATGTTCATCATCGGCACCGGCAGCGACGGGGTAACGCCGGTCTTGGCGGCCAGGTACTGCCACAGTGCCTGCTTGTTCGATGCAGCGGCGGCGTGCGCGGCGGCCATCGAAACACCCAGCAGCGCGTTGGCGCCCAGGCGGCCCTTGTTCTCGGTGCCATCAAGATCGATCAGGCGACGGTCGAGGCCGGCCTGGTCGGTGGCTTCAAAACCCTTCAGCGCGTTGGCGATGGTGGTGTTGACGTTGTCGACGGCCTTGCGCACGCCCTTGCCCAGGTAACGGGTCTTGTCGCCATCACGCAGCTCGACCGCTTCCTTGGTGCCGGTCGAGGCGCCGGAGGGAACCGCGGCACGACCGAACGAACCGTCCTCCAGGATGACTTCGGCTTCCAGCGTGGGGTTGCCACGGCTGTCGAGGATTTCACGGGCGTGGATGCTGCGGATCGTACTCATGGTCGGGCCGGTTACCTGTATGGAGAGGGGGCGACAAAACGAATGCCGCGTGATTATCCCCGGCTGCCCGCCACTTGCCAAATGGCGTGGGCGCCCTCAGGCCAGAGTGGCCCCGATCACCATCAGGATCAACGACACCATCACCACCAGCAGGCCACCAGCAATGGCCGCCACTACGCCGCCGCGGCGGCAACGCCAGGCCATCACCATCGCCACCAGGCTGCCAACGAAGGACAGCACGAGCATGGCCAGTGCAGCCCAGATCCAGTACTGCATGGCCTGCATGCCATGGCTGCCATCCCCGGGCGAACCGAAACTGGCGGCGAAGGCGAATACAGCTGCCACCAGGCCGGCCCAGGCAAGAACAGCCAGCGCCAGCGCGATCAGGCCCCAGGGCCGATCACGGGTTGCCAGGGTCGCATTCATCAGAACAGTCCGTAGAACAGGGCGCCAAGCCACAGCGACAGCAGGATGATCGCCAACCCGGCGGCCACCTTGCCACGGTTCAGGCGCCAGGCCAGTACGGCGGCAGCGACGCATCCCACGGCGCCGACCAGCTCTGCAACCAGCAGCGCAATGAAGTACACGCGCAGATTGAGCGCGCTGCCGCCATCACCTGGTGGGCGCACTGACGCGGCGCCGATCAGCGCCAGACCGAACATGCCCACGGTGAACAGCACGGCCAGGCCCAGTGCGATCAGGCCCCAGGGCCACTGTTTCCAGTGCCGGCGGCGGCGCTGGTTTTCCAGCGCCAGCCACGGGTCACGACTCACGCGAAGCGCGAGAAGCCGTGCTTCTTGGTCACCGCGTCCAGTTCCATCAGGGTCTCGAGCAGGGCTTCCATCTGGTCCAGCGGCCATGCATTGGGGCCATCGGACAGCGCCTTGGACGGGTCCGGATGGGTCTCGGCGAACAGGCCGGAGATGCCTACCGCCACGGCGGCACGGGCCAGCACCGGCACGTGCTCACGCTGGCCACCGGAACTGGTGCCCTGCCCGCCCGGCAGCTGCACCGAATGGGTAGCGTCGAACACCACCGGGCAACCGGTCTCGCGCATCACCGCCAGCGAACGCATGTCGCTGACCAGATTGTTGTAGCCGAAGCTGGCACCACGCTCGCAGACCATGATCTGCTCGTTGCCGGTGGCCTTGGCCTTCTCCACGACCGGCTTCATGTCCCAAGGCGCCAGGAACTGGCCCTTCTTGATGTTGACCGGCTTGCCGGCCGAGCACACCTTGCGGATGAAGTCGGTCTGGCGGACCAGGAACGCCGGGGTCTGCAGCACATCCACCACCGAGGCCACCTCATCCATCGGGGTGTACTCGTGGACGTCGGTCAGCACCGGCACGCCGATCTGCTTCTTCACTTCGGCCAGCACCTTCAGGCCCTCTTCCATGCCCGGGCCGCGAAATGCGGTACCCGAAGTGCGGTTGGCCTTGTCGAAGCTGGACTTGAAGATGAAGTTGACGCCGAGCTTGTCGGTGATCTCCTTCAGCTTGCCGGCGGTATCGAGCTGCAGCTGCATCGACTCGATCACGCAGGGGCCGGCGATCAGGAACAGGGGCTGGTCCAGCCCGACCTCGAATCCACACAGTTTCATGGCGTTTCCTTGTTGTCCGCAGCACCGGACGGGCCGGTGCGCTGGGGGTGAAGCATGCAGGATGGGGGCCGAAGCCCCCATTCACAAGTCAGGCGCGCGCTTCGGAAAGCAGCTTGCCGCCGGCCTTGCGCTCGCGCGCGGCACGGATGAAACCGATGAACAGCGGGTGGCCGTCACGCGGCGTGGACAGGAATTCCGGGTGCGCCTGGCAGGCCAGGAACCACGGGTGGGCATCGCGCGGCAGCTCGACCACTTCCACCAGGGTGTCGTCCATCGACTTGCCGGCGATCACCAAGCCCGCATCTTCCAGCTGGGTGCGGTAACGGTTGTTGAACTCGTAGCGGTGGCGGTGGCGCTCGGCGACCACGTCCTTGCCGTACAGCTCGCGGGCCAGCGTGCCCGGCTTCAGGCGTTGTTCCTGCAGGCCCAGGCGCATGGTGCCGCCGAGGTCGCTCTTGTCGTCACGCTTCTCGACATCGCCGCTGGCGGTGCGCCATTCGGTGATCAGGCCGATCACCGGGTTCGGCGACTGGCGGTCGTTCTCGGTGCTGTTGGCACCTTCCAGGCCGACCACGTTGCGCGCGTAGTCGACCACGGCCGCCTGCATGCCGTAGCAGATGCCGAA
The DNA here is from genome assembly GCF_059367845.1 of Stenotrophomonas sp. YJH_SMC_20. NCBI lineage: Bacteria > Pseudomonadati > Pseudomonadota > Gammaproteobacteria > Lysobacterales > Lysobacteraceae > Stenotrophomonas > Stenotrophomonas sp. YJH_SMC_20. The sequence goes on along the minus strand of NZ_JCAFRG010000003.1, from coordinate 70,923 downwards.
GTACGGCACCTGCTGCTCGCGGGCGAACTTCGAGGTCAGCACCTTGCCTTCGAAACCACGGTCACCGAAGCCACCCGGCACCAGGATGCCGTCGACATCGGCCAGTGCAGCCATGTCGGTGCCTTCCAGGTCCTGTGCTTCCAGCCACTTCAGGTTGACCTTGGTGCGCTGGCGCAGGCCGCCGTGCTTCAGTGCTTCGCCGACCGACTTGTAGGCATCCTGGTGATCGACGTACTTGCCGACCACGGCGATGGTCACTTCGTCCAGCGGGTGCAGGGTCGCATCGACCGCGTCTTCCCACATCGACAGGTCGACCGGACCGGCCTTGTCGGCCAGCTTCAGCTGGTTCACCACGATTTCGTCCAGGCCCTGTGCATGCAGGCCGGACGGGATGCGGTACAGCACGTCCACGTCCGGCACGCTGATCACTGCACGCTCGGAGACGTTGGTGAACTGGGCGATCTTGCGACGCTCCGAATCCGGCACCGCCTGTTCTGAACGGCACAACAGCACGTCCGGCTGGATGCCGATCGAGCGCAGTTCCTTCACCGAGTGCTGGGTCGGCTTGGTCTTCAGCTCACCGGCGGCACCGATGTACGGCACCAGGGTGAGGTGCATGAACAGCGCCTTCTCCGGGCCACGTTCGGTGCGCACCTGGCGGATCGCCTCCAGGAACGGCAGCGACTCGATGTCGCCCACGGTGCCGCCGATCTCGACCAGTGCCACGTCGTAGCCTTCGGTGGCTTCGTCGATGCAGCGACGGATCTCGTCGGTGATGTGCGGAATGACCTGCACGGTCGCGCCCAGGTAGTCGCCGCGGCGCTCCTTGCGGATCACGTTCTCGTAGATGCGCCCGGTGGTGACCGAGTTCTTGCGGCTCAGGCGGGTGCGCACGAAGCGCTCGTAGTGGCCCAGGTCGAGGTCGGTCTCCGCGCCGTCGTCGGTGACGTAGACCTCACCGTGCTGGAACGGGCTCATGGTGCCCGGGTCGACGTTGATGTACGGGTCGAGCTTCATCATCGTGACCTTCAGGCCACGGGCTTCAAGAATGGCGGCCAGCGACGCGGCGGCAATGCCTTTGCCGAGCGAGGACACCACGCCGCCGGTTACGAAAATCAAGGGAGTCATGGCTGCAAGCATCCTGTCTGGAAATGGAAAACGGCAGCACCACGCGCACCCGGAGGGCGGGCATGGTGCTCAGAGGGGGTTTTCCGGTTCGCTGAGGCAGCGAGGGAGGTGCGGATCCGTGCGGCGGCAGGCGCCGGACCGGAACCATCGTGCGAGGTCGGGGCGGCCGTGCCGGCCAAATCGACCGTCACCTGCGACCCGCCATGCTGGAAGCCACGCTTGGCCGCTCCAGCCCATTCGCAAATGGTGGACACGCACTTACTCCCGGAAAGCCATAGTTTACAGATTGATGGCCGCCAACCCAAGGGGCAGACGCCACGTTCCCAAAAAGAAACGCCCCGCTGAGCGGGGCGTTCCGGAGCGCAACCCTTGTCGCAAGGGCGCCTGGCAGGCTGCGGGATCAGCGCTTCTTGCGCGCTTCCTCTTCCTCTTCCTGCTGCGGGGCCGGCTGGCCCTGCGCCTTCATTTCGGCATTGGCCTGGGCCCGACGCTTGGCCTTGGCATCGGCCTCGGCCTGCGCCTTGTCGGCCTGGTCACCCTGCTGCGGGGCCGGCTGGCCGGCGTTCTGCGCCACCACCAGCGGCACTGCAACGGCGGCAGCGGCCAGGATCGCAATGGTCAGCAACTTCTTCATGAGGTCCTCCTCGCGGTATGGCTTGGACGTTCAGACCCAACGGGGCCGCCGGCGTTCAGATTCCAGCGAGGGCTATTTTACCTCCTCTGCGCCGCCGAGACTGAACCGCAGGCGTGCAAAATCCCGTGCCAGACCCCACACTTGCCCGTCGCTCCAAGCTTTCGAAGACAGATGAACGCCCGTTATAACGCCGCCGATATTGAAGTCCTGTCCGGCCTTGACCCGGTCAAGCGCCGTCCCGGCATGTATACCGACACCGCGCGCCCGAACCACCTGGCGCAGGAAGTGATCGACAACTCGGTGGACGAGGCCCTCGCCGGCCACGCCCGCTCGATCGAGATCACCCTGTACAAGGACGGCAGCGTGGAGGTCAGCGATGACGGCCGCGGCATGCCGGTGGACATCCATCCGGAAGAAAAGATCCCGGGCGTCGAGCTGATCCTCACCCGCCTGCATGCCGGCGGCAAGTTCAGCAACAACAACTACACCTTCTCCGGTGGTCTGCACGGCGTCGGCGTCAGCGTGGTCAACGCGCTGTCGACCCTGGTGGAAGTGCATATCAAGCGCGACGGTGCCGAACACCGCATCACCTTCCGCAATGGCGACCGCGCCACACCGCTGGAAGTAGTTGGCAGCGTCGGCAAGAAGAACACCGGTACCCGCGTGCGCTTCTGGCCGGACCCGAAGTACTTCGATACGCCGAAGTTCGCGGTGCGCGCGCTCAAGCACCTGCTGCGCGCCAAGGCCGTGCTGTGCCCGGGCCTGACCGTGAAGCTGACCGATGAAGCCACCGGTGAAGTCGATACCTGGTACTACGAAGACGGCCTGCGCGATTACCTGAAGCTGGAGCTGGGTGATCGCGAGATGCTGCCGGCCGAGCTGTTCGTCGGCAGCCTGAAGAAGGACACCGAGGTCGTGGACTGGGCAGTGGCCTGGCTGCCGGAAGGCGAGCTGGTGCAGGAAAGCTACGTCAACCTGATCCCCACCGCCCAGCACGGCACCCATGTCAACGGCCTGCGTACCGGCCTGACCGAGGCGCTGCGCGAGTTCTGCGACTTCCGCAACCTGCTGCCGCGTGGCGTCAAGCTGGCCCCGGAAGACGTGTGGGACCGCGTGTCGTTCGTGCTGTCGCTGAAGATGACCGACCCGCAGTTCAGCGGCCAGACCAAGGAACGCCTGTCCTCACGCCAGGCGGCCGGCTTCATCGAAGGTGCCGCCCATGATGCCTTCAGCCTGCTGCTCAACCAGAACGTGGAGCTGGGCGAGAAGATCGCGCAGATCGCCATCGAGCGCGCCAGCGCCCGCCTGAAGACCGAAAAGCTGGTCGTCCGCAAGAAGGTCACCCAGGGCCCGGCCCTGCCCGGCAAGCTGGCCGACTGCATCAGCCAGGACCTGTCGCGCACCGAGCTGTTCCTGGTGGAAGGTGATTCGGCAGGCGGCAGCGCCAAGCAGGCCCGCGACAAGGATTTCCAGGCCATCATGCCGTTGCGCGGCAAGATCCTGAACACCTGGGAGGTTTCCTCCAACAGCGTGCTGGCCTCGGAAGAAGTGCACAACCTGGCGATCGCGATCGGCTGCGACCCGGGCAAGGACGACATCAGCGGCCTGCGCTACGGCAAGGTCATCATCCTGGCCGACGCGGACTCCGACGGCCTGCACATCGCAACACTGCTGACCGCGCTGTTCCTCAGGCACTTCCCTGCGCTGGTCGATGCCGGCCACGTGTTCGTGGCCATGCCGCCACTGTTCCGCATCGACGTGGGCAAGCAGGTGTTCTATGCCCTGGACGAGGAAGAAAAGCGCTCGATGCTGGACAAGATCGAACGCGAGAAGATCAAGGGCGCCATCAACGTGACCCGCTTCAAGGGCCTGGGCGAGATGAACCCGCCTCAGCTGCGTGAATCGACCATCCACCCCGATACGCGCCGGCTGGTGCAGCTGACCGTGGACGATCGCGAGCAGACAAGTTCGCTGATGGACATGCTGCTGGCCAAGAAGCGCGCCTCCGACCGCAAGGGCTGGCTGGAGTCGAAGGGCGACCTGGCTTCGCTGGAAGTCTGACTCCCGCAGCCCTCCTGTAGAGCCGAGCCCACGCTCGGCTGCATTCCGCGCCGTGCCGGGCAGCCGAGCATCGGCTCGGCTCTACAGAGATCCCACCCCCATCGGCAAACCCGGCGGCGCCATAATGCGCGTCCATCCGTGTGGACCAACGTATTGGCCAGCCACTCCCTGCTGTTTCCCGGCCTGCCGCTGCACAGCGCGCGCCTCGTCCTGAGCCCGATCCGCCGCGACGATGCGGCCGCCCTGTTCGCAATCCAGTCCGATCCGGACGTGATGCGGTTCTGGAACCATCCTGCATGGACACGACCGTCCGAGGCACGCGCGCAGATCGACGATGACCTGGCGGCACAGGCCACCGGCACCCAGCTCAAGCTGGCCGTGCGCGAAACGCTGGACGGCCCGTTGCTGGGCATCTGCGTGGTGTTTGCGTTGGACCGCGATGCGGCACGCGCCGAGATCGGCTACCTGCTGGCACCGGATCGCCAGGGCCAGGGCTACATGCACGAGGCCCTGCAGCAGGTACTGGCCTACCTGTTCGGCACCCTCCACCTGCATCGCGTGGAAGCCGAGATCGACCCGCGCAACGCACCCTCCGCGCACGTGCTCGAACGCCTGGGCTTCCGCCGCGAGGGAGTGCTGCGCCAGCGCTGGCGGATCCAGGGGGAACTGGCCGACTCGGCCGTCTATGGCCTGCTGGCCGATGACGAAGCGGCCGCCACCCTGCCCGCTTGACCCAATCTGGCCAGTAGCGGGCTCAACGCACGGCCATGTCTTTGGACACATACGACATGGGCCGCCACCGGCCTAGCATCGGAATCCCCCTTCCGCTGCCCACCCGGTGCCATGAAGTCCCTGCTGCACACTGCCGCGCTCTGCGTCGGCCTGCTCATCGCCCCAGCCAGCGTGCTGGCCGCGCCTGATGCCGACGCCAAGCCCGATCCGAAAGACGACAAGACCGAGGCACCTGCGTTGCCCGCAGACGCCTCAGCCCGCCAGAGCATGCGCCTGGCCGGCCGCACCCTGGACTACACCGCCACCGTCGGCACCCTGCCGGTACGCGATGCCAAGGGCAAGGTGATCGCCGATGTGGTGTTCACCGCCTATACGATGCCGGGCAAGGACCGGCCGGTGACCTTCGCGCTCAATGGCGGCCCCGGTGCGTCGTCGGTGTACCTCAACATGGGCGCGATCGGGCCCAAGGTGGTGACCTTCGGCTCCGAGGGTGACAGCGCGTCGGCGCCGGCCACGCTGCACGACAACCCCGGCACCTGGCTGGACTTCACCGATCTGGTGTTCATCGATCCGGTCGGCACCGGCTTCAGCCGCGCGCGGATCGGCGACGATGAAGCGAAGAAGGCACTGTACAACCCCAGCGCCGACATCGAATACCTGTCACGCTCGATCTACGACTGGCTGCTGCGCAACCAGCGCATGGCGTCGCGCAAGTACCTGACTGGCGAGAGCTACGGCGGCTATCGCGGCCCGCGCATCACCCACTACCTGCAGACCCGGCTGGGCGTGGCGATGAACGGCCTGGTACTGGTCTCGCCGTACCTGAGCCCGACCCTGGAAGACAACGCCGATGTCTCGCCGATGGCGTGGATGCAGACCCTGCCGTCGATCGCCGCCGCGCACCTGGAGCGCCAGGGCAAACTGACCGATGCAGCGATGCGCGAAGTAGTGGAATACACCCGTGGCGACTACGCCACCGCCTTGATGAAAGGCCGTAGCGATCCGCAGGCAACCGAGGCGATGCTGCGCCGGGTGACCGAACTGACCGGCCTGGACCCGCAGTTCGTGCGCCGTGCCGGTGGCCGCCTGGAAACGCAGGCCTACCTGCGCGAAGTATTCCGCGACAAGGGCACGCTGGGCAGCCGTTACGATTCCAATGTGACCGCGTTCGATCCGTTCCCGAACGATCCGGAGCAGCGCGCCAACGATCCGCTGCTGGACAGCATCATCGCGCCGACCACCACGGCGATGGTCGACTTCGTGACGCGCGTGGTCGGCTGGAAGGTGGACGCGCGGTACCAGGCGCTGAACTACGACGTGAACCGGCTGTGGGACCGCAATGGCGAGCTGCGCGATGGCGCGGTGACCCAGCTGCGCCAGGCCGTGGCGATCGACCCGCACCTGCAGGTGCTGATCGTGCATGGCTGGAACGACCTGTCGTGCCCGTTCATGGGTTCGATCCTGACCGTGGACCAGATGCCGACGATGGGCAGCAATCCGGACCGGGTGCAGGTGCGCAGTTATCCGGGCGGGCACATGTTCTACAGCCGGGCCGACAGCCAGGCGGCGTTCCGGAATGATGTGAAGGCGCTGTTCCAGCGCAATTGATGGGTGGTGGCGGCCGGGCCTGCGGCCCGGCACCCGCTGGATCAACGGCAACGGCAAGGTCCACGGCAAGATCAACTGCAAAAGCGGGCTTCCTGAGTGCTGGCGAGGTGGGGTGGATATGCAGGACACGCCGTAAACCCGTCCATGGGGGCTCGATGGCGCCATCCATGGCGCCAACGGTCCTGCATATCCACCCCACCCCGCCGCTGACAGGTTCCTGCTGCTGTTGTGGGTGCCGACCGTTGGTCGGCACGCTTGGATACAGAGGAATGATCTGCCATGAAAAAAGCCCGCCGGTATCCGGCGGGCTTTTTCGTTTGCAACCCTGGCGTGGCGATCAGGTCCAGCCGAACAGCTCGAACAGCTTCAGGATCAGGTACGCACAGCCGCCGGCCGCCGGGATGGTCAGGATCCAGGCCCAGACGATGCGCTCGATCACGCCGAACTTCAGCGAACGCGGGTTCTTGGCGAAGCCGACACCCATGATCGCGGTGGAGATGCTGTGCGTGGTCGAGACCGGCATGCCGAAGTGGGCCGCCAGGGTCAGGATGGTGGCCGAGCTGGTCTCCGCGGCGAAGCCGTGGATCGGGTGCAGCTTGACCATCTTGTGGCCCAGGGTCTTGATGATTTTCCAGCCACCCGAAGCGGTACCGGCCGCCATCACCACCGCGCAGGTCAGCACGATCCACATGGCGATGCCGTCACCGGCGTGCGCGTCCGGGTGCATGAAGGCCAGCCAGGACGGCAGATCGTTCAGTGCGCCGGTGGCTTCGGCACCAATCAGGGTCATCGCGATGATGCCCATGGTCTTCTGCGCGTCGTTGTGGCCGTGGGCGAAGCCCATGTAGGCCGCCGAGGCGATCTGCGCCTTGCCGAAGAAGGCATTGACGATGCGCGGGCGGGCCAGGCGGCCGATGGCGCCACCGACCTTGGCCAGGCCGGCGATCAGCGCCCACAGCAGCACCATCACCACAATGCCGAGCAGGAAGCCGGCGATCGGCGAGGTGATCATCGGCACGAACACCTTCCACAGCAGGCCCTTGTTCTGCGCCCAGCTGCCCAGGCGCTCGGACCAGATCAGGGCATCCCAGTTGTTGTGGGCCGCAGCCAGGCCGGCGCCGCAGAGGCCGCCGATCAGCGCGTGCGAGGACGAGGACGGCAGTCCCTTCCACCAGGTGATCAGGTTCCAGATGATGCCGCCCAGCAGCGCGCACAGGATCACCTGCGGGGTGACTTCCACCACGTTGGTGTTGAGCAGGCCCGAGGCGATGGTCAGCGCCACCGCCGTACCGGTCAGCGCACCGATGAGGTTCATGAAGGCGGCCAGCATCACCGCCCAGCCGGGCGAGAGCACCTTGGTCGCCACTACGGTGGCAATGGAATTGGCAGTGTCGTGGAAGCCGTTGATGAACTCGAAGACGAGCGCGGCCAGGATCACTACCAGGACAAGGGTCAACATGCGGCGGCGTCCGTCAGCTGTTCTTCAACACGATCTGGTACGCCACCACGCCAGCCTCGCGGCAACGGTCGATGGCCTTTTCCAGGATCTCGAAGAATTCCTTCAGCAGGAACATCTGCAGGTTGTCCAGGCGACCGGAGTAGATGTCGCGGTACAGCTCGAGCATCAGGCGGTCGGCCTCGTTCTCCAGCGAGCGCAGCTTCTCGTTCAGCGCGGTCATCCGGTCCAGGTTCATGTGGCGCAGGTCGGCCACCATCTCCACCACCACGCCGGCGGCCTGCTCCAGCATCGCCGCGCGCGGCGCGAAGTCGATGTGCTCCAGGTGGGTCGTGGCCAGCGAATAGCGATCGGCGAACTTCTCGATCTGCTTCGGAATCTTGTACAGGGCCGAACCCAGCGCTTCGATGTCTTCGCGCTCGATGGGGGTCATGAAGCTGTCCACCAGCGCCTGGCTGATCTTGTCCGAGGCCGCGCGTTCGCGCAGGCGGGCCAGCTTGAAGGCGTCCAGCGCGGGCTGGCGGTCGGCCTCGCGCAGCATGGAATGCAGCGCCTTGGCGGCATCGGAAGCCGCGACAGCAGCCTCATCGAGCAGGGTGTAGAACTGTTTGCCGGAACCGAAAATGGTCTGCAGAGAGAACATTGAGAAACCTGTCAGCCGTCGCGGGAAGGACGGCACCAGAGCGAATTATGACGGCTAGATGACCATCACGGGTATCCCCGCGCCCTTTCCGGGCTCTGGGAGCCCCAACCTGAACAGGCGGTTGCCACCCTGCCACGCCCCTTTGCTAAGATGCCAGCGCGCCTTCGGGCGCACCTTATGGACGACGACCCTTATCCCCCTGCGCCGCGCCGGACCCCGTTCCTGAGCGCCTGCCGCCATCGCAAGCACCCGCCCTCCCTGCCACCAACCGGGGACGACGCCCGTGTTTGAAATGATCCTGATTGTCTTCGCGCTGGTTCTGCTGAACGGCTTCTTCGCCATGTCCGAGATGTCGGTCATGACCTCGCGCAAGAGCCGCCTGAAGCAGATGGCCGCCACCTCCAAGCGCGCCGCCAAGGCGCTGGAGCTGTCGGAGAAGCCGGAGAGCTTCCTGTCCACCGTGCAGATCGGCATCACCGTGATCGGCGTACTCACCGGCTACCTCGGTGGTGATGCGATCGGCGACGCGATCGCCGGCTGGCTGCAGGGCCTGATGCCCGGCTTTGCGTACGCGCGCGAAGTAGGCACCGCCCTGGCGGTCTCGCTGATCACCTTCATCACGCTGATCTTCGGCGAACTGGTGCCCAAGCGCCTGGCCCTGACACGTTCCGAGGCCATTGCCGGCCTGGTCGCGATGCCGATGAGCTGGCTGGCCAGGCTCGCCCTGCCCTTCGTCTGGCTCCTGTCCAAGACTACCCAGCTGGTGCTGAAGGTGCTGGGCCTGGGCAAGGACGAGGCCGCGCAGGTGACTGAAGAAGAGATCCGGATGCTGGTGGCCGAGAGCCACGAGGCCGGCGTGATCGACGCCCACGAGCGCGACATGATGAACCGCGTCATGCGCCTGGGCGACCGCACCGCCGACAGCCTGATGACGCCGCGCAACCGCATCGCCTGGCTCGACACCCAGGCCGGGCTGGAGCGCAATCTGGACATCATGGCCGAGCACGAGTTCTCCCGTTACCCGGTGTACCGCGACAACGACATGGACGTGGTCGGCGTGCTGGAGCTGAAATCGCTGGCCACGCGCATGGCGCGCGGCGACAACGCGCTGTTCCAGACCCTGCGCGAACCGCTGTACGTCTCCGAATCGACCCACGCGATGAAGCTGCTGGAGATCTTCCGCGAGGAACAGCAGTCGATGGCGCTGGTGGTGGACGAGTACGGCGAGATCCAGGGCCTGGTGACCATCAGCGACCTGATGGGCGCCGTGGTCGGCCGCCTGCAGGCGGTCGAGAATGCCGACGAGGATGCCCTGGTGGTGACCCGCGAGGACGGCTCGCTGCTGGTGGACGGCTCGCTGCCGATCGAAGACCTGCGCGAGCTGATCGGAAGCAACGACCTGCCCGATGCCGAGGACGGCGATTACTACACGCTGGCCGGCATGTGCATCCACTACTTCGGCCGCATCCCGCACGCAGGCGAGTACTTCGACTGGGCCGGCTGGCGCTTCGAGGTGGTCGACCTGGACGGTGCGCGGGTGGACAAGCTGCTGCTGCGCACGTTGTCCGACGAGCAGGCCGATGAGCTCACCGCCTGAGACCGGCCAGGGCCAGGGCGCTCAGCGCGCGGCCTACCGCAACGAGGGCATCCGCACCCTGCTGGAGATGTTCGCCTCCGGCGATCCCGCCGAGCACATGCCGCTCGGCCAGATCCTCAGCAACCTGCAGCAGAGCGCGTTCGGCGTGTTCCTGTTCGTGGCGATCCTGCCCTCGTTCATCCCGATCCCGGGCATGGGGGGTGCGGTCAGCGGCCCACTGGTGGTCCTGATCGGCCTGCAGATGCTGTGTTGCCTGCGCCGCCCCTGGCTGCCCGGTTTCATTGCCCGACGCGGGCCGAAGCGCGGCACTATGCACCGCTTCCTGGACCGTATCGATCGCCCGTTGCGGCGGCTGGACAGGATGCTGAAGCCACGCCTGCCGCAGCTGCTGACACCGCTGCCCGCACACGCGTTCACTGGCCTGCTGCTGGTGTTGCTGGGCCTGCTGCTGTCGTTGCCGATTCCGTTCACCAACTTTCTGTTCGGCTTCCAGCTGCTGCTGTTCTCGCTGGCGCTGCTGGAACGCGATGGTGCGCTGATGCTGTTCAACTGGATCGCCGCACTGGTGGCGATCGCGTTCTTCGGCTTCAGTTCGGGGCAGCTGGTGGGCTATACAGTGGAGCTGTTCCAGCGCTGGTTCTGAAGCGGCATCCGGTAGAGCCGGCCGCTGGCCGGCTGCCACGTTTCCAGGGTTGCCGGCCAGCGGCCGGCACTACCAATACCGGACATCGGTCATCACCGAAGATCGATGAAGCCGTTGTCGGCCAGCGCCGCCGGTTCGTCCTGCACCGCCGACAGCACGAAGCTCAATGCCTTGCCCAGCAGCGTGCCCGGGCCATCCCAGTATTCGGCGCTCTCGGCGCGCACGTGGATCAGGCGCAGGTTCGGATCGTCCTTGCCACCCGGGAAGAACAGTTTCATCGCCGGCGACCACAGCTCCTCGATCTTCGCGCGGTCATCGACGACGCGGGCACGCCCGGCCACCGAGACATAGGTGTTGTTCGAGGGCGAGGCATACGCCACGTTGACCCGCGGGTCGAGCGCGATCTCGGCCACCTTCGGGCTGTCGGCGGTGATGACGAACCACAGGTCGCCGTCAAAGGCGACCTGCTGGGTGGCCAGCGGCCGACTGTAGAGCCGTCCGTCGACGCCGGTGGTGGTGAACATGGCCACCTCCACATCCTTGATCAGTTCGGCCAGCTGGTTGACGTGTTCGGCACGGGTGTCGGCCATGTGGGGGACTCCATCGGAATGAGCCCCCATCAGACCGGGCACGGCCGCAACAGCCCGTGACGCAATTGTTCAGCCCGCGTGGCGGGCGTGCCAGGCCTGCATGGTCAGTTCGAACGAGCGCAAGCGCGCGCGGTGGTCGTACAGGTTGGCGGTGAGCATCAGCTCGTCGGGCTTGTGCCGTTCGACAAACGCGGCGATGCCCTCCCCGACCTGCTGCGGATCGCCCAGCACGGTGCAGGCCAGCGCCCGCTCCACCCCCAGTTTTTCGTGCGGCTCCCAGAAGGACTCGATGTCGTCGATCGGTGCCGGAATCTTGCCCGGCCGGCCACGACGCAGGTTGACGAAACTCTGCTGCTGGCTGGTGAAAAGGCGGCGCGACTCCGCCTCGCTGTCGCTGGCAACGACGTTCAGGGCCAGCATCGCGTGCGGCTGCTTCAGCGCCGCCGAGGGGCGGAACTCGCGGCGGTAGACAGCAAGGGCTTCGTCCATCGCGTCGGGTGCGAAGTGCGAGGCGAACGCATACGGCAGGCCCATCGACGCGGCCATGCGCGCGCCGAACAGGCTGGAACCGAGGATCCAGGTCGGTACCCGCAGGCCGCCACCTGGAACGGCCTGCACCGCCTGCCCCGGCTGAACCGGCTCGAAGTAGTGCAGCAGCTCGCGCACGTCCTGTGGGAACTGGTCCGCGCTGTCGAAGTAGCGGCGCAATGCACGCGCGGTCGGCTGGTCAGTACCCGGTGCGCGGCCCAGGCCCAGGTCGATCCGGTCCGGATACAGCGAGGCCAGCGTGCCGAACTGCTCGGCCACCTGCAGCGGGGCATGGTTGGGCAGCATGATGCCGCCGGCACCGACCCGGATGCGAAGGGTACCGCCGGCGACATGGCCGATCAGCACGGCGGTGGCCGCACTGGCGATGCCGGGCATGTTGTGGTGTTCGGCCAGCCAGTAGCGGCGGTAGCCCAGCGCATCGGCGTGCTGGGCCAGTTCCAGCATGTTGGCAAAGGCGGTGGTGGTGTCACTGCCCTCGCAGACCGGGGCCAGGTCAAGGATCGACAACGGGATCATCAGGCGTTTTTCCGTCACAGGATCCCCCATGCATGGGGACGACCCGGCGCAGCGGCCAGTGCCGGTGGCAGGATGCTGATTCCCGCAGCGCGGGTCCACGACTGGCTGCGCTTGATCCGGTAGAGCCGGCCGCTGGCCGGCAGGCAACGTGCCCTGGCAGCCGGCCAGCGGCCGGCTCTACCGGGGAATCGACATCCCGGCTTAGAACGCGCTGGGGCGCGGATCAGGCAACGGCTGGTCGACCATCGGCTTCAGTTCCGCATCCAGCGCAATGCGCTCATCGAACACGAAGCAGCGGCCTTCGTAGCCTTCGCCGCCCACTTCCTCGAAGTAGCCGAGGATGCCACCGTCCAGCTGCAGCACGTTGTCCATGCCGTCGTTGACCATCCACAGCGCCGCCTTCTCGCAGCGGATGCCGCCGGTGCAGAAACTGACCACGGTGCTGTCCTTCAGTGCTTCGCGGTGCGGCGCCAGCGCCTCCGGCAGGTCGGTGAACTTGTGGATGGGCAACACCAGCGCATCCTTGAAGGTGCCGTACTCCACTTCCTGCAGATTGCGCGTATCGAGCATCACCACCGGCTTGCCGGCATCGTCATGCCCCTGCCGCAGCCAGCGCTGCACGGTGGCCGGATCCACCGCCGGCGCACGCGGATAGTCCAGCGGCTGGCCGTCATCACGGCGGAAGCTGATGATCTCGTTCTTCACCTTGGCCTTCAGCCGGGCGAACGGCTGGTGCTCGCTGAAGCTGGTCTTGACCCGCATATCGGCAAAGCGCGCGTCAGAGCGCAGCGCTGCGTAGAAACCCTCGACCGCCTCTGGCGCACCCGCCAGGAACAGGTTCAGCCCCTCGCCCGCCACCAGGATCGTGCCGCGCAGCTGTGCCGCCTCGGCACGCGCCAGCAGCTGGTCACACAGGGCCTGAGGGGCGTCGATGACGGCGAAATGGTAGGCAGCGGTATTGGCGATCATCCCGCCATTTTAGCGCCTCCCGCCCGCACAGACAGATTCAGGGGTCAGTGCCCTCTGCGCAGCAGAGGGATCCGACCCCAAGCCCGGCAGACACCCGGAATCTGTCAGGGGTGGGGCGGTGTGGGCAGGCGGGGGCGCAGAGCGCCATGGGCCCGGGGCATGCGCCGGGCGGGTTGGGCAGGACGCCCAACCCCGGTCTTGCCGTGTGCGCAGGACAGCGCACACGAGCAAGGCGCTCTACGAGGCACGCAGGAGCAGCGTTTGCCGTCCCCCGCCTGCCCACACCGCCCCACCCTCCCACTGAAGCCCGGCTTTTGACGTCGCCGTTGCGTCTGCGGGTGCCGGGTGCAACCCGGCCGAAACCCCTTACCCCCGCAACAGCACGAACGGCAGCAGCACCAGCGCAGCGGCAGCGGCCATCCCCAGCAGCACCAGCATTACGAACAGCGGCCGCCGCCGGAACAGGCTGCCGAAGGTCTCCGCCGTGCCATCACGCAATGCCTGCTCACGCTCGGCACGGATGCGCGGCCCGCGTTCGGCCTGGTACTCCGCCATCAGCGCCTTCGCACGTGGATGATCGGCGTCCTCGCGCAGCCACAGGCCTCCGTTGGAAATGCCCCAGGGGCTGGGTTCGGTGCGGTACCAGGCGATGCCGTGCTGGTCGAGCAGCGTGCAGACATCGGCGTATTCGTCGTCACCGACATTGCGCAGATTGAGCAGGAGTTTTGCCATGTCCCCATGATACCCGGCGCCGATGCGCTACCCTTGCCGCCCTCGACCTGCGCCCTACCGGAGACGCCCGATGCGCCGCCTGCTGCTTCCCCTGCTGCTGTCCCTCGCCGCCGCTGGCTGCTCGACCGAACCGTCCGGCCCCCCGCCCGGCGGCACCCTGACCGCCTTCGAGCGGATCGATACCGTGCCAGGTACCGGTGCTGAAGCCGTTCCCGGCAGCAAGGTCACCGTGCACTACACCGGTTGGATCTACGACAACCGTACCGAGACCAAGCACGGCAAGACCTTCGACAGCTCCTTCAAGCACGGCCAACCGTTCACCTTCGCGCTTGGCGCCGGCCAGGTCATCCGCGGCTGGGATGAGGGCGTGGCCGGCATGAAAGTTGGCGGCAAGCGCACGCTGATGATCCCGCCGGACTACGGTTACGGCGACCGCAAGGTCGGCCCGATTCCGGCCGGATCGTCGCTGGTGTTCGACGTCGAGCTGCTCGATGTCAAACCGTGATGCCGCCATGCCCCACCGCGTCGCCGTCATCGGCGGTGGCCCGGCCGGCCTGTTCGCCGCCGAGCGCCTGCGCGCCGCCGGGCTGGACGTCGACCTGTACGAGGCCAAGGGGTCGCCCGGCCGCAAATTCCTGATCGCCGGCAAGGGCGGGCTCAACCTCACCCATTCCGATCCGCGTCCGCTGTTCGACAGCCGCTACCGCGAGCAGTCCACGGCCGTAGGCCGCTGGCTGGACGACTTCGATGCGCAGGCGCTGCGCGACTGGGCCGCCGGCCTGGGCGTGGAGACCTATGTGGGCAGCTCCGGCCGCGTGTTCCCGGTCGACCGGAAGGCTGCGCCGCTGCTGCGTGGCTGGGTGCGCCGGCTGAAGGAACAGGGTGTGCGCCTGCATGCCAACCACCGCTGGATCGGCTGGGGTGAGGATGGCGCGCTGCGATTTGAAACCGAAGATGGCGCCGTTGAAGTACATGCCGATGCCACCCTGCTGGCCATGGGCGGCGGCAGCTGGCCGCAGCTGGGCAGTGACGGCGCCTGGGTCGCGCCACTGCAGGCCCGTGGCGTGGACATCGCACCACTGCAGTCGGCCAACTGCGGTTTCGACGTGGGTTGGACCCCATTCTTCGCCCAACGCAATGCCGGCGCGCCGTTGAAGCCGGTGGTCGCGCACTGGATCGACCTGGCCGGACAGCCACGGTCGCTGCAGGGCGAATGCGTGGCCAGCGAGTACGGCATCGAAGGCAGCCTGATCTATGCGATGGCGGCGGACCTGCGCGAGACCATCAACCGCGAGGGCCACGCGATGCTGTGGCTGGATCTGGTACCGGGCCGCGACGAGGCGCGCCTGCTTGCCGATCTGTCACGCCCACGCAAGGGCCGCAGCTTCGGCGAGCACCTGCGCCGCCAAGCCGGCCTGGATGCAGTGAAAGCCGCATTGGTGTTCGAGATTCTGGGTAAAGAAGCGGGCAGCGACCTGCCTGCCGTGGCGGCTACGCTCAAGCGCCTGCCGCTGCGCCTGCTGCGTCCCCGGCCGATGGCCGAGGTGATCAGCACCGCCGGCGGCGTGCGCCTGGATGCGCTGGATGATGGCCTGATGCTGCGGGCAGTGCCCGGCGTGTTCTGCGCCGGCGAGATGCTGGACTGGGAAGCGCCGACAGGTGGCTACCTGTTGACCGCGTGCTACGCCAGTGGCCTGCGTGCTGCGGAAGGCGTAATCAGGTGGCTGGCCGGGCGGTGACGCCTGCCTTGTAGCGTCGAGCCATGCTCGACGGCGTTACCTGTAGAGCCGAGCCCATGCTCGGCTTGAATCTAACGCCGGGAAAGGTCACTCACCACGGCCGGCGCATGCTCACTGAAGCCAGCGCCACGCCGCTGGGATGCGGGTAGGCCTCTTCGCGCACGCTGACGAACCCCTGGCGTTGATAGAACGGCACGGCGTTGAGCGAGGCCGACAGCACCACCTCACGTTCACGATCGGCCATCGCCAGCAGGCGCTGCATCAACGCCTGGCCAATGCCCTGGCCGCCATGATCCGGATTGACGAACAACGCATCGACTTCATTGGCATCGGCATCAAAGACGCCGAAGCCGAGCAGGCCACCCTGCCCGTCCTCGGCCACTACGCATCCGCCCTGCGACAACAGCCGCGCATACTGCGACGGTGGCGGCGAGGCAGACCAGGGCGCAATGACTTCGGGCGGGTAATGGCTGCTGCAGGTCTCGCGCACGCAACGCGTGCGCAGCGCCCACAACATGGCCACGTCATCCATGGTGCCGGTCCTGAACTGCATTACATCTCCTTGTAGAGCCGAGCCCATGCTCGGCTGCTTCTCGATCACGCATCGCGATGTTGGAACGAAGATCAGCCGAGCATGGGCTCGGCTCTACAACATCACGTTATCGCGACTTGCTGGCGCGCAGCGCCTGGATCTTCGGCGGTGGCTGGAACGAGTCGCTGCGCGCATCGGCCCAGAACGCATGGAACACCGCATGGTCGGGCACCTTGTGCAGCAGTTCGCCTGGCTCCAGGTAGCGGTACAACGAGGCCAGCGAACGGATCTCCACCGGCGAGACACGGCGCAGGATGTGTTCCGGCCCAAGTTCAGCCGGGTCGTTCAGGCCAGCGGCACACAGCAGTTCCTTCAAGGCATGCAGCGTGTGCTCGTGGTAGCTGTAGACACGAGCAGCCTTGTCCGGTGCATCCAGATGTTTCCAGCGCGCGGGATCCTGGGTAGCGATCCCGGTCGGACACTTGTCGGTATGGCAGCTCAGCGACTGGATGCAGCCCAGCGCGAACATGAAGCCTCGGCCGGCATTGCACCAGTCGGCCCCCAACGCGATGGTCCGTGCGATGTCGAAAGCACTGGTGATCTTGCCGGCCGCGCCGATGCGGATGCGCTCACGCAGGTCGAGGCCGACCAGGGTGTTGTGCACCAGCAGCAGTGCCTCATGCATCGGCACGCCGACATGATCGACGAACTCGGCCGGTGCCGCGCCGGTGCCGCCTTCGGCGCCATCCACCACGATGAAGTCCGGCAACAGGCCGGTTTCCTGCATCGCCTTGGCGATGCCGAACCATTCCCACGGGTGGCCGATGGCCAACTTGAAACCGACCGGCTTGCCACCGGACAGTTCGCGCAGGCGGGCCACGAACTGCAACAGTTCAACCGGCGTGGAGAACGCCGAATGGCGCGACGGCGACACGCAGTCAACGCCCATCGGCACGCCACGGGTCACCGAGATCTCGGCGGTCACTTTCGGTGCCGGCAGCACACCGCCGTGGCCCGGCTTGGCCCCCTGCGACAGCTTGATCTCGATCATCTTGACCTGATCGTGGGTAGCGTTGGCAACGAAGCGCTCCTCGCTGAAACCACCTTTCTCGTCACGGCAACCGAAGTACCCCGAGCCGATCTCCCACACCAGGTCGCCGCCCATTTCGCGGTGGTAGGGCGAAATCGATCCTTCGCCGGTGTCGTGGTAGAAGCCACCGCGGCGCGCGCCTTCGTTCAGTGCGCGGATCGCATTGGCTGACAGCGAGCCAAAGCTCATCGCCGAGATGTTGAACACGCTGGCCGAATAAGGCTTGGCGCAGTTCGGGCCGATCAGGACGCGGAAGTCATGCTTGGCAATCGTCGTCGGTGCCAGCGAATGGTTGATCCACTCGTAGTCCACCGCATAAGTGCTGCGCAGGGTGCCGAACGGCACCGTGTCCATCTCGTTCTTTGCGCGCTGGTAGATCAGCGCGCGCTGCTGGCGCGAGAACGGCACGTCTTCCAGGTCGCTCTGCACGAAGTACTGGCGGATCTCCGGACCGATCGACTCCAGCCCGTAACGGAAGTGCGCCATCACCGGATAATTGCGGCGCAACGTGCTGCGTTTCTGCAGCAGGTCCCAGGTCCCCAGCGCCACCATCGCGGCAGTCAGGCCGACGCCCCAGTACCAGGCTGGCCAGATCGTGGCCAGCCACAGGCATATCGGGAACATCAGGATGGCGAGCAGGTAGACGATATACCGGTGCATGGCGTTCCTCGGTTGCAACTGCCCCCGAGTCTACCGCGCCGTTCGCAGCCGGGGCTTACAAACGATCGTCAACCACGTTGCGCGGCCAGGCCGATTTCACGTCGTAGACCAGGCCACCGGGCGCCAGCAGCGCGCGGATTGCGGATTCATCCATCGCCTTGAAACGGGCGTGGGCCACCGCCAGCACCACCGCGTCATAGCGCCCTGCCCCGGGCTCGGCCAGCCAGTCCAGGCCCTCGCCGGTCAATGCCGCCGGGCCGACCCACGGGTCGCTTACCTCGACCCTCGCACCGGCATCGCGCAAGCGCTGTGCCAGTTCCAACGCGCGACTGTTGCGCAGGTCCGGGCAATCCTCCTTGAAGGTCACGCCCAGGACCAGGATGCGTGCATCCGCCGGCGCACGGCCACGCTCGGCCAGCATCGCCAGCACCCGAGCCGCTACGTGCTCGCCGACGCGGTTATTGACCTGTCGCGCGGTGTGGATCAGGTCCGGGTGGTAACCCACGCTCTCGGACTTGTGCAGCAGGTAGTACGGATCGACGCCGATGCAGTGACCACCGACCAGGCCCGGGCGGAACGGCAGGAAGTTCCACTTGCTGCCGGCGGCATCCAGCACGTCCTGGGTGTCGATGCCGAGCAGGTCGAAGATCAGGGCCAGCTCGTTGACCAGCGCGATGTTGACGTCACGCTGGATGTTCTCGACCACCTTGGCCGCTTCAGCCACGCGCATCGAAGGGGCCGGGAACGTACCGGCGGCAATGATGCGCTGGTACAGGCCATCAATCACCGCAGCGACCTCCGGGGTCGATCCGGAGGTGATCTTGCGGATGTCGGCAAGGCGCCGCTGGCGGTCACCGGGGCTGACCCGTTCGGGGCTGTAGCCGCAGTAGAAGTCTTCGTTGAAGCGCAGGCCGGACCCTTGTTCCAGCAGCGGCACGCACACTTCC
Source organism: Stenotrophomonas sp. YJH_SMC_20 (assembly GCF_059367845.1). Lineage (NCBI taxonomy): Bacteria > Pseudomonadati > Pseudomonadota > Gammaproteobacteria > Lysobacterales > Lysobacteraceae > Stenotrophomonas > Stenotrophomonas sp. YJH_SMC_20. The sequence continues at coordinate 52,097 of NZ_JCAFRG010000003.1, read as the reverse complement.
TCGGTGGTTCCAGGGTAGACCGTGGACTCGTAGATCACCAGATCTCCGGCGCGGAGATGGCTGGCAATCAGGCGCGTGGCCGAACGCAACGGCTCCAGATCGGGCTGTTCGTAGGCATCGATCGGGGTCGGCACGGTGACGATGTAGACATTGCAGGCATCAAGCAGTGCCGGATCGCTGCCGTACTGCAACAGGTGCGCACTGGCCAGCTCGTCGGCTTCCATTTCCAGTGTGTGGTCCTGGCCGCTGCGCAGCTCGGCGATGCGACCGGCGTCAATATCGAAGCCCAACGTCGGCCAGTGCCGGCCAAACGCCACCGCCAACGGCAGGCCGACATAGCCCAGGCCGACCACCGCAAACCGAGGGTCGCTGGCCGCCGCAACCGGCACACTCATCGGCACATCCCATGCAATCGATGCAATCGCACATACGCTGCCATGGCTTCGGCCAACACACTCATCTGCTGCACCACTCCGGAAAACCTGCGCCAGAAAGGCTACAGCCTACCGGCCCCGGCGCCCTGCCGCCAAGGCGGGCTCAGGACCCCAACGCCACCGCCGCCGGTTCCAGCTCACCGTCGGCACCGGTCCAGGCCTGCAGCAGGCGTTCAAATCCACCGCTGCCAAGCAGGAAGCCGGGCCAAGCGGCGTCGACGATCTGCGCCAGTGGTTCTGGCTCGATGCGCCGCGTACCCATCGACCAGCGCGGAAATGCCCGCTGCACCACCGGAGCGCGGCACAGTACGTGCAGCTGCCCATGGCTGCGCGCGTTGAGGATGCGCTGGAACACCGAATCGATGCCGTCCTGCGGGCCTTCGAGGTACTGCAGGAAACGGCTGCCATCGAACATCAGGACGCCGGTGACTCCAGCTACACGATTGAATGCCGTGGCATCGGCCAGCAGGCGGTCAAGATCGGTTGTCTGCAGATCGGCGCGGGCCTCGCTGGCATAGGCAATCGCGTGCAGCGACATCAGATGGCTCCCCCCCTGGGAACGATGGCAGGGACTATGACATGAATACGATCGGCAGTTAAGCACGCGACCGCCGTGATGCAAACAGGCCGAGGCACCGCAGGTGGGCTACAATCGGCGCCGCGCTGCTGGCCCGGATGGCGAAACTGGTAGACGCATCGGACTTAAAATCCGCCGGGGGCAACCCCATGCCGGTTCGATTCCGGCTCCGGGCACCATACGCACGCCGCGCAACCCACACTCAGATCGCCCGCGAGTAACGCGGTTGCTCGTGAGTGGCACGCAGGTACGGATCGAAGCACATCGCCAGCAACCGCAGCAGCGGTCGCCCCGGTTCGCTGGAACGCACCACACCATCGCGGTATTCGGCCAGGCCGTCTTCCTGCAGCCGCTGTACCGAATGCAGGTCCTCGGCAAAGTACTGTTCGAAATCCACGCCGTGGCGCTGACCCAGCTGCACGCCATCGACCTCGCCCTGGCACATCAACTGCTGGATCAGTTCCGCACGCAGCTGGTCGTCAGCGCTCAGCGCCACGCCGCGCCACACCGGCAGCTGCCCCTGGTCCACGGCATCCTCCCATGACGGCAGGTCGCGCGGATTCTGGCTGTAGGTGGCACCGATGTGGCTGATCGCACTCACGCCCAGGCCGAGCAGATCGGTATCGGCGTGGGTGGTATAGCCCATGAAATTGCGATGCAGCTGCCCGGCGCGTTGTGCGCGCGACAGATCTTCTTCCGGCAATGCGAAGTGATCCATGCCGATGTACTGGTAGCCGGCCGCAGAGAGCGTCTCCACCGCCAGACCCAGCAGCGCCAGTTTGTCCTCCGGCGAAGGCAAGCGGCTTTCGTCGATCTGCTTCTGCGCACGGAACAGATGCGGCAGATGCGCGTATCCGTACACCGCCAGGCGGTCCGGACGCAGCGCCAGCACCCTATCGAGGGTGCGGCCGAACCCCTCCAGGCTCTGCCCGGGCAGGCCGTAGATCAGGTCGACGTTGACCGAACGCATGCCGCTGTCGCGGCAGGCGCTCAGGATGTCCAGTGTCTGCTGCACGCCCTGGATGCGGTTGATCGATTCCTGCACCTGCGGGTCGAAATCCTGCACGCCCAGGCTGGCCCGGTTGAATCCCAGGCGCGCCAGCATGGCGACGTCGCGGGTGTCGATGAAGCGTGGATCGAGTTCGATCGAGAAATCGCGCTGCGGTGAATCGCTGAAATCGAAGCGCCGGCGCAGCCCTTCCACCAGCGTGGTCATCGCCTCGGCCTCGAGGAAATTCGGCGTGCCACCGCCCAGATGCAGCTGGATGACCTCACGGCCGTCCTCGAACTGCGGCGCCAGCAGGTCGGCCTCGGCCAGCACGCGCGACACATAGCTGTGGCCACGTCCGCGGTCGCGGGTGATCACCCGGTTGCAGCCACAGTAGAAGCAGGGGCTGGAACAGAACGGCACATGCACGTACAGCGACAGCGCGCGGGCCAGCTGGTTGCTGTCGGCGATCGCCTGGCGCAGCGCCGGCGCGCCGAAGCCATCGTGGAAATGGGGCGCGGTCGGATACGAGGTGTAGCGCGGCCCGGGCCGGTCGTGCCGGCGCAGCAGATCGGGGTCGAAGGTCCAGGCCAGGCCACCGGCAGCGGGAGAGAACGTGTCCATGCCCCCAGCATCGCGCCAGGCGGCCCATGCCGCCTTGACCCAGATCAATGCTTGCCGGCGATCCCCAGTACCGGCAGGCCGACCTGCGGCCAGCGCAGCATCTGGTAGCGCTTCCAGAAGGTGTCACCGATCCGCGCAGCCACGTCGTTGGCCAGTTCCTGCATCGGCGGGTTACCGCACTCGGCAGTGGTGGCCCGGAACAGCACCAGCCAGCGGTCGAACAGGTCCTTGTCCAGCTCGATGGCCATGTGCTTGGACATCGGCGAGCCCTTGAAGCGGCGGGTGCCGCGCAGCATCGCCGACCAGAAGTCGACCAGCTGCGCCAGGTGCCCGGGCCAGTCGTGCACGTGCGCCTCGAACACCGGTCCCAGCCGCTCTTCCGCTCGCACGCGGGCATAGAAATCGTGGACCAGTCGGGTCACTTCCTGCTCGGTGCACAACCCGGGCGAGGCGACGGGGAGGACAGGCGGCTGTGTTGCGTTCATCGGGGCATCCAAAGCTTGCAGGCAGGCTGCCGCACCCAGGCGGCAGCGCCGTTGATCCAGATCAATGTCGGCGCAATCCGCTGCGCCTAGGCTGGCACGCTTGCAGGAAGCATGCCCTGCGGATACGGCGCCGATCCTGGCGAAGTATACGCGCCGCCCACTTTTCGATCGGGGACAGCATGAACAGACCTTTTCCCAACCGCCGCCAGCGGCTGATCCAGCACTGGGGCGCGATCCTCTGGCCCAGCTTCATCGCCGCCGGCGTTGCCAGCGTGGTGTTCTTCGCCTTCGTCGATCCATTGCGCCTGCAGGCCATCAGTTTCCCGGGCACGGCCATCAGCCGCGAACTGGGCTATACGGCAGGATTCTTCATGTTCTGGTCGGTCACTGCACTGTCCAGCGCGGTCACCTGGTACCTGCAGCGGCCCCTGCCGGGCGATGACGACGAGGAGCTGCCGCTGGGATGAGCACGTCCTGCACCCGGGTACCCCGTCCCTGGCATTGGCGCGGCACGCTCAGCGCTGCCCTGCTGGTGGTGTTCTACGCACTGCCGTGGCTGCGCTGGGAAGGACGCCAGGCGCTGCTGCTGGACATCAGCGCGCGGCGATTCGACCTGTTTGGCTGGACCTTGTGGCCCGGCGACGTCGGCGCGCTGATCGGCCTGCTGGCGGTACTGGTAGTAAGCCTCGCGCTGCTGACCCACCTCGCCGGCCGCGTCTGGTGCGGCCACGCCTGCCCGCAGACGCTGTGGCGCCGTGCCTTCGACTGGATCGCCCGCAGCGCGGCGCGGGTACTGCCCGCACCTGCGGCAGGCCCAGCCACCCAGCTGGCCTGGGGCCTGCTGTCAGTGTGGACCGGCATCACCTTCGTCGGCCTGTTCAGCCCGATCAGCGGATTGCTGGCCGCCGCGCCAAGCGCTGGCTGGAGCGGCTGGGAAACGTTCTGGGTGCTGTTCTACGCCGCCGCCACCTGGGGAAACGCCGGGTTCCTGCGTGAGCAGGTGTGCCGTTCGCTGTGCCCGTTCGCACGCATGCAGCCGCTGCTGACCGATCCGCATACGCCGCGCATGCTGTACGACGCCCGCCGCGGTGAGCCGCGCGGGCCACGCCCGTCCGGTCTCGGCGGGGTGCTGGGCCGTGGCCGCGGCCTGCTCGACCCGACCACTGCGCAGGACTACGTATTCCGCGCTGCGCATCCGCTGCTGGCAGGACCGATGCCGACCTTCAGCGCCGACCGCCTGGGTGACTGCACCGATTGCGCAGCCTGCGTCCGTGCCTGCCCGATGCAACTGGACATCCGCCAGGGACCGCAGGCCGATTGCCTGGCCTGTGGCGCCTGCCTGGAGGCCTGCGCACAACAACAGCTCCGGGCCGGTTTCGGTCCTGGGCTGGTGCGCTACTGCAGTCCGCAGGCGATGGCCGGACAACCGAAGCGCCTGTGGCGACCCCGGACGTTGGCCCTGCTGTCCTTGTTGCTCGCGCTGCTTGCCTGCGGCGCCTGGCGCCTGCTCTGAATCAACGCGACGCGTTGGCGTGCGGCGGCACAAGCTGGGCGCGCCGGACGATGCCCAACTGTTCGATGATCAGCGCCATCTCGTTGGTGACTTCGGTACGCTCGGTCCCCTGTGGGACCAGGCGATCCAGCACCTGCTGGTAGGTATCCCAGAACGCCGGACCGCATCCGTGTTTGTGATAACTGGCTTCCAGTTCGCGGCGTACCCGTTCAGCCAAGCCATTCATGCCGTATTCCATACGACCTCCGTTGGACTTGTCCTGCATCGTTGACGGTCTACCGACTCACTTGCGTGCTACTGAAAGACTCCCAGGCTTCACGGCTGGTTGACTCCAATTAGTCACAGATTTCACGACAGGTCAATTACATGCAGCGACTTTCGTGATTGAAATTATTAATCGTTCACGAAACTACATACGGGGCCCTGGGGGTGCCGGATGGGGCGAAGCCGACAGGCGTCAGGAAGCACAGCACGACGTCCGCAGTAGGCGGCACTGATTATCAGCTTGGGATCGATTGAACTTGCCTATTTTGCTAAGTGTACTTAGCGCATCGGGCTAAGCAGGCTGGATGCGACAAAAGGCGGCGCAAATCAGATGGATTCGTCTGCCCGCGCTTCAGTTGTCGGAAAAAGGTTCGGGTAGCGCTGATGGAGGATGTACTGCCGCAATGGAGGAATGGGAAAGTCCCTCGGCCATTGCGACACTGCGGAACGGCTGATGCCAAAGAAGCGCGCCAGTTCCGCGTCGGTGCGGAATCCCAGCCGGGTTCGTACCTGCCGCTTGCTCCAGAATTCGGTCACGGTCGGTCCTTCTGTTAACCAGACTGATTCTTGCGGCAAGGCTTCTTCGCAATCCACGCGTTAAGCTGGCTTGCATAGATGAATACTCTCGGCCAACGACTCGCGGCAGCCATGAAGAAAGCCGGGCACCCACGCCCGGCCGATCTGGCACGCGCCGCCAAATCAACGACAGCAACCATCAGCAACTGGCTCAACGACCACGTGAGCGCCTCGCACGTAAAGGCCGAACAGCTGTTCCGCATCGCCGATGCGGCCAAGCTGGACGCACGCGAGCTGCTGTACGGGGTCAGCGGGCTTGGCGTCGGTGAGCCTGGCAATGCCTACATCCCCAGCCAGGCCCACCTGGATGTCTGGCAGGACGCCTACGAGCTGGTCAGCCATCTGGTGGCCGAGAACGGTCTGGAGATCGACCACCGGCGCCACGCGGCCTTGGATCTGCTCGCGTTTGAACTGCTGATGGACGGCTTCAGCCGCAGCAAGGTTGCCCGGGTTCTGACGACCTCGATGACGTAAATGCACCGCCGCTGGTAGCATGGGCCTCGATGGGGATGGGGCTCCCCCGATAACCGCCTGAGAAGGCTGATGGCTCCTGCCATGACGAACCCGGTGTTCGTCGACGGCGGGTCGTGCCTGCCCTCGGCGTTCGCCATTGACCCTGCGAACCCGTATTCGAGGCACCCCATGCACGCACTGAACGGCTATTTCCTGGTCTTCATCGGAGGCGGCATCGGTGCGTGCCTGCGCCACGCCTGCAATCTGCTCGGCGCGCGGGTAGTGGCCGGCAGTCCCTGGCCCTGGTCGACCTTCCTGATCAACATCAGCGGCGCGCTCCTGATGGGCGTCGTGGTCGAGGTCTTCGCGATGCGCAATGGCGCCTCGCCACAGCTGCGATTGTTGCTGGCCACCGGCATCCTCGGCGGCTACACCACGTTTTCCACCTATGCACTGGAGATCGGCCTGCTGCTGCAGCGCGGCCAACATGGGCTGGCGGCCCTGTATGCCGGCGGCTCGGTGGCACTGGGCCTGGCCGGCCTGTTCGGCGGCATGAAGCTGGCCCGGCTGCTGCTGGGCTGAGCGCTCAGGCCGCGCTGGCCCGGGTCTGCCCGCGCCATTCCCGCGGCGACAGCCCGGTATGCGCCTTGAACGCGCGCGACAGCGCGGCTTCGCTGCCATAACCCACGTCGTCGGCAATCCGTTTCAGCGGGCGCCCCTGACGCAGTGCCTGCTGCGCCAGGCCCACCCGCCAACCCTGCAGGTACTGCCCGGGCGTGGTACCCATCGCCTCGCGGAAACTGGCAGCAAACACGCTGCGTGACATGCCGGCAACCTCGGCCAGGTCTTCCAGGGTCCAGGACTGTGCGGGCGCCTCATGCATTGCTACCAGTGCCAGCCGCAGCCGTGGATGACCCAGCCCGGCAAACAGGCCACCACGCATCCCGCCCCCTTCCATCAGTTGACGCAGCACCTGGATCATCACTACCTCGAACAACCGGTTGACCATCACCGCACGTCCGCAGCGCTGCTCGAAGGCCTCCTCGAACAGCAGTTCCAGCGCTGCGTTGCCGCCATGGAGATCCGCCAGCGGCATGCAGATGAAATCGGGCAACGCGGCGCTGATCGGGTTGAGCCGACCGCCCTCGAAATGCAGGTTGGCGCAGGCCATGTCGGCGCCGTGCTGCGGATCAGTGCTGAAGCGATGCGGCATCGGTCGCGGGTACAGCAGCAGGCTGGGGACTTCGACCTGCACGGTCTGCCGGCCGTGGCTGACCTGCAACGGGCCGCGCCGCACCAGGTGCAGCTGCCCGGCCTCATTCTCCCCCTCCAGCATGTTGATACCGCACAGCGCACCGGCATGGAACACCGAGGCAGTGACCGCAAAGCGTTCAAGCAGAATGGCGAGACGGTCGACCATGACGGGACCCTGGGTAAAGTAGAAAGAGATCAAGGCGACACATCGTATCGGAATCCTCCCGTAGCGGACGTGATCGACTCGGGGAGCGCCCCCCGCCCTTCCTGCGGCAGTGCAGCGCGCGCAGGCTGCTGGCGGGGTCTAAGCTGACGCCATTCCCGGATGGAATGCCCGTGATGTGTCACTTGCTACGATGTGCCCTCACCCTCGCCCTGCTATTCCCCGCGACACAGGTGATGGCCGCACCCGCTGCATCACCGCGCACGTTCAGTGGCCAGTTGCAGAGGGCCCCGTGGCGCCTGGACGTGCCGGCTGACTGGAACGGTGACCTGGTGATGCTGGCGCACGGCTACGAGCCGGTAGGCATGCCACGTGCTACGCCAATGCCTGCCAATGACGGCACCGCGCCACTGCTGGCTGCAGGCTACGCCGTCGCGCAGAGCGCCTATGCCAGCCAGGGCTGGGCGGTGGCCGATGCGATCACCGACATGGAACGCCTGCGCCGGCATGCAGTGGCCGAACTCAAGCATGTGCGCCATATCTGGATGCTGGGATTTTCGATGGGCGGCGCCGTGACCCTCGCCAGCCTCGAGCGGTTCCCGCAACACTACGCCGGTGGTGTGTCGCTATGCGGCGCCAATCTCAGTGGCGAACAGATCGCGAGTGATCTGCTGACCACGCTGGTCGCTTTCGATTACTTCTTTGCCAAGGCCGAAGGCCTGCCGGGTGCGGGACTGCTCTCACCCGAAGCGGCTGCGCTGCCACAGGGCGAACTGTACCAAGGCATCTCCAATGCGCTGCAACGCAGCCCCTCGCATGCCGCGTTGCTGGCACAGCGGCTGCAGGTGTCCGCTGATGCACTGGCCGGCACGATCAGCCTGCATGCACTGGTCCTGCACGAACTGGCCACGCGCAGCGGCGGCATGCCGGTGGGCAACAGAGGCGTGACTTACAGCGGCTTCGGTGACGACATGGCGTTCAATGCCGGCGTGCGACGTGTCGATGCCGTGCCTGCCGCGCAGGCCGCTGTCCGCAGGGAGCTGGCATTGAGCGGTGCGTTGAGGCGACCGCTGGTGATCCAGTTCAACAACAACGACCCGACGATCGTGCCGCGCATGCAGACAGTGTATCCGCAGACGGCCGCACGGGCCGGCGCCCGTCCGCTGCCACAGGTGCTGCCGCCCGTTGGCGAAGGCCATTGTGGCTTCTCCGGAGCGCAGATCATCGAGGCGTTGAAGGCCGCGCAGCGTTGAACAATCGCGGCCCGCGCGCAGCTCAGCCGCCCAGCGTGCCCATCGTGAAGGTGTAGCCCGAGCTCATCAGGAATTCGCGCATGCGCATTTCCGCGCGCCGTGGTGAGGCCAGGTTGGCCGGCGCGTACAGGGCATACACCAGGCCCGACCCTTCAATATGCTCGCGGCGCACCCCGCAGCGGGCGGTTTCCGAGGCGATGACCCATCCGTCCTTCAGCCGATCAGGGCCAATGGATTGCCCGTTCTTCAAGCGGAAGGTCAACCAGCGCACATCTGCCGTGACTTTGCTCATTTCCGTTTCGCTCCGTGGCTGGAACGACGCGTGATGTCTGTGCTCGCCATTGCGGCTCCCTGAGACGTGGAACTCGACCATAGCGCCTTTCCATGTCGTGGCCGGCTGAGACTGGCGATCGGGACGTGGCGAACGGCTGCAGGTGAAGCAGCGCGGCGTCGGAAATGGCGGCGGCAGGGAGCATCCTGCCGGCGCAGTTCACAGGCAGGGAACCCGACTCACGCAGCGCGGTCGCTGCCCTGGTTCAAGGCGTGCAGCGCATCGGCCAGCGCCTGGATTTCGGCACGCAGGGCCAGCCGCTGCAACCACCGCCCGGGGATTCCGCGCGCGCCATGGAATGCGCCCGCCAGCTGCCCAGCGATGGCGGCCGTGGTGTCGGCATCCTCGCCAAGGTTGGCCGCCTCGAGTACGACGGCTTCAAAGGTATCGTGGCGATCAAAGCACCAGAGTGCAGCTTCCAGGCTGTCAACAACATAGCCATTGCCACGGATCTGCTCACGCGTCGCATCACGATAGCCGCCCGCTGCGATCTGCTGCAGCCGCGCGCTCTTGACGGGGACATTGCTGAGATCCAGCACCCCGTCGCGGGTGCTCCCTGCCAACGCCCGCTCCAGCGCGACCGCCAGCAAGCGGCACGCCTCCAGGCACTCCTGCGCAGCGTGCGTCGTCCGCGAACTCAGCTCGGCCATGGCCTGCAGATCGGGAGTCCCGGCGTAGCGCAATGCTACCGGCGCCAAACGCATGATCGAGCCATTGCCAGCACTGCGTGCGTCGTCACTCCCCGCCAGCGGATGGCCGTCCTGCAGGAACCGGTCGATCGCAGCTCGCGTTGCCATACCGATATCGAAGCATTCGCCGGTCGCACTCCAGTAACCGTGCCGGTACCAGTTGGCGTAGCGGTTCATCTGATCGCGGGGGTCGAAGGTGTCGCAGCGCGCCAGGCTCTCGGCCAGGCACATCGCCATGGAAGTATCGTCAGTCCATTGCCCCGGCTGCAGGTGGAACGGCCCACCACCCACCATGTCGGTAATCGGGGTGAAGCTGCCACGGGGCTTGAATTCCAGCGTGGTACCGACGGCATCGCCGCACGCCAGGCCGAGCAAAGCCCCGCGGAAATGATCAATCTGGTTCATCACGCGAGTGTAGCGCCACCGCATCCGCCATGACTGACCGCCAGGTCGGGTGGCGATCGCGCGAGCGGGGAATCGATCGCAGCCAAACAAAAAAGCCCTGACCGGAGTCAGGGCTTTTCAATTGGAGGCCTCAAGCGGAATCGAACCGCTGTAAACGGATTTGCAATCCGGTGCATAGCCACTCTGCCATGAGGCCAACGTACTTCACGCCAGGAACGTAGCCCTGACAAGACAAAACCCCAAGATGGGGCCTGTCGGAACATGGAGCGGGAAACGAGACTCGAACTCGCGACCTCAACCTTGGCAAGGTTGCGCTCTACCAACTGAGCTATTCCCGCGTAAGCCGACATGCTACCGGAAATCCGGAAAACACACCAGCGATTTCACCTTTCTGACTGCGCGTAAAGCCTTGTGGCCCAACGTGCCCCGCCTTGCCGTGGCGGGAGAAAAACAAGGCCCCTACCGGGGCCCTGTAGAATCTGGAGCGGGAAACGAGACTCGAACTCGCGACCTCAACCTTGGCAAGGTTGCGCTCTACCAACTGAGCTATTCCCGCAGATTCCGTTCGACCTGCGTCGAAGGAGCGCCATTGTGTCCAAATTCCTTCACGCCGTCAACAGTCTTCACATCATGCGGTCACGGGCGTCCGCGCTGGGGTACGCTGCCCCGCCCAAGCACGGACACCGCCGATGCCGAGACGCTACGTCCGCCTGTTCTGGTTGCTGGTCGCGCTGACCTGGCTGGCGCTGATCGCCGCGCTGGTCAATGCCGGTTTCACCCCGGACTACTGGCTGCTGCACCGACTGGAAGGCGCTGAGCTGCCCTACCCGACCAGCACCGTCATCCTGTTCGCGCTGCTGGGAACGGTTGAGCTGGTGGTGGCCGCGTTGATCGTGCGGCCTTGGAAACTGAAACGCCTGTGGCTGCGTCTGCTGATCGCCTTTGCCTTGCTGCTGGTGTGGTCGGTGCCGTGGATGCTGTCGGCGATGCACCAGCCGCCGGTACAAGGCATGCACCTGCTGTGGTTGCTGCTGCTGGACGTGGGATTGCTGCTGGCGCTGTGCGGGGTGTCGGCGGTGAGTGCGTGGCGGGCGTTCAGGCGTCCGCCACCACGCTAGGCCTACTTCCGGAACTCTACCCGCACATGCTGGCCGAAGCGTGCCTTGGCCTCGCCATCGAACTCCAGCACACACTCCACCACCTTGGCCACGCCACGCCCTGCATCTTCAGGCAGGCGTGCCTGCGCGAACACCGGGCTGATGCGTACCACGCGTGCGGTCGGCAGCGTGCCAGTGTTCTCGGCACCATCACTGTCCGGTACCACCGCCGCTTTCATGCCTACCTGCACCGCATCGGCGTAGGCGGCGCTCAGTTCGGCGCGCACCTGCAGCGGGCGCGCCGGCAGCAACGAGATCGCCGGCTTGCCCGCCTGCACGAAGGCACCGACGCCCGGCACCTGGCCGACCACGGTGCCGGCTTCCGGCGCGCTCAACGACATCTGCTGCAGTTTCAGCTTCGCGTGCTCCAGCTTGTGCTGCGCCATGTCGACCTGTGCACCGGCCACGTCGACATCGGCACGCACAGCAGCCAGCTGCTGTTTGGCCGCATCGGCCTGCTGGTTCGAGGACACGCCTTCGCTGGCGCCCGTGGACAGGCGAGTGGCGTTGCGCTCCAGTTCGCGCAGCTGCGCCTGGCTGCCCTTCAGGCGGTCATTGGCCAAGGCCAGATCGGCGCTGGCCATCGCCACCTCCTGCTGCAGCAGGGCACCATCCAGCGACAACAACAGCTGCCCCTTCTTCACCGTGGCGCCTTCCTTCACCGGTGCGGCGATGATCGAGCCATCCACCGGCGGTGCCAGCGCGACCAGGCCACCTTCGACGTCAATGATGCCCCGCGCCACGGCGACCTTGCCGGCGGCGGCAGTACCCTCCTTGCCTGAGGGGGCCGATGCAGCGGTGGGCGCTTCCCTGGAACAGGCGCCGAGCAGCAGTGCCGCGGACAGGGCCAGGCTGAGGGGAAGCAGATGCGACGTCTTGGTCATGGGGCGGACTCTACGGTTTCGTTCTGGCGGCGGTCATCACGGACCATGCCGTCTTCCATGGCGATCACCCGATCGGCATGCCGGATCAGGCGCGGATCGTGGCTCACGCACAGCACGGTGGCGCCATGCGCACGTGCGTAGCGATGCAGGATGTCGATCACGCGCTGGCCGTTCTCGGCATCCAGCGCGCTGGTGGGTTCGTCTGCGAAGATCAGGGTCGGCGACTTGGCAAACGCGCGGGCAACCGCCACGCGCTGTTTCTCGCCACCGGACAGCTGCGCCGGGCGCATGTGGCTTCGATGGCCGAGGCCGACTTCTTCCAGCGCCTTGCGGGCCAGCGGCTCGCTTTCGCGATTGCGCATGCCGCGGTAGCCCAGTGGCAGCTGCACCTGCTCCAACGCAGTCAGTGCCGGGAACAGGTTGAAGCCCTGGAACACGAAGCCGACATGGTGCAGGCGGAAACGCTCCACTTCACTGCGGGTCATGTGGCCCACGTCCTGGCCCAGCGCGTGCACGCGACCGCCATCGGGTGCGGACAGGCCGGACAGCAGCGACAGCAGCGTGCTCTTGCCGCAGCCGGACGGGCCGGATACCAGGGTCAGCTCGCCGGGATAGATGTCCAGCGACAGGCCACGCAGCACCGGCACCTGCACATCACCGGACATGAAGCCTTTTTCCAATGCTTCGGCCTGCAGGGTCGTGGCGATGACGCGTGTGGAAGTCATCGGCCGGTCCTCAACGCAGCAGCAACGATGGATCGGAGCGGACGACACTGCGCACCGCCATGATGCTGGAGAGCATGGCCATCACCGCGACCAGCGCCACGCAGCCGAGGATCACCATCGGCGTCAGCTGCACCGGCACGCGCTGGGTCTGCGCGATCAACAGCACCAACGTGCTGAACGCCGCCGCCAGCAGCATGCCCACGCCACCGATCAGCAATGCCTGCTCGAACACCACCCGTGCCAGCGCATAGCGGCCTGCACCGAGTGCATTGAGCGTGGCGTACTCGCGTACCGAGCCGGCCACCACCGAGGCGAACGACTGGTTGGTGATCACCGCACCGACGAAGCAGACGATGACGGCCATGAACAACACGGCGATCCCTGCGCCGGTATCGAACAGCCAATACTGCTGCGAACGGCTGGCGAACGCCGGCGCGGTCCAGAACTCGACCGGTGTGGCCTGGCCCATCGACGCGGCCAGGCGGTCACGCACGCGGTCGGCCAGGTCCGGCGAGCGCAAGCCCGCCACGAAATAGGTGCTTCCCTCGTGTGGGTCGGTGCCGGCGATGGCGCGCGCGGTGTCCAGCGAGGCCAGCACGTTGACACCACCAAGGCCCCGCAGGCCCGGTTGTGCAGCGACCACGCGCACCGCCTTGCCATTGATCCAGGCACGGTTGTTCTGCAGGTCCACGCCCAGCGTATCCAGATCAGCGCTGTCGACGATCACCGCACCCGGCTCGCGCAGCTGCGCGCGCAGGTTCGCCGGGAGGATGCGCGCGAACATCATCGCGTCGTCCCGGGTGGAGATGCCGGACAGGTACACCGACACATTGCCAGTGCCCTGCGCGCCGGACCGCCATTCGCCGTCGACCCACTCGTAGGGTTCGACGCGGGTGACATCCGGGTCCATGCGCAGGTGGCTTTCGACGTCGGCGCTGATCGCATGGCCGTAGTTGACGCTCTGGGTGCCGGGAAAACCGGCCCAGAGATCGGCCGAGGATGCCTTCACGTAGATCGCAGCGGTACCGAAGATGCCCAGCACCAGTGCGGCCTGCACGATCAACAGTACACCGGCGAAACACATCGCCAGCACCACCGGCAGGAACCGGCGCCACTCATAGGCCAGGGTCTTGCGGGCGAGTGCGATCATTGCGATCCACCCTCGCCCTCGGCAGGCAGCGGGGCGCCACCGAGGGCGCGGTACAGCGACGCAAAGGCCAGCACGCGCGCGCCCTGAGCACCGATCAGGTCGGCCTGCGAGGCCAATACGGCACGCTGCGTATCCAGCCCATCGAACTCGCTGGACAGGCCCAGCTGCACCTGCCGCGCCTGGCGCTTGACCTGCTGCCCGGCGGCATCGTTGGCCGCGCGCAGCGACTGGATGCTGCTGTCCTGCCGCGCCAGGCTGCCCAGTGCAGCTTCCACTTCGCTCACGCCTTCCAGCACCGCCTTGCGGTAGCCCAGCAAGGCGGCGTCCAGTTGCTTCTCATCGGCATGGAAGCGCGCTCGGCGCTGCCCCCAGTCCCACAGCGGAATATCAATGTACGGGCCGATCGACGGACTGGAGTCGGAATTGGAACGGGCGTTCTGGGTGAGGTTGTACGCGTACAGGATGGAGCCGCCAAGGCTGACCCGTGGATACATCGCTGCGCGCGCCGAACCCTTGCTGGCCGCGGCCTGCATCACCTCCGATTCGGCCAGCAGGATCTGCGGGCGGTGGCGCAGCAGATCCGCAGGGACCTGCTGCAGTGAGAATGCACCGAGCTTCGGCGGCGCGCGGTATGCACGCCAGGCGGGATCCGGCCCGTCACGCCCCAGCAGCAGCGCCAGCGCGCGGGCCGCGTTGTCCGCGTTTTCGCGGGCCTGCGCCGTCGCTGCTCGGGTCGCGGCCTGGCGCGCACGCAGGCGTTCCAGCTCGCCCGGCTCATCCAGGCGCAAGCGCAGGCGAACCAGTGCCAGTTGTTCGCCGCGATCATCCACGGCCTGCTGCCGGGCCAGCAGATCCTGCTGGGCCTGGGCCACGGTCAGGTCCAGATAACTGCGCACTACGTCGGCAATCACCGCCACCTGTGCGGCATTGCGCAGCGCCTCGGCATTGCCGGCCGAGGCCTGCGCGCTCAACTGCGCGCTCTCGGCGGCACCGAACAGGCCCAGGTCCCAGATCGCTTCGATACCGGCATGGAAATAAGTGTCGACCGCAGCAGCATCCTGCACCTGCTTGGCGCTGGCGGTGATTTCCGGCAGAAAGCGCGCGTTGGAGGCGCCGGCGACGATGCGCACCGCCTGCAGGCGCAACGTGGCCTGCTGCAGATCAAGGTTGCCGGCGATGGCCTGGTCGACCAGGCCGTCCAGCGCCGGGTCGGCCAGCATCTTCCACCACTGCCTGGCATCCACCGCTACGCCCTGGCCCTGCGGCACCTGGGTCCAGGTGCTGGGCGTGCGATCAGGCAGGTCCGGAGGCGGCACCGACATGCAACCTGCAAGCGCCAGGCTGGTCAGCAGCGCGCCCGGGCGCAGCACTGCCTGCAGGGAGAGTCCGCGCCCGGTCCTGGGCACTGCCACTGAAGTGATACGCCTGACCACCAGCCCGCCAACGTGTAGAAGGAGAATGAAGGCTACCGTGCGATTGTGGAGCGAACATGGAGAATTGGTCCGAAAACGGTCACCACACGCGTGCGGTTCAGGCAACGCTGCCCCAGTCTTTCACTGCGCTTTCAACGCGTTCCCGGTACAGAACACTGGATGCTTTTCACGGCGCATTGCACATTGCGACGTCTCCCCGGCTCGACGTACCACACGCGTGAACTTCCCCGCCGCTGGCAGCCAATCGCTTCGATCACGGCGGTGGCTGTCGGTGCATCGTGATCGCGCTGACCGCTCCACCGGCCTCGAACGCTTGCTGGCGACCCATGGGCGCATCCGGCCCGACAAACGAAAAACGCCCCCTTCCGGGAGCGTTCTTCTTGAATCTGGAGCGGGAAACGAGACTCGAACTCGCGACCTCAACCTTGGCAAGGTTGCGCTCTACCAACTGAGCTATTCCCGCAGATTTCGTTCGACCTGCGTCGAAGGAGCGCTATTGTGTCGATATCGCCGCACGGCGTCAACAGGAATTTTCGCCTGCATTGTGGGGAGGCGTTCAGGCCCCAGGACCGATACCTCAGGTTCGCAGGCCACGGCGGTGGAAGTAGACCTGCTCGGCGATGCGCCGCGTGGCCGCCGTGTGCAGCAGTGCGTTGAGCGGCCAGTCGGCCTGCAGATGATCCATCGCCCAGCGCAGCACGCGCTTGCCATGGAACGCCGGGGCGACCTGACGCGCCACCCGTTCCGCTTCTGGCCCTTGCCCACGCAGATGGCGGGCGATCGCCTCACCGACCGCCCAGCCGTGCCGCCACGAAGAGTGGATGCCCCCGGCGGACAGCGGCGAGACGATGCCCGCAGCGTCGCCGGTCAGGATCAGCCGCTGGCCGGTGATCGGCCCATCCGGCCGGCCGCAGGGCACCAGCCCTGCACGAGTGGCCGAGGGGCGCACGGAAGGCGGAATGCCGACGACATCGCGCACGTGGTCGAGGAAGCCATCAATGTCCGGCGGCCGTACCTGTTGCGGGTCATGACGCAGCGCCAATCCCACCTGCAGGCCGGTTGGATTCTGCGCGACCCAGCCGATGTAGCCCGGTGCGTAGCGCTTGTTGACGAAGCAATGCAGCGCGTCACCCTGCGGCAATTGCAGGTCGGCGAACTCACGCTCGACGCCGTAGAGGTTGTCACGCACCTGGCCGAGCCCGGTGCGATGTGCCACGCGTGAGCGTGCGCCATCAGCACCAACCAGATAGGCGCATCGCCCTGCCCCTTCCACCTGCCAGCCGTCACCACAGCGACGAGCGTCGGTGAAGGACTGCTGCAGGCGCAGGTCGACACCGTTCGCGCGCAGTTCGCTGGCCAGCCAGCGCATCAGGTTCGGCGTATCGGTGGTGAGGAAGTAATAGCCCGGCGCGACCAGCAACACGCTGCGCAGGTTCGGCGCATACAGGCGCACGTTGGCAACGCGCTGCACGAGGTGCTCGGGCATGCGCCCCAGCCAGGTCTGCTCCATCGCCTCTTTCACCACGATGCCAGTGGTGTGCAGGCGCTCGCCGGGGTCGGCCTTGCGTTCCAGCACGCAGACGCGCAGACCGTACTGGGCGGCAGCCAGTGCGCAGGCGGCACCGGCGAAACTGGCGCCGACGATGACGACGTCGTGGTCGTAGGCGGGGGAAGTGTGAGGCATTTCGGCATCGCCGTGGAGAATCGGAGATGCAGCTTCGAACTGCCGCGTGACGAGCCGAAGGAGTGGCGGTGAAGTGGGAATGAAGCGCGGAATACGCAGACGAAAAACGCCCCCTTGCGGGAGCGTCTTTCTTGAATCTGGAGCGGGAAACGAGACTCGAATCCACCGTCCCAACCTTGGCAAGGTAGCGGTTGAAGCAGCTGACTGCGTAATGTATGAGTGGCACCGCCACCCAAACCAGCGGCCAGCTCCGGCAGGAATACCAAGCCACTGCTTCCATTTCGGAAACATTGCATGGACCGCGCCACATCAAAGCCTGATGGTGCATGCCCCTTCCTCGCGCATTCAACGATGGCGATTCCAGTCGATCAAATCGTGTTTCTGCTGGCCACCGACTGCTTCAGGGAGGTGCTCCTTTCAACATTTCCGAGAAGCGATGCTGAAGCTGCGCGGCTTGCAGCACAGCGGACAGTGAGCCAGCTGGTCGATGGAGGAGATAACTACTACCTGTGCGCCAGCTTCAGCGAAGCAAGGATAGGAAGCACTCATGATGCATTCTTCGACGATCTTCGCTCGCTTGGCGCCTCCGTCCGATTACAGAACCACGTTGCACTTGTGATTCAAGCACTACCAACTCCCGGAGCAGCAACGATCCGTGCGTGCGATACGATCACGTCCATCGCCAGCTACCTCTTCTGGCTGGAAAGCAAGGCCCTATGCAATCCGATTACAGTGGAGCTCGTTGATGCGATCGCCGTGATAGAACCGCTTGGCCTGCAACGCGAGCCGCCCTGCGTGGATTGGCATGCAGCCTGGACCCATTCGGAGTCCGAGCAGGATCGTTACATTGCTTCGTTGATGGATGGAATTGACGATGCGCCCGTGTACGTATTTAACGACGTGCAGGCATTCACTGTTCGATTCGATTTTCTCTCACTGTGGAGAGCGCGACTTGGCGAAGCCTGCTTTGGACAGATCAGCAAGTTCATCGCGACCGAGGCGCACTTGAGGCTGGACGATCGCGATGCTGACGCCGCTGGTCACATCGATCAGATCCTTGCGGCGATCTAGAACATTGAGACGACAGATTCAAACCAGAACGAAAAACGCCCCCTTGCGGGAGCGTTCTTCTTGAATCTGGAGCGGGAAACGAGACTCGAACTCGCGACCTCAACCTTGGCAAGGTTGCGCTCTACCAACTGAGCTATTCCCGCTTGGGAGGCGAAATTTTACCTATTCCAAGGATGGCGTCAAGCGCTTTTTCTCAGGGTCTGCGAGGCACCTTGCATTGCGTATCCACGCATGGCGTGGATCTACCACGGCATCCCCGCAAACTGATGGATCCGCACCATCCGTGGACGCAGCATTTCCAGTACATCCACGCCATGCGTGGATAGCGCATCGATGGGGTCAGAGCCCTTTCCTTCGGAAAGGGATCCGACCCCGGGGCTCAGACCCCGGGGCTCAGTTGCCCAGCTTCTTCTGCCGCGCACGCTCGCGCGCCGCGCGCTCGTCATCGCGCAGGCTCGGCCAGGCGGCGTGCAGGTACTGCAGGCCCGACCACAGGGTCAGCACGGCGGCAATGGCCAGGGTCCAGTCGCCGATGCGGAACACCGGCCAGCCCATCCAGATGTCTTCCACCGGCACGTTCGGGGCCACCGAATACAGCAGGCACAGCAGCGCGACCATCTGCGCGGTGGTCTTGACCTTGCCGATCATCGCCACGCGTACCTTCGCGCGCTGGCCCAGTTCGGCCATCCATTCGCGCAGCGCCGATACTGCAATCTCACGGCCGACGATGACCGCCGCCCAGAACGCCATCCACGGCGTCGGATGGCCCTGCACGATCAGGAACAGCGCCACTGCCACCATCAGCTTGTCCGCGACCGGGTCGAGGAAGGCGCCGAATGCCGACTCCAACTGGTAACGGCGTGCGATCCAACCGTCAAGCCAGTCGGTGATCGCGGCCAAGCCGAAGATCGCCGCCGAAGCGAAGTTGGTCCAGGTATAGGGCAGGTAGAACACCAGCACCAGCACCGGGATCATCACGATCCGCAACAACGTCAGCCAGGTGGGCAGGGTCAACTTCATGCTTGCGTGCTTCTCTCTCTACTCGGCCGCATCGGGCGTGGCCAACCCGTGCAGGTTAGCGTAGATACGTGCCGCGAGGGCGTCATTGATGCCTTCCACCTTGGCGATTTCCGCTTCGCCAGCGGCTTTCAGGCCCACCAGGCCACCGAAATGCTTGAGCAGGCTGGCGCGGCGGCGCGGCCCGATGCCGGGGATATCCTCCAGCTTGCTGGTCATCCGTGCCTTCTGGCGGCGCCCACGGTGGCCGGTGATGGCAAAACGGTGCGCCTCGTCGCGCACCTGCTGGATGAACTGCAACGCTGGATTGGCTGCGCCCGGGCGCAGCTCGCGACCGTCGGGCATCACCAGCGCTTCGTGGCCGGCGCGGCGTTCCACGCCCTTGGCCACGCCCACCAGCAGCACGCCTTCCACGCCCAGGTCGGCGAGCGCGGCCTGGGCCTGGGCCAACTGGCCGGCGCCACCGTCGATCAGCAGCACATCCGGCAATACGCCCTGCTCTTCCACCGCACGGCGGAAGCGGCGGTCGATGGCCTGGCGCATGGCGGCGTAGTCATCGCCCGGCTCGATGCCGCTGATGTTGAAGCGGCGGTACTGCGCACGCACCGGACCGGCGGCGTCGAACACCACGCACGAGGCCACGGTGGCCTCGCCCAGGGTGTGACTGATGTCGAAACATTCGACCCGTTTGACCGGCTCGGCCAGGCCCAGCATCTCGCGCAGTGCGTCGCTGCGCGCGTGCTGCGCGTTGCGGCTGTTGAGTTCGGTGGCCAGGGTCAGCTGCGCGTTGCGGCTGGCCAGTTCCACGTAGCCGGCGCGCTCGCCGCGCACGTTCCACTTCAGCTGCACCTTGCGCTCGGCCGAGGCGGACAGCGCGGCGACCAGCAGGTCGGCGTCGGGAATTTCGCGGTCCAGCAGGATCTCGCGCGGCGGCTCGAATTCGATGTAGTACTGCGAAACGAACGCGGCCAGCACTTCTTCCGGGCTCTCCTCGCCGTTGGTGCGCGGGAAGAACGGGCGGGTGCCGAGGTTGCGGCCATCTCGGAAGGCCAGCAGCAGCACGCAGGCCTGCGACCCCTGCATGGCCACCGCCAGCACGTCCAGGTCCGCGGCGCGACCGTCCACGTACTGGCGGGTCTGCATGCTGCGCAGCGAGGAAATCAGATCGCGCAGGCGCGCGGCCTGCTCGAACTCCAGCGCCTCGCTGGCGGCCTGCATCTGCTCGCCCAGCTCGCGGGTGAGCTCGTCGCTCTTGCCCTCCAGGAACAGCGCGGCGCGGCGCACCGATTCGGCGTACTCGGCAGGCGCTACCAGCTCCACGCACGGCGCGCTGCAACGGCCGATCTGGTACTGCAGGCACGGCCGCGAACGGTTGCGGAACACGCTGTCCTCGCAGCTGCGCAGCTTGAACAGCTTGTGCATCAGGTTCAGCGTTTCGCGTACCGCGGTCACGCCCGGGTACGGACCGAAATAGCGGCCGGGAATGGCGCGCGGGCCGCGATGCAGCGCGATGCGCGGCCAGTCCTCGCGGGTCAGCAGTACATGCGGGTAGGTCTTGTCGTCGCGCAGCGAAACGTTGTAACGCGGCGATAGGGATTTGATCAGCTGGTTTTCCAGCAGTAGCGCCTCGGCTTCCGAGCGTGTGACGGTCACGTCCATGCGCGCGATCTGCGAGATCATCGACATGATCCGCGCGTTCTTCGGACTGCCGTTGAAGTAGCTGCCAACGCGATTGCGCAGTGCACGGGCCTTGCCCACATACAGCAGGGTGTCGTCGGCGGCGTACATGCGGTACACGCCGGGCGCGGTGCTGAGCTGGGCCGCGAAGGCCTTGCCGTCGAAGGCCGGGGCGGGAACGTCGGTCATTCGCTGATCGGCACTTCGCTGAGCACGCCGCTGTCGGGATCGAATCGCAGCACGGCATGGGCGTCGGTCTCGGCAATCCACACCGCCCCGGCCCCCACCGCCAGGCCGGCCGGGCCATGCAGGCGACGCGGCAGCGGTTGGGTCGTCAGTTCGCCTCCGCCCAGGCGCAGCGTGCGCAGGCGGCCGTTGCCGGTATCGGCAATCCACAGCAGCGGCGCATCCGGGCTCAGCGCGATGGCCTGCGGGAACTGCAGGCTGGCTTGGGCGCGGGGACCGTCTTCACTGCCGAAGCGCCAGGGCCCCTGCCCGACCAGGGTCTGCACCAGGTCGCCACGCAGCTGAAGCGCGCGGATCGAGGAACCCAGCGCATCGGCCACGTACAGCACCTGCTGCACCACGGCGAGCGCGGTGGGCTGGGCGAAGGCCGCCAGATGGCCGCTGCCATCACGCTCGTCAATGGAGCCGCTGCCGGCGCGCCATTGCAGGCTGCGCTGGCCCAGGTGGTAGCTCCAGATGCGGTTGTCGCCGGCCATCGCGATGTGCAGCTGGTTGTCGGCAATGGCCAAGCCGACCGGGTGGTCCAGCGAGACCTGCCGCGGCTGCGCAACCGGACCTTCCACCGGCGCACCGGGGCGCCCGTTGCCACACAGGGTGTCGACGATGCCGGTCAACAGGTTGATGCGGCGCACGGCATGGTTGCCGGTATCGGCCACGTACAGCGCATCACGCTCCAGCACCAGCGCCTGCGGGCGATGGAATGCCGCTTCGGCAAGGTTGCCATCCATGAAATCGGCGGTACCGAGGCCGAACTGGCGCAGGATGCGGCCACCGTGGCTGCATTCAAGGATGCGGTGGTGGCCACTGTCGGCGATGTACAGGCGCTCGGTGCTGACTGCCAGCCCCAACGGGAAGCGCAGGGCCTGGCGCGGTTCCGGATGCAGTTCGCTGCCCCCGCGCGACGGCGCCGAAGGGGCTCCCTGGCACAGCGCGTTCAAGGCGCGCTCCAGTTCACCGGGGGCCCCCAGCCCGATCAGCCGTTGCTGCTCCCTGCCCTGTGCATCCAGCAGCACCAGGGTCGGCCAGGCGCTGACGCCGAAGCGGCGCCAGCCATCCCAGTCGGCATCCAGCAGCACAGGCATGGTCAGGCCCTGGCGACGCAGCAGTTTCAGTGCAGCGCTGGCGTCACGTTCGAAATCGAAGCGCGGCACCTGCAGCACCAGCGGCTGCAGCTTGCCCGGATGGCGCGACAGCCATTGGCCGAACTCGGCCAGGCGTTGCGCGCTCCAGGCGGAGGCCGCATTGACGAACAGCAGCGCGACCGGCCGGCCGCGCAGTTCGGTCAGGGTGCAGGGGGTGGCGTTGAGCCAGGTGGCGAACTCGGGCAGGTCCGGGACGGGCTGGACGTTCATGATCCGATTATGCCGGAGTCGGCGTCATGCAACAGTCGTGCCACTGCACGTTTTGCAGCATCGTCGACCAGCGACCAGACCTGTTCGAAATGATCGCTCCCGCCGGTGTACGGATCGGGGATCGCGATCCGCCCCTGCGCGCCGGACCAGGGCAGGTACAGCGCCAGCCGTTCGCGCTGCGCCACCGACGCCAGGCGACCGGCGTCACGCAGGTTGGCCTCGTCGGCACACAGGATCCAGTCGAAACGGTCGAAATCCGCGGCCTGCAGCTGGCGTGCGCGCAGGCTGCCGATGTCCACACCGTGCCCGGCCGCGCAGGCGATCGCACGCCGGTCCGGTGGCTCGCCCACGTGCCAGTCGCCGGTGCCGGCCGAATCCACCTGCACCCGCCCGGCCAGCGGCGAGGCCTCCAGGCGTGCACGCAGCGCACCTTCGGCCATCGGCGAACGGCAGATGTTGCCGAGGCAGACGACCAGCAGCCTCATCGCGCGGCCATCGCCTGCAGCAGCCGCTCGGCGCGCTCCAGGTCCTCGGGCGTGTCGATGCCCGGCGGGAACGGTTCGGGCGAGATCGCCACGCTGATCGGGTAGCCCGCTTCCAGCACGCGCAGCTGTTCCAGCGATTCGACCTGCTCCAGCTGGCCTGGCGGCATCGCCGCGAACCGCTGCAGGAAACCGGCGCGGTAGCCGTAGATGCCGATGTGGCGCAGCCAGTGGTGGCCGTCCGGCAGCGTGTCGCGGCTGCGTGCGAAGCCGTCGCGGTGCCAGGCGATCGGCGCGCGGCTGAAGTACATCGCCTCGTTGCGCACGTTGCGCACTAGCTTCACGACGTTCGGGTCGAACAGCGTAGGCGCGTCCTCGACGGCGGTGGCCAGGGTCGACATCGGTGCAGTGCCGTTGGCCAGTACCTCGGCCACGGCGCGGATGCCGGCCGCCGGCGCGAACGGCTCGTCGCCCTGCAGGTTGACCACCACCGTGTCATCGGCCCAGCCGGCAATGCGTGCGCACTCGGCCAGGCGATCGGTGCCGGACGCATGCGACGCAGCGGTCATCGCCACCTTCACCTCGGCCAGCCCGGACAGCGCATCGGCAATGCGCTGATCGTCGGTCGCTACCCAGACCTCCCGGGCGCCGGCCTGCAGCGCGCGGCGCGCCACGTGCAGTACCAGCGGTTCACCCCCCAGCAGGCGCAACGGCTTGCCGGGCAGCCGCGAGGCGGCATAGCGGGCCGGGATGGCGACGACGAATTCGGTCATGGGGCGGTACTCGGCAGGCTCGTTACAAGGGGAATGCGGCCGGCGGCGCGTGAATGCAAGCGCCGCTGCGCCGCTCAGTTCGGTCGCAGCTTGTCCAGGCGGTCAGTCAGCGCCACCCAGAACGCGGCGGGCAACTCGGCGCGCAGCGGAACCGCGTAGTGCCAGTCGTTGCCGAACGCCCGGCATTTCACCGCATCCTTTTCGGTCATCAGTACCGGCAGCTGGCTGCCGAAGGACAGGTCCTGCGGCTGATAGGCCTGGTGGTCGGCGAACGCATGCGGCACGACGCCGATGCCACGCGCGCGCAGCATGTCGAAGAAGCGCTGCGGATGGGCGATGCCGGCCACCGCATGCACGCGCTGGCCCTTGAAGTACGCCAGCGGGCGCGCGCGGCCACCGGCCAGCGGCTGCGCACTGTCGATGTGCAGGGCCATCGGCCACTGGCCGAAGCCACAGGCCTGTGCCGCAGTCTCCTCATCGGCCTGACCGAGATTGACCACGCGGAAATCGCATTCGCTGGCGCGGCTGACCGGCTCGCGCAGCGGCCCGGCCGGAATCATCCGGCCATTGCCATAGCGACGCTGCGCATCGACCACCTCGATCTCGATGTCGCGTGCCAGCCGGTAATGCTGCAGGCCGTCATCGCAGACGATCACATCGCAGCCAGCCTCGATCAGCGCCTTGCCGGCGGCGACACGGTCACGGTCCACGCGCACCGGCACGCCGGTCTTCCAGGCGATCAGCACCGGTTCGTCACCGCCCTTCGCGGTTGGCGTATCGGCCTGCACCCACAGCGGCTTGTCGGCGTCTTCGCGACCATAGCCGCGGCTGGCCACGCCCGGCTTCCAGCCGGCCGCGCGCAGGCGCTCGACCAAGGCAATCGTCAGCGGCGTCTTGCCGGTACCACCGGCGGTGATGTTGCCGACCACGATGACCGGCACCGGCAGCGAGTGGCGCTTGCGCCAGCCACGCCGATAGGCGCGCCGGCGCAGTGCGGTGACACCGGCGTACAGCGGCGCCAGCAGGCGCATCGCCCACGGAACCGGGCTGCCGTCGTACCAGTACGCCGGGGTCTGGGTACCCTTGCCGGCCATCAGTCCTGCCTTTCGCGGAACTGCATGCTGTGCAGATGCTGGTACAGGCCGCCCAGCTCGAGCAGCTCCTTGTGGGTGCCGCGTTCAACGATGCGGCCATGGTCCATCACCAGCACCTGGTCGGCATGCTCGATGGTCGACAGCCGGTGCGCGATGACCAGCGTGGTGCGTTCGGGCATCAGGCGCTGCAGCGCGTCCTGCACCAGGCGCTCGGATTCGTTGTCCAGCGCCGCAGTGGCTTCGTCGAGGATCAGGATCGGGGCGTCGCGCAGGATCGCGCGGGCGATCGCCAGGCGCTGGCGCTGGCCACCGGACAGCAGCGCGCCGTTCTCGCCTACCGGCGTCTGCAGCTGCTGCGGCATGCGTGCGATGAACTCCCACGCGTTGGCGGCTTCGGCCGCCGCGCGGATCTGCTCGTCGGTCGCTTCCATGCCATAGGCGATGTTGGCGGCGATGGTGTCATCGAACAGCATCACCTTCTGCCCGACGATCGCCACCTGCCGGCGCAGGTCAGCCAGCGGATAGTGATCCAGCGCCACGCCATCGAGGGTGATGACGCCGCCACTGGGCTCGTAGAAGCGTGGCACCAGCCGGATCAGGCTGGTCTTTCCGCTGCCGGAACGGCCGACAATGGCCGTCACCGTACCCGGCCTGGCAACGAAACTGATGTCGTCCAGGGCGATGCCACTGTCTTCGCGGTAGCGCAGCATGACGTGGTCGAACGCCAGTTCGCCACGCACGCGTTGCACGCGGTGCTGGCCTTCGTCGCGCTCCACCGGCATGTCGAGGATGCCGAACAGGCGCTCGGCGGCGGACACGCCGCGCGAAATCGAGGTCTGCACGCTGGTCAGGCGCCGCAGCGAAGGAATGATCGCCATCATCGAGGTCATCAGGCCCATGAACTGGCCGGCATTGAGGCGGCCGGCCAGGGCTTCGCGGGTCGACACCCAGACGATCACCGCCAGCGCCAGTGCGGCCAGGAACTGCACCACGCTGGACGCCGCTGCGCGGGTCACCTCGACCTTCATGTTCAGCGCCAGCATGCGGTTGGCCAGGCGCGAGTAGCGCGAGATCTCATGCTGCTGGGTGCCGTGCACCTTCACTTCCTGCTGCGCCGCCAAGGACTGCTCGGCGGTCTGCGCCATCGTGCCCATGCCGTCCTGGATGCCGCGGCTGATGCGACGATAGCGCTTGCCCACGTAGGACACGATGGCACCGATCAGCGGCACCACCAGCAGCATCGCCAGGGTTACCTTGACGCTCATCTGCAGCATCACCGCCAGCATCGCGATGATGGTGAGGGTATCGGCCACCACGGTCTTCAGCGCGTCGGCGCTGGCCTGGGTGACCTGCTCGGTATCGAAGTTCAGGCGGCTGACCATCACCGGCGTTGCTTCGGTGTCGAAGTGCGACGACGGCAGGTGCAGGTACTTCTGCAGCACCTGCTCACGCAGGTCGCGGACCACGCTGCGGCCGGTCTTGGCCAGCGTATAGTCGCTGACCCAGGTGGCCACGCTGCGCATCAGGAACAGGCCGAGGATGGTCAGCGGCAGGACCACGGCCGCGCGCGGCTGCGGATCGACAAACCCCTCGTTGACCAGCGGCTCCATCAGCTTGGTGAAGTGATAGCCGGCCAGGGCTTCGACCACCATGGCGATGACCGCGCCCACCATGAACACCCAGTAGGTGCGGGTGTAGCCCAGCAGACGTTTGTAGATCGGCCACACCGGCGCGTGATGGGAACTCATGGACGCACCTCTGGCGCAGTTGCAATGGCGATACGACGGAAACCGAGCTGACCGAGCGCGTCCTGCGCAGTCACCACGGCCTGGTAGGGGGTGCGTGCGTCGGCGCGCAGCAGCACCGGCTGGCTGCGATCGCTGCCGGCGACCGATGCGATGGTCTGCTTGACCGACTCGACATCGCTGCGCAGCACTTCCTGGTCATTGATGAAATAGCGGCCTTCGGCGTTGATCAGCACGCTGAGCGAGCGCGGCGGCTCGTTGCTGGGCTGCTGGCTGGCGGTCGGCAGCTGCACCTGCAGCGTCGAGCGCGCATCGAAGGTGGTGGTGACCACGAAGAAGATGATCAGCACCAGGATGACGTCGATCAGCGGCACCAGATCGATATGCGGCTCATCCTGGGATCGGTCATTGCCGATACGCATCGATCAGGCCTTCGCCGTGGCAGCGTGGGCTGGCCGCGCCGGCGCGGCCGGGTTCATCACCCCGGGGCGGCCGTCGAGCGTATCCAGCAGGGCACTGGCTTCCTGTTCCATTTCCACCACATAGCCGTGGATCCGGCCCTTGAAATAGCGATGGAACATGAGCGCCGGGATGGCCACGATCATGCCGGTGGCGGTGCACACCAGCGCCTTGCCGATGCCGCCGGCCAGCTGGTTCACGTCGCCCACGCCATGGTCGAGGATGCCCAGGAACATCTGGATCATGCCGATCACGGTGCCCAGCAGGCCCAGCAGCGGGCCGGCCGAGGCAATGGTGCCCAGCGCGTTGAGGAAACGTTCCATGCGGTGCACCAGGTGGCGGCCGGTGTCCTCGATGCGCTCGCGGATCTGGTCGCGCGGACGATTGCGGGCTTCCAGCGCGGCCGCCAGCAATGCGCCCAGCGGCGAGTTGGCACGCAGGGTCTGCAGGTGCGCCGGGTCAAGCTTGCCGCGTGCGGCCCAGTTGCGCACTTCCTGGCCGAGGCCGGGCGGCATCACTTCAGTCCGCCGCAGGGACCAGAAACGCTCCAGGATGATCGCCAAAGCCAGTACGCCCAACAGCAGCAGCGGCACCATCGGCCAGCCACCGGCCTTGACCAGTTCCCACACGTTTCAACCCTCCGGCCCAACGGCCGCTTGTTCGTTCGGCGATAGGATAGCAGCCGACCGCGCCCGCCCAGCGGCATCCCACCACCGGGATGCGTGGATACGCTGTTCACGCAGCTGCAGCCCTTGTGCACCAAGCCATACGCGGATCGCGCCGGAGTCGGCCGTGGCCAGCACTTCCGCCCCCTGCGCCTGCCAGCGTTGGACCACGTCCTGGCGTGGATGGCCGAAACGGTTGCGGTGGCCGGCCGAAACCACCGCCAACCGTGGCGCCACGGCGGCCACCCACGGCGCGCTGGAGCTGCCACCGCTGCCATGATGCGGCACCAGCACCACATCCGCCTTCAGCGCGGCCGGAGACGACTGCAGCAGCGTCCGCTCGGCCGGTCGGCCGATGTCACCCGGCAGCAGGACCACGCCGTGGTGGCTGGCGATGCGCAGCACGCAGCTGTCTTCGTTCTCAGCCTCACGGCTGCCCGGCGCCGGGTGCAGGACCTGGAAATCTACCCCGTCCCACTGCCAGCGCAGCCCCTGCTGGCAGGGCGTGGCGCCGGCGATGGTGCTGCCCGGTGGCGCCAGCAGCTGCAGTCCGGACAGCTGCCGTCGCAGGCTGGACAGGCTGCCGGTGTGATCAAGATGGTCATGGCTGAGCATCACCTGCCGGGGCGGCGCCTGGCCGAGCGCGCGCAGGGCCGGGACCAGAATGCGCTCGTTGCCCTCGCCGCCGGTCGGAGGCCCTACGTCGTACCAGAGTGCGTGCCGCGCTGTACGCACCAGCACCGCTGTGCCCTGCCCCACATCGTGCACCAGCAGCTCCAGTTCCCCCTCGGCCGGTGCATGCCGCGCCGGCCACAACAGCGGCAGGCACAGCAGCAGGCCCGCCAGGCCACCGCCGGCGCCGCGTGGCAGCAGCCACCAGAACACCCCCGCCAATGCCGCCGGTACGGCCCAGCGCGGCGCCTCGGCCAACCACCACATGGCCTGCGGGTGCAGCGCCAGTGGCTGCAGCGCCTGCCAGCTCAGCTCGAACAGCCAGGCCGCAGCACGCCAGGACCAGCGGCCGGCTCCCTCGTGCAGCGCATGCAGCCCCGTACCCAGCAACGACAACGGCACCACCAGCAACGTCCACCACGGAATGATCGGCAGGTTGACCAGCGGCCCCAACCGCGCGGTGCCGCCGAACAGGGCCACGCACAGCGGCAACAGGCCGAGGCTGGCCACGCCCTGGGCGGCCAGGAAGCCACGCAGGCCCCCACCGGCGCCCTCCGGCCCGGTTCGCGGCAGGCACCACAGCAGCCACAGCACCCCGCCAAAGCTGAGCCAGAAGCCGGCCGACAACACCGACAGCGGCGCCGGCAGCAGCATCACCATCGCGGCCAGGGCCAACCCCTGCCCCGCACCCACCGGGCGACGTCCGGCACGGGCCAGTGCCACCAGCCCGATCATCAGCGCCGCGCGCACCGTTGGCAGCGCGCCGCCGGCGGCCACGGCATAGGCGGCTGCGGCCAGCGCTGCACCCCATGCCGCCGCCTGTGGCCGTGGCCAGCAATGTCCCAGCACCGGGCACAGCCACCACGACAAGCGGCACAGCAGTACCCCGAAGCCCGCCACCACGCCCACGTGAAAACCGGAAATGGCGACCAGATGGGTCAGGCCCAGCGCGCGCAGGTGCTCCCAGTCGGCATCGGACAGCCCGCGGGTATCGCCCAGCGCCAAGGCCTGCACGAACCGCGCGGCAGGATGTGCCACCTGCGTAGCGATGGCGTCACTGCTGCGCTCGCGCCAGGCTGGCAGGCCCTGCGCAGGCGCGCGCTCACGCGCAGCCCCCGGGTCGCGTACCGTGCCATTGCCGGAGATGCCGCGCAGCAAGGCATGGCGTTCGCCGTCGAAGCCGCCGGGATTGATCCGCGAACGTGGCGCACGCACGCGCAGCGGCAACTGCCAATGCGATCCCGCACGAACCGCATGCCGCCCACCCTCGGCCTCGTGCGCTGACGACCCGCGCCACGGATCGTTCCAGGTGACCTGCAGGCGCTTGCCGCGCAGCGCTGGCAGCGCATCGGCCTCATCCACGTGCAACACGAAACGGGTGTAGCCGGGCCCCCGCTGCGGAAGATCGGCGACCCGTCCGCTCACCCGCACATCCTGCGGCGGCGCGCCGGGTGGCAGCTGGCCGTGCAGCGCCCAATGCCCGTGCAATGTTGCCCATGCCAGGCCGAGCACGATTGCAGCCCAGGGGCGGCCGCGCCAGCGCAGCAGCCAGCCCGCGCCGCCGGCAACCGCCATCGGCGCGCTCAGCCACAGCGGCAGCAGCGCCGGCATCTGCACGCAGGCCAGCGCGCCCAGCACCAGGCCGGCAGCGCAGCCGGGGCCGAACAGGGCCGGCGCGGAACGTTCGGAAGCCATTCCATCAGCCTGCCGCCAGGCGCTACAGGCTGCCTATCGGGGTTTCCCCCGCGCGGCTGTCAGCGCCGGACGGTGCCGCGATGGAAGTTGACCCGGAAGCTGGCACCACCGCCGGTGGCCTCGCCGACACTGACCGAGCCGCCGTGATGCTGCACGATTTCCTTCACCAGATGCAGGCCGAGGCCACTGCCGCTGCCCGCCGCGCGCAGGCGATGGAACGGCTCGAAGATCGCTTCACGGTCACTCACCGGAATACCGGCGCCCTGATCGCTGACTTCCAGAAGGCCACGTGCATCCAGGCGCACGCAGATGGTGCCGCGCCCGCCGCCGTGGACGATGGCGTTGTGCACCAGGTTGGCGATCACCCGCCCCAGCGCCAGGCTGTCGCCATGGATCCACACGGGCGACTCCGGCGCATCCACCTCGAAGCCATAGCCGGCGCCGACCACCAGTGGCGCCAGATCGGCGGCCGCTTCACGCACCAGCAGCGCCAGATCCAGCCGCTGCAGTGCGCCGACATTGCGATCGAGCCGCTGCAGGTCAAGCAGGTGCTCGGCGACGTTGCCGAGCCGCGCCACGTCGGTCAGCAGCTGCGATTTCAGCTCACCCTGCGGCAGCTGCGACAAGCGCGCCTGTACCACTGCAATCGGCACCCGCAGCTCGTGCGCGGCATCGGCGAGGAACTTGTCACGTGCTGCATAGCCCTGCTGCACCTTGTCGATCGCGTCGTTGAAAGCTTCCACCAGCGGCGCGACCTCGGTCGACACCAGCTGCGCATCCAGCCGCGCACCCGGCTGGCCGATATCCAGCTCCTTGGCCTGTTGCGCGGAGCGACGCACGCCGCGCATCGCACGGTGGATCACGGTCGGCATCACCAGCAGCGTGATCACGATCAGCGGCAGGAAGAACCACAGGCCGATAAGGCGCAGCACCATCAGTGCGCCGTCCAGCAGCCCGCCCTTCGGTGCCCCGCCCACCATCACCGTGATGCGCCGCCCATCCTCGTTGCGGATCATCACCCGCGCAACGTCCAGATAGGGCGGCACCAGTGAACCCAGTTCGGTGGCGCCCACTGTCGGCAAGCGTGCCAGCAACGGGGCGTGGACCGCAGGAATCGTGCCGCGCTCCAGCCACGTACCCCTGTCATCAACCGCCGCGAACCAGAGGTTGCCCCCCGCCCCGGCATTGAGCCTGTCCCAGCGCGCCTGGTCCAGTACCAGCCGGCCGCCTTCGCTGTGCACGGCTTTGGCTACCGCCTCGGCCGTGAACATGTCCATTCCCCAAGTGTCCTTGTCGCCCCAGGTCAGGATCAACGCGACCACCGCGAACAACACAGTGAAGGCCTGCGCCAGGAACAACCGCCAGGCCAGGCCGAGCGTGATGGAGCGGATCGGTCGGGTCATCTCACGCCTCCGCCAGCAGATAGCCGACGCCGCGGATCACATGGATCTCCACACCGGCCCCGGCCTGCTGCAGCGCCTTGCGCAGCTTGGAAATGTGCGCGTCGAGTGCATTGGACTGGATCTCGTCATCAAACCCGTACACCGCCGCTTCCAGCGCGCTGCGTGTGACCGTGCGCCCCTGGCGCATCGCCAGCGCCTGCAGCACCAGCACCTGGCGCCGGGGCAGTGCCAGCGGCTGGCCTGCCACCTGCGCCTGCAGCGATTCGAAGTCGAATTCCAGCCGCCCCAGGTGCAGGCGCGGCGTCACCATCGCCGAGGGCCGCCGTGAGACTGCACGGATCCGCGCCATCAGTTCCTCGATCGCCACTGGCTTCACCAGGTAGTCATCGGCCCCCACATCCAGGCCCTCGACCTTGTCTGACAACGTGCCCTTGGCGGTCAGCATGATCACCGCCAGGTTAGGCCGCAGTGCACGCGCGGTGGCGACGAACGCCGCGCCATCGCCATCGGGCAGCTGGCGGTCGAGCAACATCAACTGGTGTACCGGTTCGCGCAGCGCGATCGTAGCTTCGGCCAGGCTTCCGACCACGTCGGCGACCACGCCCTGCCGCTCCAGGCCCGATTGCAGGGCTCGGGACAGATCGGGATCATCTTCGACCAGGAGGATGCGCATCAGGGGGTTCGGCTACCGGAAACGCTGCCGATCATAGTGCCTTGCGCCGGGTTTGGGCGCCTTCGCGTGCCGATTGCCGACGCGCAATGTTCTGACAATGTTGCGCCCGCACCATGCACAGCCATCCTCCGCAAAGTGGCTGATCGATGCCGTTGCTGCCCCCTACCCTGCTGCGCCTGTTGCTGTTCTCCGCTGCCATCAGCTTTCCGTTGGCCGCCAACCAGCGGTTCGGCGATGCAGTAAAGGACAGCCCGATGGCGCGGCGTGGGACACAGACGTCGGCCTTCGATTCCCTGATGCGCTCGTTCTGAGCGAGCGCCCGTTACAGACAAGGACACCCCTCATGGCCTGCGTCTCCGCCCCCCTCGAAGCCCATGCGATCCTGTGTGCTCCCGACCTGGACAGCGCAGAACGTGCGTATCTGGGCCTTATGCCCGATCTGGAGCATGTGGATGCGCTGGCCCGCCGCGCACTCGGGCTTTCGCGCGTCGCCGATGCGGCACGCACCTACGCGCTGTCGATGACCCTGGTCGGGCTGCGCCTGCAGGAACTTGAGATGAGCGAAGCGACCGCAAAGGAGCACCGCCAGGCTACGCTGCACAGCCTGCGGCAGGTCTTCAACGCCTGAGCGCAGGGGCGCGATGGCTCAGCGGAAGGTGGCCCAGGCCAGCACCGCAGCCAGCAGAGCTACCCAGACCACGGCCTTGAAGGTGCCTTCCAGCATGTTGCCGCCGAACAGCAGCTCGACGAATGGATTGGTCCGGGGAGCCGGAACATGCTCGCTCATCTGAGACGGATCCTGAGAGTGGTAGGGACGCGCACGCCACGGCGACGCGCGGAACGTCTGCTTAACAACTCGCGCCGCAGTTCGGGTATGTTCCGGACAACGCTGCGTTCAAGGATGATCAATGCTCAAGCGCGCCCTGGTTCCTGTTGCTACCCTGCTGCTGTCGGCGTTGATCATCGCGCTGGGATGGCAGAACCGCCAGTTGCGGCAGATCAACGAGCAGATGGCCGCCCAGCTGCAGGCCATGCAGCATGAGGCGCATGGCCTGGCGCTGGGCACGCGTGCCGATACGTTGGCATTGAAAACCACCCAGCGCACCCGGGTGATGATCGGCGGCGAACGCAGCACTGCCCAGATCCTGTACTTCTTTTCCACCGCCTGCCGCTATTGCCTGGCCTCGATGCCGCAGCTGCAGCAGATTGCTGGCGGACGTGGCACCAGCGAGCTGGTCGGCGTGGGGCTTCCTCCCTACGATGAACTGGCCGACTACGCCGGCAAGCACGATCTGCGCTTCCCGATCGCCATCGACAGCGACGGCGATGCCGCCAGACGCTACCGCGCCACGGTCACACCGATGCTGGTGGTGCTGGCTGCAGATGGCAGCGTGGCCTACAAACACGTCGGCCAGCTCGATGAGCAGGTCGTGCAGGCCGCCATGAAGTCGCTGGCGCCTCGCCTTGCATTGCACTGAGGCGCCACGCGCCCGATCCGCGCGCCCGCCCTCGCCACCAGATTCGCGCCACAACCGGCACTCCGGTGCCTTCGGCAACTGCAACACCAACGCCAACCAAGGAGATACACATGATCGGAAAGAAGGTCCTTTCGTCCGTCGCCGGTATCGTCGTTGTCGCCGCGCTGTCGTTCGGCGCGTCCCAGGCCTTTGCGAAGCCAACCAAGGCTGGCTTCGCGCCGGGCTGCACCTACACGCCGGGCTGCGTTTTCGGCGGCAACGGGACAATCGGTGGTACCCGCATCTGCTGCCAGCCGAACTGACCTGTGCAAGGCCGTCCCGCAAACGGCCTACACCGTGCATTTCCACACCTGAAGGAGCCACGCATGATCGGTAAGAAGAAGCTGTTCTCGTCTGTCGCCGGTATCGTCGTTGTCGCGGCCATGGCCTTCGGCACCAGCCAGGCCTTTGCCGTTGCGCCCAAGACCGGCTATGCGCCCGGTTGCGAGCCGCATCCGAGCTGCCCGTTCGGCAACTCCGGCAAGCCTGGCCAGGTGCTGTGCTGTGATCCGCTGTAATCGAAGCCGAACTGCGGGTCGCCAGCGCTGACCCAGCGCAGCGGTGTTGATCGGCGCCCACCCGCATTGGGCATCGCGCCGGGCCGTCTCTTGGGGCGGCCCGGCACTTCCGGCCCCGGATTCATCCTTCCCCGGGCGCCTTGGCGCGCGCTTTACCGGCTTTCGTCGCATACCGGTTTCACACCGCAGGGGGCAGTGCCACGCTGGACTCCCTTCTCCGGAGCACCGTGCCATGCCGATGCTTGCCCTGCTGCTGTTGTGCGCTGGCCTGTTCGGCCGCGATACCGACGCCGGGGATGCTTCCCTGCGCAGCCAGATCCTGCAGGCCGAGGCTGGGCAGGCAGGAGCATCTCCAATGCCGGATGAGAAAGCAGACCCGGCCACCCTTCAGCTTTACCGGCTGCGCCAGGATCGCGTGCTGCGCGTGGGCAACCAGCCCCTGCGGGCGGACACCCCGCAGCAGCGCACCGGCTCGGCACGCGTTGCGCAGGTCTGGGAACGCGTGGACGGGCATTGGCGGCTGCAGCGCATGATCAGCATCGACGAATGGGTGGCCCAACGCTGACCGCTGGCTGCAGCCCATTGGCGCAAACGAAAAAAGCCGGCCCGGGGCCGGCTTTCATTCTGATCCACCGTTGCACCGGCAGTGCCGGGAGCCAGGTGGTGGGCGGTACAGGGTTCGAACCTGTGACCCCTACCATGTCAAGGTAGTGCTCTACCGCTGAGCTAACCGCCCATCTTGTTCTTGCCGCCCGAAAGCTGGCCTTGCTACGTAAAAACCCGGCGCCAGGGCCGGGCTTTGCATTTCACGACAGCCCTCTTCCGAGGACTTCGTGGTGGGCGGTACAGGGTTCGAACCTGTGACCCCTACCATGTCAAGGTAGTGCTCTACCGCTGAGCTAACCGCCCGTTTTTGCTTCTGAACGTTCGCGATTGCGTCGGTGCAGGCCGCGTATATTACGTATGCCCGCCGTGAAGTGCAATACTCTCGTGAAGAAGATGCTGCACTGCCGCGTTCAGCCCAGACTCGCCTCCTTCAGCTGCCTGATCTGGTCGCGCACGCGGGCCGCGTCCTCGAATTCGAGGTCCTTCGCATGCTGGTACATCTGCTGTTCCAGCGCCTTGAGACGGGACGCCAGCTGGGCCGGGCTGAGCGAGCGATAGTCGCCCCCGTCCTCGGCCACGCCAGGCCTGCCCTTGCCCTTGCCCTTCTTCGCTTCCTTCTCTGCCGCATCCGAACGCGCGCCTTCCAGCACGTCGACGATCGGGCGCGCCACCGAGCGCGGCACGATGCCATGTTCCTCGTTGTACTCGACCTGTTTGGCACGACGGCGGTCGGTCTCATCGATCGCGGCCTGCATCGAACGGGTGATCTTGTCCGCATACAGGATCGCCTTGCCACGCACGTTGCGCGCGGCACGGCCGATGGTCTGGATCAGCGAACCGGTGGAACGCAGGAAGCCCTCCTTGTCGGCATCAAGGATCGCCACCAGCGATACCTCGGGCATGTCCAGGCCTTCGCGCAGCAGGTTGATGCCGACCAGCACGTCGAACTTGCCCAGCCGCAGGTCGCGGATGATCTCCACGCGCTCGACCGTGTCCACGTCCGAGTGCAGGTAGCGCACGCGGATACCATGTTCGGTGAGGTATTCCGTGAGATTCTCGGCCATGCGCTTGGTCAGCGTGGTGACCAGCACGCGGTCGCCCGCCTTGATGCGCGCGTTGGCCTCGCTCATCAGGTCGTCGACCTGGGTACCGACCGGGCGGATCTCCACCACCGGGTCGATCAGGCCGGTCGGGCGCACCACCAGTTCGGTGATCTCGTCACCGGCTTCACGCAGTTCATAGGGCCCGGGCGTGGCCGACACGTAGATGCTGCGCGGGCAGCGCTCCTCCCACTCCTCGAAGCGCAGCGGGCGGTTGTCCAGCGCCGACGGCAGGCGGAAACCGAATTCGACCAGGGTCTCCTTGCGCGAGCGGTCGCCCTTGAACATGGCGCCGATCTGCGGAATGGTCACGTGCGATTCGTCGATCACCAGCAGTGCATCCGGCGGCAGGTAATCGAACAGGGTCGGCGGCGGCTCGCCGGCATTCTTGCCGGTCAGATGCCGGGAGTAGTTCTCGATGCCGTTGCAGTAGCCAACCTCGGCCATCATTTCCAGGTCAAACTGGGTGCGCTGGGCCAGGCGCTGCGCCTCCACCAGCTTGTTCTGCGCGTAGAGCTGCTCCAGCCGCTCCTTCAGCTCTACCTTGATCGTCTCGATCGCCGCCAGCACGCGCTCGCGCGTGGTCGCATAGTGGGTCTTCGGGTAGACCGTGAAGCGCTGCATGTTGCGCAGCGTCTCGCCGGTCAGCGGGTCGAACAGGGTGATCTTCTCGACCTCGCCATCGAACAGTTCAAGGCGCAGTGCTTCGCTGTCCGACTCGGCCGGGAACACGTCGATCACTTCGCCGCGCACGCGGAAGGTACCGCGCTGCAGCTCGTACTCATTGCGCGTGTACTGCAGCTGGGTGAGGTGATTGATCAGGTTGCGCTGGTCGATGCGCTCGCCCTTGGACAGGATCAGGCGCAGTGAAAGGTAGTCTTCCGGCGCACCCAGGCCATAGATCGCGGACACCGTGGCCACCACGATCGCGTCCGGGCGCGACAGCAGGGTCTTGGTCGCGGCCAGCCGCATCTGCTCGATGTGTTCGTTGATCGAACTGTCCTTCTCGATGAAGGTGTCCGACGACGGCACGTAGGCTTCCGGCTGGTAGTAATCGTAGTAGCTGACGAAGTACTCCACCGCGTTGTGCGGGAAGAATGCCTTGAACTCACCGTACAGCTGCGCCGCCAGCGTCTTGTTCGGCGCCATGATCAGCGTCGGCTTCTGCACGTTCTGGATGACGTTGGCGATGGTGTAGGTCTTGCCCGAACCGGTGACGCCCAGCAGGGTCTGCTTGGCGATGCCCGCTTCGAAGTTGCTGGTCAGCTTTGCGATGGCATCAGGCTGGTCGCCTGCCGGCGAATACGGCGAGACGAGTTCAAAACGGTCGCTCATGGTGTTGCCAGTTCCCGGGAAGGGTGAGTATACGGGGCAAGCGGTGACGGCCAGCTGAGGGGTTTCCGGGCAGGCGGGCGCGGCAGTGCCTGATGGCGCCGGCGACGCTGGACGAGGGAGGCTGGACTCATGCGCCACTGCCCAATCCCCAGCCCTACGGCGCCGCGAGGCATGCACCTGGTCGAACTGATGGCGGTGGTGGCCGTGTTGGCCGTGCTGCTGGCCGCCGGATGGCCCACCCTGCATTCGATGCTGTTGCGGCAGCGTGCGGACGCCACCCGTATCAACCTGCAGTCCGGACTCGCTGCTGCGCGCTACCAGGCGATCATGCGCCGAAACTTGATCGGCATCTGCGCAAGCACCGATGGCCACCACTGCGGCGACGACTGGAGCCAGGGGTGGGTCATCTACAGGACAAGCGGCCGGCGCGAACCCCCCTCTTCTGCCGACGCTATTCTGATGCACCAGGCAGGCTTTCCGAACATCAGGATCCGGGGAACCACCAGCAGTGGCCGGCCGCAGCTTTACTTCCAACCGGATGGCCGCAGCCCTGGAGCCAATCTGACGCTGCGCATCTGCGCGGACGGCCGTGAGCACTCCCGGATAATCGTCAGCAACAGCGGGCGCGTCCGATCAACACGGACCAGGACCGATCGACCCTGCTGATAACAAAAAAAGGCCTGCGGATGACCGCAAGCCTTTGATGCGTATAACCTGGCGCCCGAAGTTGGACTCGAACCAACGACCCCCTGATTAACAGTCAAGTGCTCTAACCGGCTGAGCTATTCGGGCGGGGAGGCGCATTGTAATCACCTCGATCAGAGAGTGCAACACTCCTGCCCACGACGCCCGCCGGCGCGCTTTTCCACATCACCAGCATTCGGACAGCGTGCCCTTGGATGTCTTCACATTGGCCTGATTGAGGGACAGGTCACCACACTTGTCTTCGGCCTGAGCATTGGCAGCCGTCGCCGTAAACGTAAACGTCGATTGCGCGGTTTCCATGGACAAGGTGTACGCCGCAGTGCCGCCCTCGCGTGGCGAGTTGATGGAATCAGCTCCGCCCGGGAAGGTGAAGCCCACATAGGTGTTGTTGATGGTGTGGTAGCGCTCGGCCAGCTGCGCATACTCCACCAGATCGGCCTTGGCCTGCGCACGCCGCGACTTTCGCACATGATCGCTGTAGTTCGGGTACGCGATCGCAGCGAGGATCGCCACGACTGCCACCACGATCATCAGTTCAATGAGAGTGAATCCGCGGGCCAGGCGGCCAGGGGCGAACGTCGTGTGCATTGCAGCAACTCCATTGATCGACGAAGCACGGACACTACTCACTGGATCTGCCTCCACGACTGGCGACCACACGGGTAAGGCAAGTACATCGGTTTTGCACCTGCCACCGAAATCTGCATCAGACAGGCCTCGCCCGGCGGCGTCGGTGGAGGAGTCCCTGGTTCACCCGGATCCGGCGGCGCAAGGCGAGGGACAACAGAGGTCGTGACATCCCTGACCGGTGCGTTGCCGCCCGTTTCCAGGGGTACACCGGCCGTACCTGCCCCCGGCGACGTGCCGTCCGGTGCACCGAAGCGCACCTGC
This sequence comes from Stenotrophomonas sp. YJH_SMC_20, assembly GCF_059367845.1. Lineage (NCBI taxonomy): Bacteria > Pseudomonadati > Pseudomonadota > Gammaproteobacteria > Lysobacterales > Lysobacteraceae > Stenotrophomonas > Stenotrophomonas sp. YJH_SMC_20. The sequence goes on along the minus strand of NZ_JCAFRG010000003.1, from coordinate 13,359 downwards.
GACATTGCCGCTTCGCCACTGCCGGCCTGCAGGCCAAACACCCAGTTCGCGCCATCCACCGAGCAGCCCTTGGCCTCGGACGGGATATAGGTGGGCATGAACACCACTCCGGAAACGATGCGCGGATTGCCGACCGCACGCTCCTTGTTGGACAGCGTTACGGTCCAGCCGCGGCTTAGCGCCGGAACAGTGCCCGGAAGCAGGGTGCGAACGCCATTCTCAAATTGCGCCGCGAACGGGCGCAGATTGGCCGACGTCAGCGTAGCACTGGGCTGCCCGGTTTCAACGTCATTGATGCCATACAGCGCCTGCACCGCAGCGTCGTTCTCATCGCCGTAGTACGAGAAGCTGCCGGTGCCGAAGATCAGCATCACGCCACCGGATGGGCCTGTGGTTACCGTCAAGCCGCCGGTGATGGGTTGGCGATAGGTTCGCTTGTCACTGCGATCGACATGGGTATCGGTGGTGAACAGCGGAACCGTCGGTGCCGCGTCGGCACGCAGGTCGAACTTCCAGACCGCTCCGCGCTTGTCAGCACCATAGACGGTATCAGCAAGACCATCGCGGACCCGTTCGTTCTGTCCAGCCCCACCCCAACGATCCACCACCACAATGTTGCCCAGCCCATTGCTGCCGGCAGGCAGATCCGTACCCGACTCGACCGCCTCGATCATGCGGATGGTCGGCGTATTGCCAGCCGCCATGTCGACCACGAACAACACGGCTTTTCCGCTCTTGCTTTCATAGCCATTGCCAAAGATCGCCCTGAAGCCCACCGAGCCGTCAGAGTTCTTCATCGGCACGATCACCGGCTTGCCCAGCACGTAGCCGATATTGCTCCTTACGTCCTCATCCAGCGAGGCGTTGAGATCACTGATCTCCCACAGCAGCGAACCGGTGCCGCCGAAGCTGGCCGGATCAGACACATCCAGCGCGAACACGCTGCGCCCACCGGCACCCGCCGTGCCGACCAGCGAGGTCGTCCAGCTTCCGCCGCTGTAGGTATCACTGATCGTCACCGGGCCATCGACATAGTAGCGATGCTGGAAGCGCTGGACGTTCTGGTTGGTGGGATCGTTGGGCAGCAACAGATTGCCCATATGACCCAACGATGTGGATGGGATATAGGCAAACAGCTCCTTGCCACCATCGCTGTCCATCTCGCCATCCGCGCCCATGCCGCCATCAAAGGCGTGCAGCATCCCGTCGTTGGCAGCCGCGTAGACCATGTAGCGTCGGTCATTGCGCTTGGTGACCATATAGTCGGCATAACTGGTGCCCATCGCGCCTGGCAGGCGACGGAAGCCGTAGTCATCGAGCGGCGAGCTCAGGGCCGGCGTAGAGGTGATGATGTCCCCAAGCACTGTGGTACGGTCGCGCAGCTTGCCGCCGCTGCGCTTTTCGTTGGTTGTGTCTCCACGCAGGTACGCAACGGCGGTAGCCGAATTCGTGGCGAGCCCTTCGAGTTCCGAGGCACTGCAGATCAGCATGCCCGGATACATCACACTCGACTTGTCGCACAGGTTGGCCAGGCTGACATTACTGCCGGTGAAATCAACCAGTTCACCGTTGCGCCAGAAGCGGATGCGGCGCGATGCGGCCGCTGGCATCTTCGCCGACGCTTCCCATGCCTCCTCCGAGACAATCCTGCGCGTTGATTCGTCCACCTTCAGCGAGTAGGCATGCAGCCTGCCGTACCAGTCGGTGCCGTTGTTGGTCGCCTCGTAGAACGGCTCCACCGACAGCGAGCCCACGCCGATACGAGCCCCCGTCAACGAACGCGAGCCGGACGGCGTGGCCCCCTGGGCAACATTGCTGATGATCCGGCGCATGGCAGCGGTGATTTCGCCCGGGCGCGTGGCGTTGACCATCTCGCCGCGGGTGTCATACACCGCGTTCCACAGCTCGTCGACCGCTTCCGGCTTGAGATCCTGCGTCGTGGTCGGGAAATTGGGCTTGACAACATACGGATCTGGGCTGAGCACCCAGGGGCGCTTGGGATCCGGAAGGTACTTGACGCCGAACTCCTTGCCCAGCGTCCCCAGCGTCACGCCGTAGAAATTCATGTGCAGCTTCTTGTTGCAGTCCAATGACGGGTCCGGACTCGAACTGCTGCACTCTGCAGGAACCGGCACAGAGCTGTTATCAAGGTCCTCGACCAGCGGGCCCTTGTAGTAGGGCGCCACCAGGTCCTTCATCAGAGTCTTGTTTTCGCTTTCATTGATATAGCCGTCAGTGAACAGCATGCCCGCATTCTTCTGACAAGCCAGCAGCACAGGCGCCCCTTCATCCGTGCGCTGGAACTGCTTACCGAGGTAGTCCGCAGCCGAACGGTTCGGCGTGCTGCTACTGGCGCGCATCTCACCGATGATCTCCCCCAGCAGCCGCGCTCTTTCCGATTCGGTGGTCATGTTGAACATGGTCACCGGACGTTGGCCATTGATACGGAACCAGCCCACGCGGAGATTGGTGGTGTCGTACAGTGCATTGGTAGCGGCACCGATCAACGCCTCACGACGCGTCCGGTACAGGCTGAACCAGTTTGCAAAGCTCTGCATGGCAGCGTTGTACTTGCCCTCGTCCTTGTTGAAATTCTCAAGCTTGATTTCATACTTGTAGAGGGTGCCTGGCCGCCCACCAGCCGGATTGGTTATCGCCACCGGAGTGGCGGTGTAACCATACTCCGCAGGCAACGTGGCAGGATCCGCCAGGAAGAACGTGGCCGGATAGAAGGCCACAGCAGCATCGCAGAATGAGCTGCTGATGGTGGCCTCGCGGGTGACCCTGAGGAATTTGTCTTCCTTCTGGGTAACTCCACCGCTCAAGCTGCACCGATTGATCTCGATACGGGCGCCTACCGGCAGCTTCATGCCGGAACGAAAGCGGAAGCGCCAGTTCGCCGGATCCTTCGCCCCCGTAGCCATGCTGGTCAACAAGGAATCCGCAGTCAGATTCAGTGAACCGCCGATTTTGGCAGGTGCACCAGCTGGTCGGGGATCAAGAGGCGCATTGGCCGGCTTGATCTCCATGTAATTGGAGGCAGCCTCGCCCGACAGGCCCGTCTTCCAACCGGGGTAGGTTTCGCGGGGATCGTAATACGACGGGTTGACGTCCGGGGAACGTGCGAATCCAAAATTGTCCAGCGGTGGTATGGCCACCTGGCTATCACGCCCATAACTCGGAAATACATACAGATAGCGCTGCACGGAATCACCGTAGCCGTTGGCAACGCCCTGGTTGTAGAAGCTGCTGCCATCCCAGCGATAGACACCATCACGAGTATTGTTCAGCGTTTCCCACAGCATCGAACCGGAATCATCCAGCGCCATCAGGAATGCCGGTGGCGTCTGAACCTGGATGTTCAGCGGCGCCTGCGCCAGCGTACCCTGGCCCTGGGCCGCCATCAGGGTATAGATGAAGTAGCCCCCACCCAGCGCCAGTGCGGCGCCACCTGCGGCCATGAAGCGGAATTTGCGCGAAGCCATGGCCTGCGTCCTCAGAGTTTGAATACGGTATCGATGACCACTGCGGACGAGCTGGCATCCACATCGTCAGTGGCAAATCCGGTGATCTGGTAGATCGGTGTGATGTCTTCCAGTGGCCGCCCCATCTCCAGTGCCGATTCACCAATGACGCAACTGTCGATCTGCCTTACGTTGACGGCAGGGCGAGTATCGTCGCGGCGCTCCACGGCCCAATCGGCCGGGTCAAATCCGTCATCGCAGACCCGCGACACATCGCTGGCCTGTACCAGGCTCTCGTCGCCGACATCCTGGCGATTGGCGATCTGTTCCACCGTGCGCTCGGCTGCACGCACCACACCTTCTGAATTCTGGAACGCCCGGTTGGCGGCTCGGTAGTTGGCTGCCATCTTCTCCTGCATGCCCGCCACCTGCATGCCAGCGATACCCAGCAATGCCAGCAGGATGAGCATGATCAACGCGACATACAACACCGCACCGCGTTGCTGGCGGGGGGCGGTGACGGGTCTGAATGAACGCTGGAAATGGGGCATGATCAGTTTCCGAACAAGCGATTGCGCAGGGCAATCGACACTTCATAACTGGACCGGTAGCGACCGTCGGGCTTGTCACTGTTGGTGAACTCAACGCCGAGCACCGATAGCGCATTGGCCGATTGGGCCGAGGACGACGGCGATGGGCTGCGCGCCAGCAATCCAACCTGCACCTGCCCCACGCGCAACCACTGTGCAGCACCCTCGGCATTGGCATCCGTGCTGACCCCGCCGGCTGCGTCGAGCTGGGTGATGTTGCCGGCCGGCGGAGTGCTGATACTGATGTTGGCAGTGTTGTCCAGGCCGTACATCAGCTGCAGGCTTTCGATGCCTTCCACCAACTCTTCATTGATCGTGTATTCCCCATCGCTGTCGGCACGCGCTCGCCGCAGGCCAGGCTGTTTCGTCTCCGGATTGATACCCACGTAATAGACCATCGACTCGGCGCGATAGAGCATCGTCTGCCCGGTTGGCTGGGCCACGTAGCGCGACAGGTCCAGAGAGGTCGCAGTCACCCGCGCAGCGCTCAACGTGCCTGCGAACACATCGGCATGCCCACAGTCAGCGATGCCGAACAGAGTGGGCGTGCTGATGCCATCGCTGGTCAGGCGCGCGACGTGGTCACTATCCACGTCCAGGAGTGCATCGCCGCCATTGGAAGAGATCGCCGTGACCGGCGCCCCCATCGGGGCGAAGAACCGGAGCAGCAGCACATCGCTGCCGCCGGCCGGTGCCGGGCTCAATCCGGCGATCGCGGCCGGCAGGCCTTGCGGCGCGGACCAGTCCGCGCCTAGCGCCAGACTGCCGCCGGGAGCCGTGTCGGGAGCGTCGAAGCCCTGGATGGAAACACTGAAATCCAACGGACTGCCATCACCGGAGGTCGCACCGAGATGCGATACCGGGTCTCCCTGATTCTTCACTACATGGGCCTGGTCGTTGACGCAGCCCATGTGCCCGGCCATCCGGATGTCCCGCTCCAGGAAGTCCAACGCGAATCGTGCATTTTCCTGGACGCGGGAGGCCCCCTCAGACAGGCGCGAAGCCGTCTGTGAGGCAATGAACACCTGGACCACGCCCAGCATCAACACCAAGCTGATCACCAGGGCAACCATCAGTTCGACCAGCGATAGACCAGCCATGGAGGTACGATGTTTCATGGTCATGCTCACAGTTCCGTCGCCAGCGCGAAGGTAGTGGCCTTGTCCGGATCATCCGGATCCCAGCGCTGGTCGCCCCAGGTGATCGCGACGTTCACCACGCCCCCCTTGTAGGTCACTTCGGCACCGGCATCGTCACCCAGCGCCTTCACAACCTGGCATTGCCAACGTTCAATTTTTGCAGCAATAGCGACGTCGCCGGTGTCGGCCGTGCACGCCTTCTCTGCGGTTTTGCTGCCTGCCTCAAACGACGCGGCGGTGTACCACGCCGCTTGATAGCGGTTGCTGCGCATCTGCTCGGTCAGGTCGTAGGCGAGATTGGTTGCCTGGGTACGATAGTTGGCGCTCTGTACGAAGCGGACGTTCATGGTCTGCAGCAGGGCGAATCCCAGCAGGCCGAATGCCAGAACGATAATTGCAACCAGCACTTCCAGCAGAGTGAAGCCGCCCGCTTGGCGTGCGCGGATGGAACGCGGGTTCATGAGCAGGTTTCCTTGCTGCTGCGGATCTGCCCAGAGGCATTTACCGTAAGAGTGCGTTTGTCCAGTGCGCCCTTGCTGCACACATCCGGCTCCAGCTGGATCGACTGATCGCTGGCGGCCCGGCGGCGCCCCCGCCCATCGAAGGCGATCTCTTCCGACGGCCCACTCAGCTGCAGCTTGGGGCTGCCGCTGACGAACCGCAGTACGGTTTCCTCGGAGGACATCGTGCCATCACCATCGGTGTCAGTGAAGGCCAGCATGCCGGCAGACCAGTTACCGTCACAGCTCGCGCCGTCGCTGCTGCCACACACGCCACCGCCGCGGTTGCTGCGAATTGCCTCGCTCCGCGCCAGGCTGAGCAGGCCCAGGACTTCATTGTTTGCCGACGCAACCCGATTGGAGCGGAGAGTGCCTTGGAAACTCGGAAAGGCGATCGCGGCCACGATCGCCAGCACGGCAACCGTGACCATCAACTCAACCAGCGTGAAGCCGTTTTGCCGGCGCAAAGACATTGGACGCTCCCCAGCGTGTTGGTGGCCACGATGGGCCATCGCCCCGTCACCGGCAAGCGGCGGCAGGATGAACGGTCAATCCGGGGCGACGGGCGTCAAAGCCTTGACGACCCGCCCTCCCCTACCCGTGCCGGCGCGATCCCCATCGCGCCGGCGCAGGCTCAGGCCAGCACCTGGTAGCAGGGCTGGTATTCGCCGGAGATCTTCATCCGGCGCTGCTCGACGAAGGCGCGCAGCAGCGCATCCAGCGCCTGCATCATGTCCGGGTCACCGTGGATCTGGAACGGCCCGAACTGCTCGATGCGGCGCATGCCGTCTTCCTTCACGTTGCCGGCGACGATGCCCGAGAATGCGCGGCGCAGGTCGGCCGCCAGCGCGTGCGGGGCACGCCCGTGGTGCAGGTCCAGCGCCGCCATCGCTTCGTGGGTGGGTACGAACGGCTGCTGGTACTCCCACGGAATCTCGATCGACCAGTTGAAGAAGAACGAGTCCTTCTGCGCCAGGCGGTGCTCGCGCACGCGCTTGATGCCGGTGGCCATCTTCTTCGCAACCGCCACCGGGTCGCCGATGATGATCTCGTAGCGCTCGGCAGCCGCATCGCCCAGGGTCAGGCGGATGAAGCGATCAATCTGCTCGAAGTACGGTGCCGCTACCGTCGGGCCGGTCAGGATCAGCGGGAACGGCAGGTCCTTGTTCTCCTCGCGCAGCAGGATGCCGAGCAGGTACAGGATCTCTTCGGCGGTACCGACGCCACCGGCGAACACGATGATGCCGTGGCCGATGCGGACGAAGGCCTCAAGGCGCTTCTCGATGTCCGGCATGATCACCAGGTGGTTGACGATCGGGTTCGGCGACTCGGCGGCGATGATGCCCGGCTCGGTCAGGCCGATGTAACGCGTCACGGTACGGCGCTGCTTGGCGTGGGCGATGGTGGCACCCTTCATCGGGCCCTTCATCGCACCCGGGCCACAGCCGGTGCAGATGTCCAGGCCGCGCAGGCCCAGTTCATAGCCCACCTGCTTGGTGTACAGGTATTCGTCGCGCGAGATCGAATGGCCGCCCCAGCACACCACCAGGTTCGGATCGCCCGGGTTGAGGATGCGCGCGTTGCGCAGCAGGCCGAACACCGCGTTGGTGATGCCCTCGGATGACTCCAGCTCGGCCGCGTAGGCCGGGCCCATTTCGATGGCCATGTAGGCCAGGTCGCGCACGACGGCGAACAGCAGTTCGGCGACGCCGCGGATGATCTCGCCGTCGACGAAGGCCATCGCCGGTGCGTTGACCAGATCGATGCGCACGCCGCGATCCTGCTGCGCTACCTGGATGTCGAAATCAGGGTAGAGATCGCGCGCAGCGCGCGGATCGTCGGAGGCGCTGCCGCTGGTCAGCACGGCCAACGCGCAGCGGCGCAGCAGCTCATGCATGCCGCCGGCGGAGGCATCGCGCAGGCGTGCCACTTCGGCCCGCGACAGCACATCCAGCCCACCGCGCGGGTAGATCCGCGCGTCCTGCACCGGCAGTGCGCGGGCTGATTTTTCGTTCGTGGTCATATCCAATTTTTCGCTTCCTTCAAGGTTTCCGACTGTACTGCCGCCCCCTTAAAAAGCAAAACGGCCGGGAAGCCCGACCGTTGGATGTGTGCCGCCCGCGTCCGCCATTCCGGGACCGCATCGGCGGCGTTGGCACCGCGCACATTTCTGGATGCTACGCCGTTGCCCCACGCCCTGCAAGGACTTTCGCCTGAACGGAAAACGGCCGGGTTTCCCCGGCCGTTTCCACTTACCACTTCAAGCGCTGATGGATCAGAACTTGTACTTCAGGGTCAGCTGCATCGACCAACGCGACACGGCGGTGTTGCCCTTGTCGTTGTTGTTTTCCTGCACCGACGGGTTGTCGGTCGAACCAGTGAAGGAGTACACGTACTTGCCGGTGGCCGGATCGATACCTGCGTAGTTGGCAACGCGACGGGTCGAGTAGAAGCCGTAGTCGTCGATCAGGCCCCACTTCTTGTTCAGCAGGTTGCCGACATTCATGATGTCCAGGGCGACTTCACCCTTGTGACCCTTCATGAAGCCCGGGAATTCCTGGCTGACGCGGACGTCGAAGCTGTTGACCCACGAGGCGCGGTGGCGGTTGGCCGGGACCACGCTGCCACGGTAGGCATCGAGTTCCGGGTTCTGCGCCAGCCAGTCGAAGAACTGCTTCTCCATTGCGGCACCGCCGGTGAACAGCACGTCGCCCGGACCCTTCGGCACGTAGAACAGGTCGTTGGTGGTGGCACCGTCGCCGTTGGCATCGTTGTAGAAGATGTAGCTGTACGGACGGCCCGAGCGACCTTCGTAGAACAGGCCCACGCGGGTGGCGTTGTCACCGAAGAAGTTGTGCTTCCACTCCAGGGTGCCGGTGACGCGGTCCTTCATCGCGTAACGCGAATTGTAGGCCACGTTCTCATTGGCGTTGAAGATGAGCGTGTTGTTCCAGTTCGAGGTGTTCTGCGAGCTGGACAGCGGGCTGACTTCGGTGGACTTGGTGTAGGTGTAACCCAGCGACCAGCCCCAGTTCTCGGTCAGCGGCTTGGCCAGCGAGAAGGTGGCCTGGGTGCCGCGGCCCTTGTCGGTGTTGCGCAGGACCAGAACGTCGCCGATGTCCTTCGGACGGTTGAAACGATCAACTGCATTTTTGGTACCGGTGGAGATGCCGTAGTCGACACCCTTATCGATGCGAGTGTTCGCCGAGTTGCGTCCAGCATCGTTCCAGTAGATCGCGCGGCCATCCTGACCGAAGGCGGTCGGCGCCGACACGTCCAGACGGTCGAAGTAGATGCCGTCCTTGACCTTGGTGAACAGCACTTCGGCCGACGCGACGATGCCGTACCACGGCAGCTCATGGTCGAACGCCAGGTTGGCCTTCCACACCGACGGCAGGCGGGTGCCCGGCGCGATAATGTCGACGTTCTGACGGGCCGAAGCCGGGCCACCGGCCGGGATGTACGGGTTGTTGCCGTCCGGAGTGAAGGCACCGGCCGGGATGCTGCGCTCGTCGTACTCGATGTAGTTCAGGCCGGTGTTCTGGTAGGCACCTGCCAGCCACACGTTCGGGGCGGCGCCGCCGAACAGGCCCACGCCACCGCGCAGCTGGGTCGGGCGATCGCTGTCGAAGGTGTAGTTGAAGCCGACGCGCGGCTGCACCAGGTTCTTGTCGACCAGCTTGGTGTTGTTGAAGCCGTACAGCTGCTCGATGCGCGGGTTGTACAGGCGCTGGGTGCTGAAGTCAGGCATGTCGATGCGCACGCCGAACATCAGGTTCAGGTTGTAGTTGATCGCCCAGGTGTCCTGCACGAACACGCCGGTGTTCTTCAGGGTGAAGTCGGCCGGGATGTCGCTGCGGCTGCCATCGGCGCGAGGAGCACGCAGCTGGTAGCGCGAAGCCTTGCCCGCCAGGAAATCGTTGACGCTGTTGAATTCGTACACGCCGTTGAGGTTGCGGCCGTAGAAGTTCATCAGGTCATTCTTCGAGTAATCGAAGCCGAACTTGACGGTGTGGTCACCGATGTACCAGGTACCGGCACCAAAGGCGCTCAGTTCCTTCGACTCGACGATGTTGACGTGGGTGTTCTGTTCGGTACCGACGTACAGCGAATCGTTGCCCGACTTGATGCGGATCTGCGGCATGTCGACCAGCGGGACGCGGTTGGCCGAGTAATCCTTGTGCGAGACCTTGAACTCGGTCGAGAAGTTCTCGGACCAGTCACTGAACAGTTCGCCCATCCAGGTTTCGTACTCAGTGGGCTGCTGGTACCAGAAGTTGCTCAGCGAGATGGCGCTGCTGCTGACCTGCGGGAAGCGAACGACGTTCTGCTCCATCTTGTTGTAGCGCAGGGCCGCACGGTGGTTCTCGTTGATGTTCCAGTCCAGCTTGACCGCATACTCCTCGATCTCGGTCTTGCTGTTCGGCGCCGTCAGGCTGCCCGGATCGTAGCCCAGCTTGCCCAGGAAGTTCTGGACGTCGGTGATCTGCTGCTGGGTGATGGTGCCACGGCCGATCGGCGTGTCGCTCAGCGCGACGCCGGCGGCCGAGCGCTCGTACTTTTCGTAGTTGGTGAAGAAGAACAGCTTGTCCTTGACGATCGGGCCGCCGAAGGTCATGCCGTAGGTCTTCTCGTCCTCGAAGCCGTTGAAGTCCTGCTTGTCACCTTCCAGGCGCGAACGGACCATGTCCTTGTCGCGGTACGAGCCGTACACGGTGCCGTGGAATTCATTGGTGCCCGACTTGGTCACGGCGTTGATCACCGCACCGGTACCACCGGCGATGGTGGTGTCGTAGTTGGCCAGGTCGATGTTGATTTCCTGGATGGCGTCCATCGACACCGGCTGACGCTCGGTCGGCAGGTTGTTGGAGCCCAGGCCGAACGGATCGGAGGCGCTGATGCCGTCGATGCGGATGGCGTTGTAACGGGTGTTCTGGCCACCGGCCGAGATCGCGCCGTCAGCCTTGCTGACCTGCGAGATGCGCGGATCCAGGCGGACGTAGTCCTGGATGTTGCGGCTGGCCGACGGCAATGCATCCATCGTTTCGCGGGTCACGTTGGTGCCGGTGCCCATCTTGTTGGCGCTGAACAGGTCCAGGCCGCCGGCAGTGGCGACAACGTTCACCGCGTCCAGGTTGGTCGCAGCCAGATCACCGCCCAGGTTGGCATTGACGGTGTTGACCTGGTTCAGGTTCAGGTAGACACCTTCTTCGGTCTTGGTGCCTTCACCGGGCTTGGTGATGGTGATGGTGTACGGACCACCCACGCGCAGGCCGCGCGCGTTGTAGCGACCCGACGCATCGGTGGTGGCACGCGAAACAGTGCCCGACTCGGTGTGCGTGATGGTGACTTCAGCGCCGGCAACAGGCTGGCCTGCGGCGGACATCACCTGGCCGCCGACACCGGCGGAGGTGCTGCTCTGGGCGAAGGCGGGAGCGGCAGCAAGTGCAGCCACGAGACCAAGGGTAAGCTTGGACATCCGGAGTGGGTGGGTCATTTTTCGGTAGCCTCGATGCGAGTTGGCGATGGCGGAAAAAAAGCGCATCCAAGCAGCCCTGCGGGTGGCTGATCGGAGAGTTATCTGGGGTTCCCTACCGCTCGGCTGAAGGCAGCCCTAACGGTTAACACTAGATTAACACGCTACGCCATCAATGTGACGGTTGTGCGACAAACGGCACCGGTTCGCAACGCAATCGTGACGGGCTCTTCACTCCGTCTTTCCCCGGCACTCACTCCGCAGGGGGCGCCTCGCTGGCATCGAGAATCTTGCCCCGCCAGGCGGCGCCAGCGCCGGACAACAGGGTCACCGCCGCTGCCGCTGCGGCTTCCGGGCCTTGGGCGGCCGGGTCCTGATCAACGGAATAGGCCCGGGCCCGCAGGGCTGTGCGCAGCGGACCGGGGTACAGGCCACTGACCCGTACCGGGCTGCGGCCGAGTTCGTCGTGCAGGCTGGCGATCAGGCCACGCAGGCCATGCTGGGCCACGCCATAACCGCCCCAGTAAGCCTGCCCCACCCGTTCGGGAGCATCGACCGCAAACACCAGCGCCGCATCTTCACGCTGCCGCAGCAGCGGCAGGCAGGCCTGGGCCAGCCAGGCCGGCGCGGTCAGGGTGACGTGCACCGCGCGGGCGAAACTGGCCGGGTCGGCCAGTTCAAACGGGGTCAGGCCAGGGAAGTGAGCGGCACAGACCAGCAGGCCGTCCAATCGCCCCAGCTCGCGCTGCAGGGCCTGGGCCAGCTCGGCATAGTCGTCGGGGCCCGCGCCTTCCAGGTCCAGTGGATACAGCAGCGGCTCCGGGCCGACCGCCTGCACCTGGGCGTAGACACGGTCCAGGCGGCGCGGCTTGCGGCCCAGCAGGACCACGGTGGCACCGGCGGCCGCAGCAGCCACTGCCGCCGCACTACCCAATCCGCCACCGGCACCGGCGACCAGCACTACGCGATCCTGCAACGGGCGGCCATCGAGCGCCCCGTCGGCCGGTGACGTCGATGGCCAGGCACTCATCCTTGGGTCGCCTCTTCGACGATGCGCTTGAGCTCGCCGGCTTCGAACAACTCCAGGACAATGTCACAGCCACCAATCAACTCACCGTTGATGAACAGCTGCGGGAAGGTCGGCAGGTTGGAAAAGCGCGGCAGGTTGGCGCGGATCTCGGGTTCTTCCAGCACGTTGACGGTGCGCAGGGTGACCGCGCCGGCCGCCATCAACGCCTGTACCGCGCGGCTGGAGAAGCCGCACATCGGGTATTGCGGGGTGCCCTTCATGAACAGCACGAGCGGGTAACGATCGACCTCGGCCTGGATTTGCTGCATTACCGCCACAACCACACTCCTTGCTTCGCCGGACAAACCGACCGCGGTGGTCGGCTAGACTGCCCACGGTAGCCGCCATTGTAAACGGATGGAACCGGCTGCCGCCGCCCCTCTGGCCACGAACCTGTCCATGCCTGTTGAATTGCCTGCCCTGCCCTACCTTCCCGGCTCCCTGCAGCCGCACCTGTCCGCACAGACCGTGGAACTGCACCACGGCCGCCACCATCGCGCCTATGTAGATGCCGTCAACGCCGGCATCCTCGGCACCGAGTGGGAGGAAGCGTCGCTGGATGAGATCGTCCGCCACGCCCAGGGCAGGCTGTTCGATGCGGCCGCCCAGGCCTGGAACCACGGCTTCTATTGGCAGTGCCTGCGGCCGCGCGGCGGCGGCGAGCCGCAGGGCCGATTGGGCGAGCTGGTCAAGCGCCAGTTCGGTGACGCGCAGCGCCTGCGCGAGGAGTTCAACCGCGCCGCGCTGGGCCTGTTCGGCTCGGGCTGGGTATGGCTGGTGCAGCACCCCGGTGGCCAGCTCGGCATCCAGGCCACCCGCAACGCCGGCACGCCGCTGACCGGCGAAAGCACCCCGCTGCTGTGCTGCGATGTATGGGAGCACGCCTACTACACCGAGTACCAGAATGACCGGGCGCGTTACCTGGACGCCTTCTGGCAGCTGGTCAACTGGGAATTCGCCGAAAGCCAGCTGCGCTGACCCCTGTAGAGCCGAGATCCTATGTTCGTGGTCAAGCCTGCTGGAAGCAGGCTTGACCCACTTTCAGCATGGCCGGGTCAAAGTCCCGGCCGCTCTTGAAGACGCCCCAAGCGATCCTGGCCAGCTTTCTGGCCAGGATGTTG